>JASJCN010000150.1 GCA_030065975.1 Myxococcota bacterium
CCGGACCGGGGGGTTCTTGCCCCCCGGGCGCCGGACCGTGATGATTCCCCTGCACCGTCGGGGGGTGTCGGGGATGAGCAGCGCGCGCAAGAAGACGAGTTCCGCCGCCAGCAAGAAGAAGACGGCGAAGCCGGCTCGCAAGAAGGCGGCCCGGAAGAAGGCCGCCAAGACCGGGGCTCCCAAGAAGGCCGCGCCGCGGAGGGCCAAGGCGCCCCGGGAGCGGGCCACCGCCGGCGACATGGCGAAGCGCCAGCGGGACATCTCCGTCTCCGAGTTCTTCGCCAAGAACCGCCACCTGCTGGGCTTCGACAACCCGAGCAAGGCACTGCTCACCACGGTGAAGGAGGGCGTCGACAACTCCCTCGACGCCTGTGAGGAGGCCGGCATCGCGCCGGACGTCCGCGTCGAGATCTCGCAGCTCGGCGAGACCCGCTTCAAGGTGGTGATCCAGGACAACGGCCCGGGCATCGTGAAGGCCCAGGTGCCGAAGATCTTCGGCCGCCTGCTCTACGGCTCGAAGTTCCACCGCCTGCGCCAGAGCCGGGGCCAGCAGGGGATCGGGATCAGCGCGGCGGGCATGTACGGCCTGCTCACCACGGGAAAGCCCATCCGCATCGTCACGCGAACGGGCCCGAGGAAGCCGGCCCACCTCTTCGAGCTGGTGATCGACACCCGCACCAACGAGCCCAAGGTCAAGAAGGACACCGAGGTCGAGTGGGAGCCCGCCCACGGGACGCGCGTCGAGATCGAGCTCGAGGGCGGCTACCGCGGCGGCCAGCACTCGATCGAGGCCTACGTGCGGCAGATCTCGCTGGCCAACCCCCACGCCCAGATCGAGTTCCTGCCGCCCAACGTGAAGGAGAAGGACGGCCTCGTCACCCTGCCGCGGGTGACCGAGGAGCTCCCGCCCGAGACCGCCGAGATCAAGCCCCACCCCTACGGCGTCGAGCTCGGCGTGCTGATGCAGATGTTCCGCGACACCCAGTCCCGGAATCTTCGCAGCTGCCTGCAGAACGACTTCGCCCGGGTGTCGGGGCGGACGGCCGACCAGATCTGCGAGACGGCGGGCGTGAAGACCAACCGGCGCCCCTCGGAGATCACGCGCGACGAGGCCGAGCGGATCCACAAGGCGATCCAGAAGACGAAGATCATGGCGCCGCCGACGGACTGCATCGCGCCCATCGGCGAGGAGCTGATCGAGCGCGCGCTGCGTGCGGAGGTCGCCGCGGACTTCTATGCCACGGTGACGCGGCGCCCGGCGGTCTACCGGGGCAACCCGTTCCTGATCGAGGCCGGACTCGCCTTCGGCGGGGATCTCTCCGCCGACGACTCCGCCACGCTCTTCCGCTACGCGAATCGCGTCCCGCTGCAGTACCAGCAGGGCGCCTGCGCCATCACCAAGGCGGTGACCAGCACCGACTGGAAGTCGTACCAGATGCAGCAGCCGCGAGGCGCGCTCCCGGTGGGACCGATGCTGATCATGGTGCACATCGCGAGCGTGTGGGTCCCCTTCACCTCCGAGAGCAAGGAGGCGATCGCCCACTACCCGGAGATCATCAAGGAGATCCGGCTCGGGCTGCAGGAGTGCGGCCGCCGCGTGGCGACCCACATCCGCAAGCGGCGCCGCGAGGCCGACGAAGCGAAGAAGCGCGCCTACATCGAGAAGTACATCCCCCAGGTCGCCGTCGGCCTGCAGCACATCCTCGGCTTCGACGAGAAGGCGCGCGACAAGGTCGTCCACAACCTGACCGACGTGCTCGAGCGCAGCCGCAAGCACTGAGGGAGAGCATGACCGCACGCAAGAAGACTCCCGCGAAGAAGAAGGCCGCCACCCGGAAGGCCACCGGGCGCAAGAAGGCGACGACGAAGAAGGCCGCCACGAAGAAGGCGGCAGCGCGCAAGAAGGCGCCCGCGAAGAAGAAGGCCGCGGCCCGGAAGAAGGCCCCCGCCTCCGAAGCGGACGTCCAGAAGCGCGCCGCCGAGGTGCGCAAGAAGGCCGAGAAGATGAACGCCATCACCGTCGCCGCGATCCAGAAGACGGCCCAGGGCGTGCATCAGCGCATCAGCCGCAAGGGCAAGCCCGACCTCCACTTCCCGATCCGCTCGCTCAAGAACGTCTCCTACTCGCAGAAGCGCGGCTACTTCGAGATCGGCCGCCAGAAGAAGACCCGCACCCTCACCGTCAACACGGTGAAGAACTTCGCCCAGACCCTGCGCATGATGGGGCTCTCGAAGGAGCTGGTGGAGGGCAACGACTTCGCCACCAAGCGAGACGCCTACTACCAGAGCAAGAACTGGGAGGAGGCCCGCTTCAACGAGCAGCCGGAGAGCGACGCGGTGATGGACGACATCGAGGCGATGTTCTCGGTGGACGGCGTCTCCCGCGAGCAGCTGCGCTTCATCCCCGACGAGGCCAGCAACGGATCGGTGGCGGGCCAGCTGATCGTGCTCGATCCCGATCGCGACACCGGCGAGGTGGTGCGCATCGACTGCACCGGCTTCGGCTCCGGCGCGTACTCGATCCCCTCCTCGGTGGAGCACCTCTCCTTCGAGACCGACGCCGAATTCGTGCTGGTGATCGAGACCGGCGGCGTGTTCCAGCGGCTCCAGAACCACAAGTTCTGGCAGAGCGCCAACTGCATCCTCGTCTCCATGGGCGGCGTGCCCTCGCGCGCCTGCCGGCGCTTCGTGCGCAAGCTCTCCGACGAGCGCAAGATCCCCGTCTACGCCTTCGTCGACTGCGACCCCTACGGAATCTCCAACATCTACCGCACGCTGAAGGTCGGCTCGGGCAACGCCGCGCACCTCTCGCAGTTCTTCTGCGTGCCCCAGGCGCGCTATCTGGGCGTCACGCCGGCGGACATCCGCGAGTACGACCTCCCCACCCACCCGCTCCAGGACGTGGACGTGAAGCGCGCCCGCGACGCGCTCAAGAACGATCCCTTCTTCCAGGCGCACAAGCCCTGGCAGAAGGCCATCCAGGACCTGCTCAAGATGGGCGTCCGCGCCGAGCAGCAGGCCCTGGCCAAGTGGGGCCTCAACTACGTGATCGAGGAGTACCTGCCCCGCAAGCTCTCGAGCCCGGGGCAGTTCCTGCCGTAGCGTGAGGCGACACGCGGGGCGGGCGCACCCTGGACGAGCACGGCCGGGGGCGAGCTCGCGCTGGAGCGAGTTGGCAGAGCGCGTGCCAATACTTGATCCTGCGCGAGCCTCGGGCCGGGCAGGAGGGGCGCGAGGAGGGCTACCGTCCCACTCCTTGGGTGCCCGGAAGGAGTGCGAGATGGAGCTGGAAGGCAAGGCGGCGATCGTGACCGGCGGGAGCCGTGGCGTGGGCCGCGCGACGGCCCTGGGACTGGCGGCCCAGGGGTGTTCCGTGGCGGTGAACTACGCGAGCTCGGCGGACCAGGCCGAGGAGGTCGCGGCGCTCGTGCGCGAGGCGGGGGTCCAGGGAGTGGCCGTACAGGCAGACGTCTCGTCGGACGCCGACGCGCGCGCCCTGGTGAAGACGGCGGTGGACACCTTCGGGCGCCTCGACGTCTTGGTGAACAACGCGGGGACCACCACTTTCATCCCCCACGCGGACCTCGAGAAGGTGGACGACGCCGTGTGGGAGCAGATCCTGGGCGTCAACCTGAAGGGCCCCTTCCAGTGCACGCGCGCCGCCAAGGACGCCTTGCAGGCCGACGGCGGCGGCGAGGTGGTGAACGTCACCAGCGTGGCCGGGGTGTACGGCACGGGGAGCTCGATCCCCTACTGCGCCTCCAAGGCCGCGCTCAACAACGTGACGCTGACCCTCGCGCGCGTGCTCGCCCCGACGGTCCGCGTGAACGCCGTCGCACCCGGCTTCATCGACGGCGAGTGGCTGCGCCAGGGGCTCGGGCCCGCCTACGACGCCATCAAGTCCGCCATGGAGGCCAAGTCCATGCTGGGCAAGGTGTGCACCGCCGAGGACGTGCGAGACGCGATCCTGTCGTTCGTGACCGGCTCGGATCTGGTCACGGGACAGGTGCTGGTGTGCGACGGAGGCGCCGGGCAGGCCGGGTAGGGGTCGGCGTTCAGCCGACTAGAAGTCGTCCTCGAGCTCGTACTCGTCGTCGCGCCGCCCGGCGCGGAGCGTGAGCGGCGCGCGGCAGTAGGCGCAGAAGACTTCGGTGCCGGCGCGCTCGTCCCCGGAGAGGGGCACGTCGGCGTCGCAGATGGGGCAGGAAAGCTCGCTGGCCATGGAGCTTGGATCGACGTCCGGCGCGAGGGGGTTGAACCGCCCCCCGAGGGGAGGCTTGCTCCTAGTTTGAACGAGCGGTAAAACTGGTTCGACCACTTTGGTCCGACCAGAGGTAGCCGCGTGACCGCCGTGCCCGCCCCCCAGAGCGAAGCCCACAGCCCGCCCCGCCACGAGGCCATCGCCGAGCAGCTGCGCAACGAGATCCTGGGCGGCACCTGGTCGCCGGGCGACCGGCTTCCCGGCGAGCGGGATCTCGCGAGCCGGCTGGGCGCCAACCGGGGCTCGGTGCGCGAGGCCCTGAAGAAGCTCGAGCAGATGGGCCTGGTGCGCATCCACCGCGGCGGCGGCGCCATCGTGCTCGAGCTCGAGGAGGCGAGCCTCGACGTGGCCCGCCACCTGCTCTTCGTGGAGGGCCGGCTCAACCGATCGGTGATGGAGCAGCTCCTCGAGGCCCACGAGCTGCTCGTCTGTGGCGCCACGCGGCTCGCGGTGGAGCGAGCCAGTGACGAGGAGATCGAGGCCGCCTGTGAGCTGATCGCGCGCATCGCCGACCCCACGACGCCCGACGACCGCTACGTGCGGAGCATGGAGGCGCTCCTCGACCTCATGGCCGGAGCGAGCCAGAACCTGGTGCTGCGCCTCGCGCGCCGCGCGGTGAACCCGCTCTTCGAGCAGCGCTTCCGCGCCGCGCGCATGCGCATCCGCCCCGACCCCGAGTCCCTGGCCCTGCTCGCCGAATCGGCCAGCCGGGCGATCCGCGAACGAAACCCCGAGGTTGCCGAGGACAGCGTCCGTCGCTTCATGCGCATGCGCCGAAGCGAGGTCCTCGATGCGATCGATGCCTCCCTAGGAGACTGAAGACATGGCCGAGCCGACCCGAACGCCCTCCCCCGCCCTTCCCGAGACCCACCCGGTCCAGACCGACGGCGTCCACGCCGCCATGGAGGCCATCTACAACTGGAACTACGAGCCCGAGATCGACCAGATCCGCACGCTCTACGCGAACGCGCTCGATCGCCAGTGGATCGCCATGAAGGACCTGCCGTGGGACACCGAGATCGACCGCGACGCGTTCTCGCGCACGTTCTCCCTGGGCGGCATCCCGATCCAGCAGACGGAGTTCTGGCAGAGCCTCCCGAAGGACACGCGCTGGCAGGTGGCCCGCTCGACGGCCACGTTCATGCTCTCGAACTTCCTGCACGGCGAGCAGGGCGCGCTGATGGTGGCGGCCCAGCTCGTGAATGCCGTGCCCCACATGGACGGCAAGTTCTACGCCTCGACCCAGACCATGGACGAGGCCCGCCACGTGGAGGTGTTCGCCGAGTACATCCGCAAGCTCGGTGACGTCCAGCCCATCGCGCCCGGCTTGAAGAAGCTGCTCGACTCGGTGCTGTCCGCCGAGGACTGGCTGCTCAAGGCCGTGGGCATGCAGGTCGTGACCGAGGGACTCGCCCTCTACACCTTCCGCGACATGCGCAACACCACCGAGGAGCCGCTGCTGAAGAAGCTCCTGACCTACGTGTCCCGCGACGAGGCGCGCCATACGGGCTACGGCATCAAGTACCTGAACGAGGTGGTGCCGACCCTCTCCGAGGAGAAGAAGGCCGAGATCGAGGACTTCGCCTTCGAGTCCTCTCGCCTGCTGATCGACTCGCGGGCCGGCCTGGCCCTGCGCGACACCGCGCTCAAGCTCTGGGCCGACGCGGGCGTCGACCCGGGCGAGGCCTTCCAGGCCCTGCTCAAGGAGCGTCAGAAGATCCAGCAGGTGCTCGAGAAGACGGGAGGCCGGACCGGACCGATCCGCGGCTTCGTGATCCCGACCCTCGACTCCATCGGCCTGCTCTCGGACCGCATCCGCGGCCACTTCCAGGAGATGTTCGACGCCAACTTCCAGGGCGCCGTGCGTCACATCCCGGGGGCCGAGGACATGCCCGAGGATCTCGAGGCCTGGGTGAACGAGGGCTACGAGACGCTCTGAGCCCCGGGCCGCGACGAGCGGCTAGCCGCCGTTCGACTTCTTGCGGTCGCGCGCCTGACAGCTCGGGCAGTGGCCGTAGAGCTCGTGGCGATGGCGCAGCAGGCGGAAGCCGTATCGCTCGACGATGTCGTTCTGCGCCGACTCGATCATCTGGCACTCGAACTCGACGATCTTGCCGCAGCTCGTGCACACCAGGTGGTCGTGATGCTCGTGCTCGACCTCGTAGCGCGTGACGCCGTCGTCGAAGTTCCGCTCCATGGCGAGGCCGGCCTCGCACAGGAGCTTCATGGTCCGGTAGACGGTCGTGTAGCCGATGCCCGGGTGCAGCTCGCGGACCCGCTTGTGGAGGTCCTCGCTGGTGATGTGGCCGGACACGTCGAGGAACACCGAGAGGATCGCCTCGCGCTGCTTCGTGTGCTTGAGGTTGTGGTCCTCGAGGTAGTCCGCGAGGGCCTTCTGCTCGAGCTCGTGGGCCATCTTCCGACCCTAAGAGACGCGCGCGCCGAGGGCAAGAAGGCGGCCCGAGGGTGGAGCGCCCGCGGGGCCCCTAGCGCCCGGCGGCGGTCGTGGCCCGAGCGTGGGCCTCGGCGGCCTGCAGGTTCGCCACGGCCGCCCGGTTGTCGCAGTCGAGGTCCACGGCGCGCTGGAAGGCCCACAGGGCTTCCTCGTAGCGGCCCGACTCCTTGTAGGCGATCCCCAGGTGGTTGAAGACCGGGGATGACTGGGGAATCAACCGCGCCGCCTGCTCCAGGTCGGCGACCGCCGCCGTCGCGTCTCCGCGGTCGAGGGCAGCCGTCCCGCTGCGGTACAGGCTCGTGCCCTGCATCGTGGCGCACCCGCTCGCCGCGAGGGCGAGGGCCAGCACGCAGGCGGCTCCGAGCCGACGTCGGCTCCCGGGGCTCACGCCTTGCCCGCGTCGGAGGACGCCTCGGAAGGCGGGTCCGACAGGCGAACGCTCGCCACCACGGGCAGGTGGTCGGAGGCGCGCCGCGAGGCCGCGCTCGAGTGCGCCTCGAGGGAGGTGACCTCGGCCCCCCGGCCGTAGACGCGATCGAGCGCGAGCATCGGACGGGCCGCCGGGAAGGTGCGCGGCCAGGTGACCTCGTCGCCGGCGACGAGCTCCCGGTCGAGGGTGCGGGTCGCCTTGCAGCGCCGCCAGGCGTTCATGTCGCCGAGCAGCACCACCGGGCCCTGGAGCTGGGGATGCTCGAGGATCGCGCGCACCTGCTGGGCCCGGGTGCGATCGACCAGCGCGAGGTGGGTGGCGACGACCGAGACGGGGCCGTGGTCTCCGCTGAACTGGGCGGCCACGGCCGAGCGACGCTCGAGCCGTCCGCGCGTCAGGTCGAGGCTGAAGACGCTGGTGATCGGCCACCGCGAGAGGATCGCGTTGCCGATCTCGCCGCGGCGGTGCACACGGGTCGCGACGAAGGCCAGGTGCATGCGCAGGGACTCGGCCAGCTCGACGAGGTGATCCTCCTCGTCGAAGGGCCGGAGGACCTCCTGCAGGGCCACGATGTCCGAGTCGAGCTCGGCGATCACGTAGCCGGCGCGAGCCGGGTCGGGCTTGCTCACGCCGTTGGCGCCCGTCCACCGGTGCACGTTGTACGACGCGACCTTGAAGCTGCGCCCGATGCCGCGGCCCGCCTTCGGGAGCGTCGGCGCGCGCACCACGCCCAGATAGGGAATGGCCGCCTCGAGGGCTTCCTTCCGCTTCTGGTGGCGCTCGCGCTTGGCCTTGTCGCGCCGGGGCGTGCGCGCCTTGGTGCGGGTCTTCCGCGGGGCTCGGGTCTCGGTGGGCTCGGACATCGTCTTCTGGATCGGTCGAATCGGCCGTCGCGTGGAGCGGGAACTCGGCTCGAGCGGACTGTCACCGTCGGAGGGCCGGGCTCCTCCCTCGGGCGGTTCAGGCGGTTCGGTCTCGTCCTGCCCGTCTCGTGCGACGGGTCCTCGTCCCTCCGGGCCTCCGGGAGTGCGCCACATCACGGAATCGGAGCCTAGCGGATCGAGATGGGCCGGTTTGCCCACGTCGCCGAGTCTTCATCTGCTCTCGATGCGCGACACGTGCGTGGGATCTCCCACGCGCCCGAGGGGCAAGAGCCGGCCCGAAGGCCACCCGGGGTGGCAGAGAGTTGCCAAGACGCTGGGACGGTCGGTCGATAGGATCCCTCGATGACCAGGCGAAGCCGAGACCCGCTGGACTTCCGCGCGTCCGAGCGCGTGCGCGAGGCCGCGGCCGCGTTGATCGAGGCCGTTCGGGACGAGACCGACCGGCGCGAGCTGGCGCCGAAGGCCTACGCCCGCGCGATCCGCGAGCTCGAGCGGCTGCGTGGCAGGCCGCTGTTCTTCCCGCTGCTGCTCTCGGGCAGCGGCCGGGGCGCCCGGGTCCACCTGGCCGACGGCACCACCATGCTCGACTTCATCGGCGGCATCGGCGTGTACGGCTTCGGACACAGCGAGCCGGATCTGCTCGAGACCGCCGTGGTGGCCGCCGCCCAGGACACCGTCTTCCAGGGGCATCTGCAGCCGGGCGTCGAGGAGCTCTCGATGTCGAAGGCGCTGCTGCGCCACGCCGGACCCCATCTGAAGCACGTGTGGCTCTCGATCTCGGGCGCGATCGCGAACGAGAACGCGCTCAAGATGATCCTGCACCGCCACACCCCGGCCGACCGCATCATCGTCTTCGAGAACGCCTTCGCCGGGCGCACCACCACGCTCGCCGAGCTCACCGATCGGCCGGCGTACCGCCAGGGCCTGCCCCTGCGCGGCAACGTGCTGCACGTCCCCTTCTACGACCCGAGCGACCCCGACTCGACGCAGAAGAGCGTCGCCGCCCTCGACGCCCACCTGAAGCGCCATCCCGGGCTCGTGGCCGGCATGCTCTTCGAGCTGATCCAGGGCGAGGGCGGCTTCAACACGGCGCCTCGCGAGTTCTTCGTGGCGCTGATGGAGCGCTGCCGGGAGGCAAAGGTCGCGGTGTGGGTGGACGAGGTGCAGACCTTCGCCCGCACCGGCGAGCTCTTCGCCTTCCAGACCTTCGACCTCGCCGAGTGGGTGGACCTCGTGACCGTCGGCAAGACGCTCCAGGGCAGTGCCGTGCTCTTCCGCAAGGCCTACAACCCGAAGGGCCCGCTGGTGTCGGGCACCTACGCCGGGGCGACCGTGGGCATGGCCGTGGGCACGCGCATCATCGAGAAGCTCGAGGACGAGGGCTACCTCGGCACCGAAGGACGCGTGAGCGTCCTCGCGCGGCGGGTCGATCGCCGCTTCGAGTCCATCGAGAAGCGCATGCCCCGGGCGATCGCGGCGCGCAGCGGCATCGGCGCCATGCAGGCCTTCACGCCGTTCGACGGCTCGCCCGAGATCGCCGGCGCCGTGGTGCAGGCCGCGTTCGAGGAGGGCCTGATGGTGTTCGGTACGGGCAGCCGGCCGATGAAGGTGCGCATGCTGCTCCCGGTGAACACGACCGACGAGGATCTCGAGGTCGGCTTCGGCATCCTCGAGAAGGCGCTGGCCCGGGTGGCGGAAGAGAAGGGCCTCGCGTGCTGATCCTGCGGCCGGTCGAACGGGGAGACCTCGACGACCTGCTCGCCCTGGCCGACCGCCTCGACTCGATGAACCTGCCCAACGACCGCGAGTTCGTGGGTGCCCGGGTCGAGCGCTCGATCGCCTCGTTCGCGGGCGAGCCCGCCGACTGGCGCGAGCGCGAGTACGTCTTCGTGATGGAGGACCCCGAGGCCGGCCGGGTGATCGGCAGCTCGATGATCCTCGCCAAGCACGGGCGGCCCGGGCATCCCTACTACTGGCTCGAGGTATCGACCGAGGAGCGGCGCAGCCCCGAGCTCGGCAAGCGCTTCGTTCACGAGCGGCTGCAGCTGCGCTCCACCGAGGACGGGCCGACCGAGATCGGCGGGCTGATCCTCGACCCCGCCTATCGCCGCCACCCGAACAAGTGCGGCAAGGCGCTCTCGATCGTGCGCTTCGCCTACATCGCCGCCCATCCCGCGGACTTCGAGCGCGAGGTGATCGCGGAGATGCTCTCGCCCTTCGACGCGCCGGGGAAGAACCGGCTCTGGGACGCCTTCGGCGCCCACTTCACCGGCCTTCCCTACCGCGAGGCCGACCACCTCTCGGCGCGCACCAAGCAGTTCATCGCCGATCTCTTCCCGCGCGACCCGGTGTACGCCACGCTCTTCCCCGAAGAGGTGCGCGAGGTGATCGGCCGCCCGAACGAGACGGCCGTCGCGGCCGTCCGCATCCTCGAGAAGGTGGGCTTCCACCCGCTGGGCCACGTCGACCCCTTCGACGGCGGGCCCTACTACGGGGCCTCCCGCGACTCGATCGTGTCCGTACGCGAGCGGCGCGAGCTCGTGCTCCCGGGAGAGCCCGGCGCCGTCGAGCCCGGCGAGGACGCGACCCTGGCGCTGCTCTCGACCGAGGCGTCGCTCGGCTTCCGGG
>JASJCN010000151.1 GCA_030065975.1 Myxococcota bacterium
GCCACCCCTGAGGGAGGGGACGGTCCTTGCCCCGTAGGGATAGGACCGTCCCCTCCCTCAGGGGCTAGCGGCGGTGGTGGCGGTAGTGGGTGATCAGGGCGTTGGTCGAGGCGTCGTGGGTCGGGGGGGCGGGGCTCGTGAGCTCGGGGGCGATGCGGGTGGCGAGGGCCTTGCCCAGCTCGACGCCCCACTGGTCGAAGGAGTTCACGCCGAAGATCGTTCCCTGCACGAAGACCGAGTGCTCGTACAGGGCGATCAGCCGCCCGAGGCTCGCGGGCGTGAGCCGGTCGATCAGGATCGTCGTGCTCGGGCGGTTGCCCGCAAACGTGCGATGGGGCACGAGCGCTTCGGCCACCCCTTCCGCGCGCACCTCGTCCGGCGTCTTCCCGAAGGCCAGCGCCTCGGTCTGGGCGAACAGGTTGGCGACGAGCAGGTCGTGGTGGTCGCCCACGGGGTCGTTGCTGCGCGCGAAGCCGATGAAGTCGCAGGCCACCAGCCGCGTCCCCTGATGAAGCAGCTGGAAGAAGGCGTGCTGGCCGTTGGTGCCGGGCTCGCCGAACACGATCGGCCCCGTCGGGTGCGCGACCCTCGAGCCGTCGAGCGCCGTCGCCTTGCCGTTGCTCTCCATGTCGAGCTGCTGCAGGTAGGCCGGGAAGCGGCGCAGCGAGTGGTCGTAGGGCAGGACCGCGTGGGCCTCGGCGCCGAGGAAGCTCCCGTACCAGACAGCCAGGAGCCCGAGCCAGACGGGCAGGTTGTCCTCGAAGGGCGCCGTCCGGAAGTGCTCGTCCATCGAGTGGAAGCCCTGGAGCAGCTCGCGGAAGCCCGCCGGGCCGATGGCGAGCATCAGCGAGAGGCCCACCGCCGAAGGCAGGGAGTAGCGGCCGCCCACCCAGTCCCAGAAGCCGAACATGTTCTCCGGGTCGATCCCGAACTTCGCGACCTCCGCCTCGTTGGTCGACACGGCCACGAAGTGCCGCGCGACCGCGGCTTCGTCACCGAGTGACCCGAGCAGCCACTCGCGGGCCGTCCGCGCATTGGTGAGCGTCTCGAGCGTGGTGAAGGTCTTCGAGCAGATGATGAAGAGGGTCTCTTCGGGATCGAGGTCGCGCGTGTTCTGCACGAAGTCCGCCGCGTCGAGGTTCGAGACGAAGCGCACGGCGAGATCCGGCTGGGCGTAGTGGGCGAGCGCCTGGGTCGCCATGGCGGGGCCGAGGTCCGAGCCGCCGATGCCGACGTTCACCACCGCCCGGATGCGGCGTCCGGTGTGTCCCTTCCACTCCCCGCTCCGCACCCGCTCCGCGAACGCCGCCATGCGCTCCAGCACCGCGTGCACGGGCGCCACGACGTCGCGCCCCTCGACCTCGATCACCTGGCCTGCGGGCGCACGCAACGCCACGTGGAGCGCGGGACGACCCTCGGTCGGATTGACGACGTCCCCCGCGAACATCGCGTCGATCCGCGCGCGCAGACCCGATGCGCGTGCGAGATCCAGGAGCGCCCCCCACACCTCGGCGTCGATCCAGTTCTTCGACGCGTCGAGACGCACGTCCTCGAAGCTCCGGGTGAAGCGCTCCGCGCGGTCGGGATCACCGGCGAAGCGCTCGCGCAGCTCGACCGTTCGGGCGCGCGCCGAAAGCTCTCCGAGCCGCGCGCGGGCTTTCGTGATCGTCGCTGCGTCCGCGGTGGGAGTGCCTTCCGTCATGGGCTCGAAGATACCAGCCGGTAGATCTGAGCGGGCGCCTCGTCCACGCCGTCCGGCATCGAAAGCTCGACCACGTGCTCGTAGCCGGGGACGGCATCTCCCGAGCGGAAGACGTCGGCCAGCTCCACGTTCATCCGCTCGTGGTAGTAGCTCGCCGAGCGGCTTCGCACGGGCGGCCGCCAGGTCCAGGCCACGTGGGTCGCACCGCGCTCGCGCATGAACGCCGCGAGCTCCTCCGGCGTCCCGGACCGGCTGGCGCCGAAGGTGAGCAGCCGCTCGATCGGGAAGCCGCTCGCGTGGCCCACCGCGCCGGGGTTGAGCACCACCACCGCCTCGCCTTCGGGGAGCGAGTCGCGGAACCAGCCCCCGACCCGGTAGGAGCCGTGGTTCGCGTAGTGCACGTCGAAGAGCGCAGTTCGCTGCCGGGTCAGGCCCGTCAGGAGCAGCAGGGCCAGGCCCGCAAGGAGCAACAGGAAGGGCGCGCGCTCGCGCAGCCCGCCGAGTGCGAACCCGGCCGCACCGGCCCACAGGACGGCGGCCACGGGCTCGAGGCTCTCCGGCTCCAGCGCGGGACGCGTCCCCATGAAGGCGAAGCCGACGAGGGCGGCGCCGAAGAGGGCGGCCCAGCCGAGCCTCCGATGCCAGTCGGGGGCCGGCTCGGGCAGCCGAGTCTCGAGCATCCGAGCGGCGCGCAGCCCACCGAGGGTCCAGAACACGACCGGGAGCCACGTCACCGCCTGCGCGTAGCGCGCCTTGGGAATTCCGAAGACCACCACGGCCCCCACCTCGGCCACGAAGAAGCCGAGCGCGGTCGCCGCGAGCCTCCGGTCCCTTCGCAGCGCCTCGGCGACGCCGAGGACGAGCGGCACGCCGACGAGCACCCCCGCGACGGGGAGCAGGGGGGTCGGCGCATACAGGATCGGAAACGCCTCGCCGAGCACGCGCCCCAGATAGGCAGGGGCCGGCGCGAAGCCCATGCCCTCCATCAAGTCGAGGTAGGTGCTGCCGGAGCCTCCGTGGAGCGCCGCGCCGACGCGCCAGGCGAGGAGCGGAAGCAGCGAGAGCCCGCCGAGGACCACCTGCCGAAACGCGCGCCCATCGAAGAGGGCGTTGCCCAGCACCAGAACCGGGATCAACACGGCCGCCTCGTAGCGCGAGAGCGACACCGCGGCGGCCGCCACCCACTGCCAGGGCGAGCGCGCCGCGAACGCCACGAACGCCGCCACCACGAAGAAGCCGAGGCTCGCGTCCACCAGCGGCTGAAGGCCGGAGCCGAAGAGCTGCATGGTCGCCACGTAGAGGATCGGCGCGAGAATGGCTCCGCGATCCACGAAGCGCCGGGCCAGGACGAACACGCACGCGATCGAGCCCAGGCTGAAGGCCGCGTTCCAAAGGAGCGCAGCATCGAGGTAGGCGTGGGGGCCCGGCAGCCAGGCCCCGACGAGAGCCATCAAGGCCGGTAGGAGCGGCAGCCGCTTCGACTCGAAGGGGAGCGCTCCGTCCGCAAGCCTCGCCGCCGTGTCGGCGAAGCTGTGGAAGTCGTTGTTCGGGATCAGGAAGGGCTCGAAGCGCACGGCCAGGTAGACGGCGGCCACGGCCAGCACCGCTCCGAGCGCCACGAGCTCGCGGCGGCTGTCCTCTCCGGGTCCGGTCCCGCTCACGGCCTGCCATTATCGCAGCCGCCGCGATACCCGCCTTCGCCTGGGATGAAAGTGGGGATGGTCCCCCTAGCGGCGCGGCGGCCCGCCGAAGGCGGCTGCGCCTCGGATCTTCCGGCCGGGCGCCGGCTGCGCCTCCACGCCGGAGCGCAGCCCGTCCGGAACCTGGGCCGCGCTCGCCTCGTCCGGGAACTCCGACGCGAGCATGGCGGTGAGCCCACGCTCCGAGACCGCCTCGCCGTCCGAGCCCGGCTCGAAGGCGACGCGCCCCGCGGCGATCAGCGCACCGATCGCACCGAAGCTCGCGAGCAGGTGCACGCCCGCGGCCAGGCGCTCGCAGGACTCGAGCCCGCCGTAGCGGCTCAGCAGCCAGTTCCAGTCGTGGATGCCGCCACCCACCAGGGGAATCGCCATGGCCTTGGCGTCGGCCATGTACCACGCGATGTACATCACGCTCTCGGCGGCCCAGAGGCCACAGATGGCGGCCTCGAAGCGCTTCTCCTCGCGCAGGAAGTAGACGATCAGCGCCACGGGGAAGAACAGCTGGCCGATGCTGCCGCCCAGGAAGTGCATCGTGCGGCCGAAGGGCGTGAAGACGAGGTGGCCGGCCTCGTGGAACACCAGGTTCACGCCATCGATGAAGTGGTAGTCGTAGTCGAGGACCAGCCAGGCCACGTAGGGCACCAGCAGCACGACCAGGATGCGCCTTCCCATGGAAGGACCCATCGGCCGAACGGCGCCGGGAGCGGAGCCCCCGGGGAGCGTAGGGGAGATCGTCGAAACCGCGCGGCGTCAGCCGAGCGTCACCACCGCGCGGCGTCAGCCGAGCGTCGACACCGCGGGAGTCAGCCGAGCGTCGATAGGAACGATTCGGCCTCGGCGATGGAGCTGTTCATCTCCCGGATCAGGCGGTCGACGTCGGCCTCGATCTCCCCGAGGTCGCCCTCCAGGGAGGCGATCGCTCGCGCGTTCAGGTTGTGCTTCAGGTAGAGCACCCGGTCCCGGAACGCCGTCAGCACGGGATCCATCCGCTCCGCCGCCTGCTGCATGGCCGCGATGAGCGAGTTGCACGCGCGCCGCGTGTCGCGCAGCTGCTGCTGGCTGTTGCGCCGCAGGCTCGCGTTCGAGATCTCGCCGATCTCGCTCTCCCACTCCTCGAAGAGATCCGCTGACACCTGCTCGATGGACGCGATGCGTTCGCGCACGGCCTCCGCCTGGGCCTCGCTGCGCTGGTACTCGCGGTCGAGATCCTCGTACACGTCTTCGAGGTCACCGCCGTCGAAGCCCGTGACCGAGCGGAACGCCTCGAGCGTCGTCTGGAACTGCTCCTGCGCCTCGCGCTGATCGTCGCGCCCCGCCTCCACGCGATCGCGCAGGATGTGGCGCTTCTCCTTGCCGAGGCCCTCCATCGCGTCGTAGTAGAGGCTTCGGCAGCCGAGCGACGGGAGCGAGAGCAGCAGCGAAGGCAGCAGCAGGACGACGGTGGTGGTACGCATGCGGAGGAACATAGCCCGGGGATCATGGCCGGAAGGGCTAAGCTGCTCGGGTGCGAGACGACCTCGACCTCGAAGCCATCCGCGCCGCCGCCGAGCGCATCGCTCCCTACGTCGTTCACACCCCGACCCTGCGCCTCGATCGTCCGGAGGCCGTGCTCTGGTGCAAGGCCGAGTCGCTCCAGCCGACGGGCGCGTTCAAGCTGCGCGGCGCGTTCAACAAGATGCTGTCGCTGCCGGCAGGCACGCCCGGGGTCGTCGCGCACTCGTCGGGCAACCACGCCCAGGCCGTCGCGCGCGCCGCCCGGGTGCTGGGGCTGCCCGCCGTGGTGGTGATGCCCGAGGATGCACCGCAGGCCAAGCTCGAGCGCACTCGCGCCGACGGAGCCGAGGTCGTGATCGTCGGGCCGGACAGCGCCGAGCGCGAGGCCCGCGCCGCCGAGATCGAGCGCGAGCGGGGGCTCGCGCCCGTACTTCCCTTCGACGACGTCCAGGTGGCGGCCGGACAGGGCACGGCCGCGCTCGAGCTGCTCGATGCGGCGCCGCCGCTCGACCGCTTCTACGCCCCGGTGTCCGGAGGCGGGCTGATGGCCGGCTGCGCCACCGCGGTCCGGGCGCTCTCACCGGCGACCGAGATCGTGGCCGTCGAGCCCGCCGGCGCCAACCGTCTCGAGCTCAGCCTCGCGGCCGACGAGCGCATCGCCGTTCCGCCGCCGCGCACCCTGGCCGACGGGCTACGCGTGCGCCGGCTGGGCGCGGGCAACTGGGAGGTGCTGCGCGAGTCCGTCTCGCGCGTCGTGCTGGTGGACGACGACCAGCTCCTCGACGCCATGGCCCTGGCCGCCCGCGAGCTTCGCCTCGTGCTCGAGCCGTCGGGTGCGGCGTCGCTCGCAGCGGCCCTGCGTGAGGCGAAGGGGGATTGCGGCGTGCTGCTCTCCGGGGGCAACGTGGACCCCGCGGTGATGCGCCACGCCCTCGGCAAGGACGCCGCTCCGACGGAAGGAGCCTGAGGGCCCGATCGCCACCGAGCCGTCCAAGGGGCAGACTTCCCAGGGCATGCTGCGCTTCGATCGTTGCCGACTCGACCCCGAGCGTCGCGAGCTGTCCGTCGCGGAGCGGCCCGTCGAGCTGCAGCCGAAGGCGTTCTCCCTGCTCACCTACCTCGCGACGAACGCCGAACGCGTGGTCTCCAAGCAGGAGCTGCTCGAGGAGATCTGGGACGACGTCTCGGTCACGGAGTCGTCGCTGACCCGCGCCATGAGTCTGATACGAACGACGCTCCGGGACGCCGGGTGCACGCGCGAGGTCGTGAAGACCGTGCGCGGCCTGGGTTATGCGATGGCCGTCCCCGTGGAGGAAGGAGCGGGCGCGCCCCCGGGACCCCGGGCGCGCCCGCGGAGCGCCGACCTGGTGGGACGCGACGCCGAGATCGGCGCACTCGAGGCGTGGCTCGCCCACGTTCGTGAGGGGCAGGGGGGATTCGTCCTGCTCTCGGGCGACCCGGGCATCGGCAAGACCCGGCTCATCCGGGAGCTCTGCATGCGGGCCGAGGACGCGGGCATCGAGGTGTTCGCCTCGCGCGCGAGCGAGGTCGAGGGGCGCGTCTCCTACGGCCTGTGGCTCGAGCTGCTGGCCGGGATCGGCCGGCGTCGCGACATCGACCTCGAGGCGCGGCTCGGCCCGGCGGCGGGCGACGTCGCCAACGTGGCGCCCTGGCTGCTCACCCCCCGCGAGGCGCCGGTGCGACTCGAGGCCGCCGAGGAGCGGGTGCGGCTCTTCCACGCGCTGGCCGGCCTCTTCCAGGAGCTGGCGAGCGAGCAGCCGCTGCTGCTGGTGATGGAGGATCTGCACTGGGCCGACCCGGGCTCCCTGCGCCTGCTCGCCTTCCTCTCGGACCGCGCCGGGCGGGTGCCGATGGGCGTCGCCGGCACCCACCGCTCCTTCGAGCTGCATCCCAACGCCGAGCTCGAGGCCTGCGCGGCGGAGCTCCTGCGCGGGGCGCCGGAGACGCTGCAGCTCGCCTTGGGCTCGCTCGAGCCCGACGAGGTCGCCGAGCTGCTCGAGCGGCTCTCGGGCCGGGCGCCCACGCCGAGCGAGATGCGCCGCGTCGTCTCGGATACCGGCGGCAATCCCCTCTTCGTGCGCGAGTGGATCCAGCTCCCCGAGGAGCAGAAGAGCGCGCCCGGCCGCGCGACCCCGCTTCCGGCGGGCGTGCGACGCGTCCTGCACGAGCGGCTCTCGGCACTCCCCGACGAGACCCACGCGCTGCTGCGCACGGCCGCAGTGTGCGGGCAGGTCTTCCTCGCGAGCCGCCTGGCCAGCACCGCGGAGGCCGAGCTCGGCACGGTCCTGGCGGCGCTCCAGCCCGCCGAGCTCGGGCGCATCCTGCAGCCGGCGACCTCGCCCGGGAGCTTCGAGTTCGTCCACGCCCTGTTCCGCGAGGCGCTGCTGGCCGAGCTCACGACCTTGGGGCGCCTCGAGGCCCACCGGAGCGTCGGGCTCGCGATCGAGGCGACGGCGAGTGCGCACAGCGAGCCCCCGCTGCTCGAGCTGGCCCACCATTTCCACTCGGCGGCCTCGCTCGAGCCCGAGCGCGCCCGTCGGTACCTGGCCGAGGCGGCCCACCAGGCGGTCAAGCGGCTCGCCTTCGAGGACGCGGCCGGGCTGGTCGAGCGCCTCGTCGCCCTCGAGGAGGAGCATCCCGAGCGCACGCCCGAGGGCCAGCTCGAGCTGCGCATCACGCTCTCGGAGCTGCGCTACCGGGCCGGTGACGCCGCCGGCGCGAGGGAGGATCTCGACCGCGCGCTCGAGATCGCCATGCGCATGGACGCCCCCCGGCACGCGGCCATCGCGCTGACCCGGCTCTCGAACCACATGCAGGACAGCCTGGCCGGCGTGCCGAAGGGGCGGCTGGCCCATGGCGAGCGTCTGCTGTCACGGCTGGGCGACGACCCGCAGATCCAGGTCGAGCTCCTCGCCGCCGTGGCCGACGACCTCTACTTCGACTCCCTCGACCGAAGCCGGGCCATGAGCACCCAGGCCATCGAGCTGGCGCGCAGCTCGGGCGCCCGGATGGCCCACGCCTACGCCATCGGTGCCCGCTATCGACAGCTCACCCACCCCGACGACCAGGACGAACGACTCGCACTCACCCGCGAGGCGGAGCGGCTCTCGGACGAGGGGCTGCGCGACCGCAACCTGAGCTTCTACGCCGTCTACAACCGGCTCGGCGTCCAGCTGACGCGGGCGCAGGGCGAGGAGGCCGAGCAGTCCCAGGCCGAGCTGGTGCGGCTCGCGCGCGAGTCCCGGGCGGCGCACCACTCGGCCCACGTGGGCGTCGTCGAGGTGGGCATGGCGCTGCTGCACGGCGACCTCGAGGCGGTCGCCGAGCGCGGCGAAGAGGTGCGCCGCGCGGTCTCGAACTTCCGCTCCCGGGACGAGGGCTTCCTGGCCCAGGCCGTGCAGTTCGGCACCCTGCGGATGCTGCAGGGCCAGCTCGCCGAGCTGCTCCCGATCTTCGAGAACGGGATCCGCAGCTACCCCGACATGCCCGCGTTCCGGGCCGGGCGCATGATGGCCTCGATCCAGCAAGGCGACCTGGACGCTGCGCGGCGGGACCTCGAGCTCCTGGTGCCCGAGGGCTTCCGGGACTTCCGCCGCGACTTCACCCACGGCGTCCACCTGGCGCTCTGCACGACCGCCGCCTCGGTGCTTCGCGATCGCGTCCGGGCCGAGGCCCTGTACGCCTGCCTCGCCCCCTATCGGAGCCACCAGCTCAACCTCGACGTGTTCGCCTCCTACGGGTCGGGCGATCGGCACCTGGCCGTGCTGGCCCGCTGCCTGGGCCGGAGCGAGTTCGCCATCGAGCACCTGCGCGACGCCCTCGGGGTCGAGGAGCGCGCGCGGGCGCACCTGCACCGGACCCGATCGTGCCTCGAGCTCGCCCAGCTGCTCGACGAACGCGGTGCCGAAGGGGACCGCGAGGAGGCCCTTCGGCTGCGCGAGACCGCAAGCGACCTCTCCCGGCGCTTCGGCCGGGGATGGAGTGAGGAATCCGTGAGCCTCTGGTGAGGATCCCCGGGGCCCCTGCCGCCTAGCCTGCCCGCCGTTCCGCACGAAGGCGCCGAGACGCGACGCCCAGGACCAAGGAAGGAAGGCAGCATGCGAATCGCGACGGAGATCACCCGGCTGATCGGCAACACCCCCCTGGTGGAGATCCGCCGGATGGGAAGGGGACTCCCCGGACGGGTCCTCGCCAAGCTCGAGGGCATGAACCCCTCGAACAGCGTGAAGGACCGCATCGGCGTGGCGATGATCGACGCGGCCGAGCGGGCGGGTCGGATCGAGCCCGGCCGGACCACTCTGGTGGAGCCCACCTCGGGCAACACCGGGATCGCCCTGGCCATGGTGGCGGCGGCCCGGGGCTACGAGCTGGTCCTCACCATGCCCGACACCATGTCGCGGGAGCGCCGCGCGGTGCTCCGCGCATTCGGGGCGCGGCTGGTGCTCACTCCCGGCGCCGAGGGCATGCCCGGCGCCGTGAAGCAGGCGACCGAGATCGCCGAGTCGCTTCCCCACGCCTACATGCCGCAGCAGTTCCGCAATCCCGCCAACCCCGAGGTCCATCGCGAGACCACCGCGCTCGAGATCTGGAACGACACCGACGGCCGCGTCGACGCGGTGGTCTCCGGGGTCGGCACCGGCGGCACGCTCACCGGCATCGCTCAGGTGATCAAGCCGAAGCGTCCGGGCTTCCGCATGGTGGCCGTCGAGCCCGCGGAGAGCGCGATCCTGTCGGGTGGGCGCGCAGGCAAGCACAAGATCCAGGGCATCGGCGCCGGCTTCGTGCCCGACGTGCTCGACACCGGACTGATCGACGAGGTGATCTCCGTGTCCAGCGACGACGCCATCGCCCGCTCGCGTCAGCTCGCCCGCGAGGAGGGCCTGCTCTCGGGCATCTCGTCCGGCGCATCGATCCACGCCGCCCTCACCCTGGCGGCGCGCCCCGAGGCCGAAGGCAAGTGGATCGTGGCGATCCTCCCGAGCTTCGGCGAGCGATACCTCTCCACCGCCCTCTTCGAGCACGTGCTCTACGAGGGCAGCGACGACGTCCCGACCGCCTGACGACGCAGGCGGCAAGACCGCTCGTCACCCGCCCACCCCATCGCTCCGCGCGAATCCACGCGAGGGGCTCCGACGGCGCAACGCGCCGAACAGGAGAACTGCATGTCCAGAACGCTCCCCACACTCTGCCTCCTTGCGCTCGGATTGGCGCTCCCCCGCGTCGCGATCGCAGAGGGCACCACCCAGATCGACCCGGTCGTCCGCCTCGCCGACGGCGCCGTGGTCGGCGAGTCGACCCTCTACCGCTCCGACGATCGCGTGAGCGTCGTCGTACGGACGACCGACCTCGACCCCGGCTCGGCCGTCACCGTCTGGTGGCGCATCTACAACCGCCCCGCCCGCTGCGCCACGAGCCCGTGCACGCCGGTCGACCTCGACGTGCCCGGCGTCGGTGGTTCGCAGCTCCACGCCACCGGCGTCGTGGTCGGCGAGCCGTCGGGCGCGGCCACCCTGGTCGCCACCGCCTACCGGACGGCGGGACAGGACCAGGATCGCGAGCGCTTTCGCGACTCCCTCCCGGAGGGGTTCCTGAAGGGCCCGGGCCTGCGCCGTCCACTCGACGCCGAGGTGCACCTGGTGATCCTGAGCCACGGCGAGGCCCTGCCCGCGAGCTTCGACCAGCTCACCACGCCGAGCGCCGACTTCACCGCGTGCCAGGACGACACGCCGAGCCCCGAGCGCCGCTTTCGCTGCGGCGCACTCCAGGGCGTGAGCCACCAGCCCTGATCGGCCGCCCGTGCCGCGGCCCGGATCGTC
>JASJCN010000152.1 GCA_030065975.1 Myxococcota bacterium
GCGCGGTTCGAGACGTCGACGCTCACCTCGACCTTCGACTCGGCCATGGGCAGCACCTGGGTCCCGTAGCGCACGATGCCCCGCGCATCGCCCAGCGCCTGGCGCAGAGCCTGGCCCAACACGATGCCCACGTCCTCGACGGTGTGGTGCAGGTCGACGGCGAGGTCGCCCTTCGCGCGCAGGTGCAGATCGAAGAGCCCGTGCTTCGCGAACGACTCGAGCATGTGGTCGAAGAAGGGGATCCCCGTCTCGACGTCGTAGGAGCCACTCCCGTCGAGATCGAGATCGAGCTTGATGTCGGTCTCACGGGTCTTCCGTTCGATGGAGGCTTTCCGGCTCATGTCTAGATCTCGATCTCGGCCTCGCGGGCCGCTTCGCGTTCACGTCGTGCCTTGCGGATCTTCTGCAGGCGGAGCTCCACCGAGGCGCCGTGCCCGGTGAAGCCCTCGAGCTCGGCCAGGCGGATCAGGTCCGCCCCCAGCTCGCGCAGCTTCGGCGGCTCGAAGCGCACGAACGCCGTGCGCTTCAGGAAGTCCTCGATGCCGAGCGGCGAGAAGAAGCGCGCCGTTCCGCCCGTGGGCAGCACGTGGTTCGGGCCGGCCAGGTAGTCGCCCACCGCCACCGGCGAGTAGTGGCCGAGGAACACGGTGCCCGCGTTGTCGATGCGCTTGAGCGCCGCATCCGGCCCGTCGATCGCCAGCACCATGTGCTCGGGCGCGTAGGCGTTGGCCACGTCGATCGACTGGTCGAGGTTCTTCGTGAGGATCACCGCGCCGTTGGCCTGCAGCGCCGCCTTGGCGATCTTGGCCCGGTCGAGGGTCTTCAGCTGCTTCTCGATCTGGTCCTGCACGCGGGTCGCGATGGACTTCACGTGGGTCACCAGGATCGCCGCCGCGCCTTCCTCGTGCTCGGCCTGGGAGATCAGGTCGGCCGCGAGCCAGGCGGGCGTGGCCGTGCGGTCGGCGACCACCAGCACCTCGGTCGCGCCGGCCTCGCTGTCGATGTCGACCTCGCCGAAGAGCAGGCGCTTGGCGGCCTGCACGTAGGCGTTGCCCGGCCCCACGATCTTGTCGACGCGCGGCACCGACTCGGTGCCGTAGGAGAGCGCGGCCACCGCCTGGGCGCCGCCCATCTTGAAGATGCGGTGCACGCCGGCCACCCGCGCGGCCATCAGCACCGGCGGGCTGATGGTGCCGTCGGGGTTCGGCGGCGTGACCATCACGATCTCCGGCACCTCCACCACCGAGGCGGGCACCGCGTTCATGATCACCGTCGAGGGATAGGCGGCCTTGCCGCCGGGCACGTACACGCCCACGCGGTGCAGCGGCCGCACGCGCTGGCCCATGTAGGCGCCGCCCTCTTCGCGCATCTCCCAGCTCGAAGGGATGCGCTTGCGGTGGAACTCGCGCACGCGCATGGCGGCCTTGCCGAGCGCCGCGCGGTCGGCGGGGTCCATGGCCTCGCAGCCGGCCTCCCACTCGTCGCGATCCACCTCGAAGACCTCGAGGCTCGCCTTGTCGAACTTCTTGGTGAAGGCGGCGACGGCGGCGTCGCCTTCGTCGCGCACCTTCTCGACGATCTTGCGCGCGGCCTTCTCGGCCTCGTCGCCCGAGTCGTCCCGGCGCCGGCAGAGCTTCTCGAAGGCCTTGTCGAAGCCCGCCGCGCTGGCGTCGATCGTCTTCAGGATCCCCTTGCTCGCTCGTGCCGTCATCGGAGCCCCCTCGCTCGCGCCCGGAGGGCGCGCGGTCGTCCTGCGAGATCGCGGAGCACCGCGACCTCCTCGAGGCCCGCGGCTTCGAGCCACGGTGCCACCCGATCCTCCTGCCCGCTGCCGATCTCGAGCAGCAGCGGCGCACCCGCTTCGAGGTGGGAGGCCACGTCGGCCGCGATGCGGCGCAGGAAGTCCGTCCCGTCGGCGCCGGCGAACAGCGCGCCTTCGGGCTCGTGGGCGAGCTCGGGGGCCAGGCTCGCGCGCTCGCTCTCGGCCACGTAGGGCGGGTTCGAGACGATCAGGTCGAAGCGCTCGCCCACCACGGGCTCGAAGGCGTCGCCCTCGAGCCACGCCACGCGCTCGGAGAGGCCGAGCCGCTCGGCGTTGCGCTTGGCCACCTCGAGCGCGGCGGCCGACACGTCCGTCGCGGTGATGCGCGCCTTCGGCCGCTCCTTCGCGAGCGCGAGCGCGATCGCGCCGCTCCCGGTGCACAGGTCGAGCACGCGGATCGGCGCCTCCACGTCGGGAAACAGCTGCAGCGCCGCCTCGATCAGCGTCTCGGTCTCGGGCCGCGGGATCAGGACGTCCGGCGTCACCTCGAAGGTGAGCGACCAGAACTCACGCCGGCCGGTGAGCTGCGCCACGGGCACGCGCTCGTCGCCGCGCCGCTTCACGAGCTCGCGGAATGCCGCGCGCTCGCCTTCGAGCACCGGCTTCTCGTAGTCGATGTAGAGGCGAAGCCGATCCGTCTCGAGCGCGTGCGCGAGCAGGCACTCGGCGTCGAGACGCGCGGTCTCGATCCCCTTCGACGCGAAGTGATCGGTGGTCCAGCGAATGAGATCAAGGACGGTCCAGGTCTTCTGACTCACGCGGCCTCCCCCGCCTCGGCCTTCTCCTGGCGTGCGGCCAGCTCGGCGCGGATGCCGTCGAGGAGCTCGTCCATCTCACCCTGCATCATCTGCTCCAGGCGGTGCAGGGTGAGCCCCGCGCGGTGATCGGTCACGCGATTCTGGGGGAAGTTGTAGGTGCGGATCTTCTCCGAGCGCTCGCCGGTGCCGACCTGGGAGCGGCGCTCGTCGGCGCGCTCGCGGGCGAGCTTCTCCTGCTCGGCCTCGAGCAGGCGCGAGCGCAGCACCTTCAGCGCCTTCGCCTTGTTCTTGTGCTGGCTCTTCTCGTCCTGGCAGATCACGACCACGCCCGTCGGCTCGTGGGTGATGCGCACGGCCGAGTCGGTGGTGTTCACGCTCTGGCCGCCGGGCCCGGACGAGCGGAACACGTCGATGCGCAGGTCGCTGTTGGCGATCTCGAAGTCGACCTCTTCGGCTTCGGGCAGCACGGCCACGGTCACCGTCGAGGTGTGGATGCGGCCCTGGGCCTCGGTGGCGGGCACGCGCTGTACCCGGTGCACGCCGCGCTCGTACTTCAGGCGGCCGTACACTTCCTTGCCCGCGATGCCGGCCACGACTTCCTTGAAGCCGCCGCCCGGCGTCTCCGAGCTCGAGAGCGGCTCGACCTTCCAGCCCTGGGCCTCGGCATAACGCGTGTACATGCGGAAGAGGTCGGCGGCGAAGAGCGCGGCCTCGTCGCCGCCGGTGCCGGCGCGGATCTCGAGGATGGCGTTGCGCTCGTCGTTGGGATCCCGCGGCAGGAGCAGCACGCGGATCTCCTGCTCGATCTCCTCGAGCTGCGGCTCGAGCGTCGCGAGCTCGCCCTCGGCCAGCTCGCGCATCTCGGCGTCGTCCTCGCCCTCGAGCAGCTCCTTCGCCTCGGCAATGGCATCGACCGTCGCGCGCCAGCGGGTGCCCGCCTCGACGAGGGGCCGCAGCGCGCCGGCCTCCTTGCCCAGGCGTGCGAACTCGCCCTGCGACTTGGCCGTCGCCGGGTCCGCCAGCAGGGCTTCGAGCCGATTCAGCTCGGCCTCCGCCTCCGCCACTCTCTGTGTCCAGTCCGCCATCGTCGAACCTGCACCCCGCGCCGGCTTCCGGGGGGGCCGGATTCCTGTGAAGCCTAGCGGGGACGGAGGGTTACGAGCTTCCTGCGCGCGCATGCCGATGCCGGGGGTGAAAGACCCCAGGGGAGGACATCGACGAGATCGCGGCGCTCATCGCACAGACGGTGCCTGATGGATGCGGGAAGGGCAAGGAAGGGCCCGGAGAGCGCCCGAGGGCGGATCGAGCGGGCCCGTCGGGCCCGGCAGGCCCCTCGGGAACTCGCGCTGGAGCGAGCTGCGACTTCAGCCGCGCGGCCGGAGGGCGAGCCCGAGGGCGGCGAACAGGCCGAGCAGTGCAGCGGCGGGCTCGGGCACTTCGAAGGTCAGGCTGTCGGCGAAGAAGGTGTTCGTGCGACCCACGCACGGGTCGAGCGGACTCCCGCAGCTGCCGGGCTGCAGCACCACGGTGTCGAATGCCCCTTCGTGGAAGACGTACAGCCTCCCCTCCACCAGGCCGCTGTCGCCGACCCGGCCGGTCGTCCAGTCGGAGGCCAGCACCCGCCCGCCGCGGATTCCGAGCAGCTCGATCGGCCCAGCGCCCGGGAGGGCCACCACGTCGATGATCACCTCGTCGATCCGCCCCTCGCTGCTCTCGAACCGGACCTGGGCGTTCTGGCTGTTCAGGATCCCGTGGTCCCCGGTCGTGGCCCACAGGCTGGCGTCCAAGCCGGTGATGGCGCCCGCCTCGGCCTCGGAGACCACCAGCTCCGGCAGGGCCCGCTGGTCCGGGGGCTCGAAGTCGAAGAAGGGGATGGTGTGGTCGGGGAGGGTGGTGATGATGACCGCGCCGGCCGTTCCGGGCAGCGCGGCGGTCAGGAGGAACACAGCCAGAAGGGGAGCGACGAGACGGTTCACGGGGCGACCTCCACCGGACACGTGGCGCGGAGAGCCGTGTTATGTCGCGATGGGGCATCGTGGGCCTCACGCCCTCGGGAGCCTCGGGCGCGTGGGGAGCGTGGGAGCGCTCGAGGGGCTCCGGCCCTAGCCTCGGGCTCCATGACGACGCCAGCCGACGCCCGTCCCCTCTCCTTCGAGTTCGCCTCCGACCTCCCCGGCGCGAGCCCCGAGGCCGTTTGGGCGCACGCGGCCTCCTGGGACGGCGTGAACCACGAGCTGGCCCCGTGGATCCGCATGACCTTCCCGGCGCAGTTCACCCAGATCGAGGACATCCCGGCCGACGGGACGAGCCACTTCACCTCGGCGCTGCTGCTCTTCGGGGCGATTCCCATCGACTTCCACCGCTTCGTCCTGCGCGAGCTCGAGCCGGGCCGCCGCTTCGACGAGCTGTCCTCGAACGGGCTGCTCCGGAGCTGGGCGCACGAGCGGGTGATCGAGGCGATCCCGGGCGGTACCCGCGTCATCGACCGCTGCGCCCTCGAGCCGCGCTTCCGGTGGCTCGGCCGGCTGCTGCTCGCGATCTACCGCGAGCTCTTCCGCCGCCGGCACCGTCGGCTCTCGAAGCTCTTCGCCCGCTAGGGGCAGATGGTGTCGGAGCCGCAGACGTTCCCGCCCATGTCGCGGACTCCCCCGGCGATGGGTTGAAGCTCCGCGGGACCGTCGTTGTTCGTGATGACGCACCCGCGATAGCCGCCGCGCCGGGTCGAGTCGAAGCCGAAGAGCTCGATGGCGCCGTCGTTGCCGGAGATCGAGCTGTCCAGGATCAGCGGGTTGATGGAGGCAGAGACTCCCGGTCCTCCGCTGCCCGAGATCGTGGAGCCCTGAAGGATCGAGCGCTCGCCCAGCCGGACGCCGTCGCTCGCGGCGTTCCTCACGATCACGCGCGAGACCAGCGAGTCGTCGCCGACTCGGACCCCCCGGGCGTCACAGTTGATTGCGGTCAGATCCTCGGCCCGGCTCTGTTCGTCGAGATGCACACAGTCGCCACCGGCGCCGGATACGCGGCCGTTGCGCACGGTGACGCGGTCGATCCCGAAGGCGTCGATTGCGTTGGCAAAGCCGCTCGCACAGGCGAGCCGTGGACACACGTTCACCGAGAAGCCGTTCAGGTCGAGCGTCACGTCGGTTGCGGTGATGTCGATGACGGGGAAAGCCTGCGTCAGCGAGGTCAGATTCCCCGTCAGCCGGTAGCTGCCCGACGCGCTGATCGTGACGGGCACTCCCGGGGTGTCGCTCGGGGTGATGCCGCCGGCGTCGAGCCCCGCCTGATTGATCTCGATGACGCCATCGACCGCGAAGGCCGCGGTGGAGATCCAGGACGAGACCAGGAGGAGGGTGAGCGTCTTCCGCACGAGCGTTGCTCCGAGCCGCCAGGCGGCCCCAGGATACTTCGCCTCGGGCCTTCACCGAAACGCCTCATTCCCCGGGGGTAAAGCGCTCTCGATGCTAGGCGTGCCGCGATCGACCCGTGGTAGGATGCCGCATGCTCTCCCGAGGCCGGCCCCGCCTCTGCCTGCTCCTGCTCGCCCTCGTGGCCCTGCCCGCCATGCAGTGCGGCCCGAGGCTCAGCCTCGACGCGCCGGGCGAAGCCCAGCTGCTCGACGAGGCGCCCGTCCTCGTCACGGGCGAGGTCGCGAAGGCCTTCCAGCCGGCCTCCGTCGAGCTGCGCCTCGACGGCGTCGACCTGATCGCTGCGCTCGGGCTCGTGCCGCCCTTCACCGGCGCCGGGGGCGTGGTGAACGTGGGCGGACAGCTGGTGACGGTGAGCGGCTTCGACTTCGACCCGACACCGCCCGGTGTGACGCCGCTGCTCGTCGACCTCGACGGCCTCGACCCGGGCGACCACACCCTCGAGCTCGTCGCCCAGCGCGCGGGCACGGCGCCCACGAGCGTGCTGCGAAGCTTCGGGGTGGTCGCCGCCTTCCAGCAGCCGGCGACGACCCTCGACTCGGGTGCGCCCGCCGCATCGCTCTCCCTCGGCAGCGAGGGCAGCGTCTCGGGCGCGAGCCTCGGCCAGCCCCTCGCCGGCCCGCCCGTCTCCCTCTCCCTCGGCTCCGAGGTGCGCCCGGGCTTCGTCCCGGTGCGCGAGGAGCTGATCACCGGAGCCACACCATGATCTCCCGCCTCTCCCGCCGGCGCGTTGCTCTCGCCTGCGCGCTCGCCCTCTCGCTGGCGCTGCCCGCTCTCGCCGCGCCGCCGATCCCGCCCCAGACGCTGAGCTACCAGGCCGTGCTGCTCGACGACCAGGGGATGCCGCGGGCCGGCAACGTCGACGTCACCCTGCGCCTCTTCGATTCGGCGAGCGGCGGGACGCTCGTGTACGTGCAGGAGTTCCTCGCCGTCCCGCTGAACGACGGGATCCTCGCCGTCTCGATCGGCCCCACCGGCAAGGCGACGGACGTCCCGACCAACCCGCTCACCACCGATCTGCGCGACGCCCTCGTGGGCGACGTGGGCGTGACCGCACCCGACCGCTTCCTCGAGGTCACCGTGGGGAGCGAGGGCGCGCTCTCGCGCACCCAGGTGCTGACGGTGCCCTACGCCATGCACTCGGAGACCTCCGACGTGGCGGGCGTCGCCACGACGGCCACGAACTTCGGCGGGCTCCCCGGGCAGGTGTTCGAGCAGCTCTTCGACTTCGGCAACACCGACGGCGGCCCCTTCCTGAACAGCGACCCGGTGGAAGGCATCGTCGACACCGACGGCGACGGCGTCCTGAACTTCGCCGATCCGGACAACGACGGAGACGGAATCGACGACGGGGCCGAGGCCAGCCAGGGCTCCAACCCGAACCTCGTGACGCCGGTGATCGACCAGCTCTCCCCCGACAACTTCTCGATCCCGCCCGTCCCCTTCCAGCTCTCGGTGGACGTGACCGGCTCCAACTTCGATCC
Organism: Myxococcota bacterium; assembly: GCA_030065975.1. GTDB lineage: Bacteria > Myxococcota_A > UBA9160 > UBA9160 > UBA6930 > JASJCN01. The sequence continues at coordinate 7,493 of JASJCN010000152.1, forward strand.
GGGGCTCAGCGTCGCCTTCAGCGGACAGACGCCGACCCCACTGAACCTGACGCCCACGAGCTTCGAGATCCTGGTCGACGCGGAGCTCGGCACCTTCGACGTGGTGGTGACGAACCCCAACGGCGAGACGGCCCAGTCGCCCCTCACCTTCACCGAGCCCCTGAGCCCGGCCGTCCACGGCGTCCCGGCGGTCGGAGCCCAGCTGAGCATCGACTTCACTCCGGGCCAGATCCTGATCGGCGGCGACGATGCCTACGGGCTCAACCTCTTCCCGCCGGAGTCCTTCGACAGCGAGGGCGCCATGGCCGTGGCCTTCCAGCCGACCGGCGAGCTCGCGGGCGTGCGCTGTCGCGTGACCGGAACGGACGAGTGCACCGTGGAGCTGGCCGTCGACTCCGACGCCGACTTCGAGCTCGAGGACGAGGTGGGCATCGTGATCGAGGTCGTGAGCGGCCCGCCCGCTTCCATCGGCTCGCCGAGCCTCCTCTTCGACCCGTCGGGCAACCCGGCGGTGGGATACGTGCGCATCGACGCGAGCCCGAGCGTGGTGGTGGCCCACGACCGGGACGGCAACGGCGACTTCGCGGGCACCAACGAGCGCATCGACGTCGCACCGGCCGGCGCCAGCGCCACCCAACATGGGCGGCTCGCAATCGACTCGGCCGGACGCGTGGCCTACGTCTTCCGGCCCGACCCCGCGACCGACGACGACATCCGCGTGGCCTGGGACCGAAGCGGCGACGGCGACTTCGACGATACCGTCGGAGGCAACCCCGAGCTCTTCACCGCCCAGACCGGGTCGGGAAGCCCGTCCTTCGGCTGCGTCGGCGCCGCGTTCGACGCGAGCGACCGCCTGGCCTTCGTGCGCGGCCAGGGCAACGTGCAGCTCTACCGGGACAAGAACGGCGACGGCGACTTCGCCGACACGGGCGAGCGCCCCTTCCTGAGCGGCACCGCTTCCGGGGGATGCTCGGCGTCTTCCGTCGGGGGCGTCCTGAGCGTCGCCCATGCCGCCAACGGATTCGGCCTGACCGTGCTGCGCGACCTGAACGACGACGGCGACTTCGGCGACGCGGGCGAAGACGAGGTGCTCGAGCCCGGCGTCACGGTCTCCGGGCTGGTGCTGACCTTCCGGGACGACGACACGCCGATCGCCGCCGACGCGACGCGCTTCTTCGACTAGCCGACCCGACTAGGAGCTCATCGACTCCAGGAACTCGGCGTTGCTCTCGGTGACCGCGAGCTTCTCGACCAGGAACTCCATCGAGTCCACGGGCGAGAGCGGGGCCAGGAGCTTGCGCAGCACGAACATGCGGCCGAGCACCTCCTCGCTCATCAGGAGCTCCTCGCGGCGGGTGGCGGAGCGGTTGATGTCGACGGCGGGGAAGGTGCGGCGGTCGGCGAGCTTTCGGTCGAGGACGATCTCGGAGTTTCCGGTGCCCTTGAACTCCTCGAAGATCACCTCGTCCATGCGCGAGCCGGTGTCGATGAGCGCGGTGCCGACGATGGTGAGGCTCCCGCCCTCCTCCACGTTGCGGGCCGCACCGAAGAAGCGCTTGGGCTTGTGGAGGGCGCTCGAGTCGACGCCGCCCGAGAGGATCTTGCCCGAGTGGGGCACCACGGCGTTGTAGGCCCGGGCCAGGCGGGTGATCGAGTCGAGCAGGATCACCACGTCGCGCCCGTGCTCGACCAGGCGCTTCGCCTTCTCGATCACCATGTCGGCCACCTGCACGTGGCGGGTGGCCTGCTCGTCGAAGGTCGAGGACACCACCTCGGCCGCAACGTTGCGCTGCATGTCCGTGACCTCTTCGGGCCGCTCGTCGATGAGCAGCACGATCAGGTAGGCCTCGGGGTGGTTCTCGGTGATGGCGTTGGCGAGATCCTTCAGGATCATCGTCTTGCCGGCCTTGGGCGGTGAGGTGATGAGTGCGCGCTGCCCCTTGCCGATGGGCGCCACGAGATCGATGGTGCGCGTGGTCATTCCGCCCGACGGCGCCTCGAGCGCGAAGCGCTCCTCGGGATAGAGGGGAGTCAGGTTGTCGAAGTGGATCTTCTCGCGGCTCTTCTCGGGCGGCTCGAAGTTGACCGACTCGACCTTGAGCAGCGCGAAGTACTTCTCGCCCTCCTTCGGCGCGCGGATCTGGCCGCACACCGTGTCGCCCGTGCGCAGGTTGAAACGGCGCACCTGGGAGGGCGATACGTACACGTCGTCGGGGCCGGGCATGTAGTTCTGGTCGGGTGCGCGCAGGAAGCCGTAGCCGTCGTCGAGGCGCTGCAGCACGCCCTCCGCGTACACCTTGCCGCGCTGGCCCGCCTTCGTCTTCAGGATGGCGAAGAGCAGGTCCTGCTTGCGCAGCCCGGCCGCGTTCTCGATGCCGAGCGCCTGCGCCTCGGTGGTGAGCTCCGCCATCGAGAGCGCCTTCAGGTCGCGGACGTAGGTGCGCTCGCCGGGATCCTCCTCCTCGGCGGCGGTGGCGTAGGGATCGCCGTCGAACTCGTCCTCGACGTCGAGGATGTCGCGGCGTCGGCCGGAACCGTGGGTCGCGCCGTTGGTCTTGCCGTTCGTGTGGCCGTTGGCGGCGCCGTTGGTGTCGCGCTTGTGGCGTCGGCCCCGGCGCGAGCCTCGCCCGTTCGCACCGCTGCCGTTCTCACCGGGGACGCGTGTCGTAGTCAAGGATGGGTCTCTTGCTGCATCGAGAGGGGGTTCGACGACGGCATGGCCGGGGGCCAGCCGGTGAGCGACGGAGGTGTCTCGCTCTTGGGACGCGAACCGGGGTGGAGATGGTTGGATTCCGATGTCGCTCGGGTTCGGATCTCGCTCGGCGAAGGAGGAAGCGAACGGCGAAGCCAGCAGGAGGAGGCGATTGCGGCGGAGCGTCGGTAGGGGGCCGCTCTCGTGGATTTCAGGCTAAGTGGGGCACAATGGGGTGTCAAGAGAAGATCGCGCTCCTAGGACGCGGCGATCCAGTGACACAGGCGCCCCGCGCTCGCTCCGTCGCGCCGGTAGGAATGGAAGCGCGCCGCGTCACAGATCGTGCACGCGCCGAGCCCGTCGATGCGTGACGCAGCGATGCCACAGCCCGCCAATACATCGGCCGCGAGGCCAGCGAGATCGGCCATGGCGTGACCTTCGCGTGCGGGATGCAGACGCGCGGATGCGTGATCGGGATACGCGTCCGTGAGCGCGTCGATCACCGGCGCGTCCACCTCGTAGCAGCACGGACCGGCCGCCGGGCC
>JASJCN010000153.1 GCA_030065975.1 Myxococcota bacterium
TGTTCGACTTCGCTCGCCTTCGGCTCGCTGCGCGCGGCTTTCGCCGCTTGCGGTCCAGCTGTTCGACTTCGCTCGCCTTCGGCTCGCTGCGCGCGGCTTTCGCCGCTTGCTAAACGGCCTCCCAGCCCTGCTCGCCGCGGCAGGCCTTGATCTTCTCCTGCACCACTTCGCCGTCGCTCTTCTTCACCTTCTGGATGACGGTGCGGCACTGGGTCGAGTAGTCGTAGCTCTGCTTGGCGACGTCCGCGCGCTTGGGCTTGGGCTGCTCGGCCACCTCTTCCGCCGCGTCGAGGTCGCGCTTCAGGAGCTGTCCGTAGACGAAGCCGCTGCCGGCGCCGCCCTCGGAGATCATGAACCAGTTGCGCTGGTCCTTGACCCGGCCGACCACGTGCACGGGGTCGCCGCTCGGCAGGCTGCCCACCACGGCGTAGTCCGTACCCGGGCCGCCGCGGACGTTGATCTTCTTCTTGGCGCGATAGGGCTCGCCCACCAGCTCGAGCGGCGGAACGCTCTCGACCCGGTCCTTGATGACCGGGATCTCGCCGCTGTCGCTCCTGGCTTCCGACGACTCGACGATCACCTCACCGCTCACGCCCGTCTCCGAGTTGTCGAAGCTCTGGTTCGAGCCGGTCGAGAGCGCCTCGCTGGTCGACTGGGCCAGCAGCTCCTTGTCGCGGTCGTCGAGGTACTTGCCGACGCGATTGCCGATGAAGCCGCCGACGAGCACGCCGGCGCCGATGGCCAGGACGTTGCCGTCCCCTGCGAGCCCGCCGATCACGCCGCCGACCGCGGCGCCGGCTCCGGTGCCCATCAGCTCCTTCGAGAGGGGCATGCTCTCGCAGCTGATGAGGGTGAGGCTCATGAGGCCGACGAAGACGAGTCGGATGGTACGGGTCATTGGATTCCCCCTGCGGCCAGGCTGGGGCCCGGGTTGATCTTCCCCGTCGCCCCCGGGCATTTCAAGCCGGTCGATCGATGGCGGGCCTCGCCGTCGAAGCCCCCTCTCTTCTTCTCGGTACAATCGGCCGCCGAGGTGAGCGATGAAGACCGATCCGGGGCACTTCGACCCCGCATCCATCCACCCGGACACCCTGGCCCTGAACCGGACCGTGGAGGAGGCCCTGGCGGCCGCTCCGCCCATCACCTCACTCGAGCCCTCCGTGATCCGCGCAGCTCGGGCCAGCGGCGGCACGGTCTGGGGCCCGCTGGTGCAGCTGGACCACGCCGAGGACCGGGAGATCCCGGGGCCGGCCGGGCCGATTCCCCTGCGGGTGTTCCGACCCGAGACGGCGCGGGGTGTGTTCCTCCACATCCACGGGGGCGGCTGGACCCTGGGCGCGGCGGATCAGCAGGACGAGGCCCTCGACGCGCTCTCCCGGGCGCTGTCCGTGGCCGTGGTGAGCGTGGGCTACCGGCTCGCGCCCGAGCACCCGCATCCGGCCGGGGCGGACGATTGCGAGGCCGCGGCCCTGTGGCTGGCCCGGAACGCCCGCGCCGAGTTCGGGAGCGAGACGCTGCTGATCGGCGGGGAGTCGGCGGGCGCGCACCTCTCGGTGGTGACCCTGCTGCGCCTGCACGATCGACACGGCAAGACACCGTTCCGCGCCGCGAACCTCTTCTACGGCTGCTACGACCTCGGGCTCACGCCGAGCGTGCGCGCCTGGGGCGAGCGCAACCTGATCCTCTCGACGCCGATCATCGAGTGGTTCGCCGACCACTTCGTCCCCGATCGGGCCGCGCGCGGGGATCCCGACGTGTCGCCGCTCTACGCCGATCTCGGTGGCCTCCCTCCGGCCTTGTTCACGGTGGGGACCTGGGACCCGCTGGTCGACGACTCGCTGTTCATGGCCGCGCGCTGGGAGGCGGCGGGCGGCGTGGCCCGACTCGCCGTCGAGCCCGGCGCCATCCACGCATTCAACGCCTTTCCGACCGAGCAGGCCCGGCGGGCGAACGAGCGCGCCCACTCCTTCCTTTCGGGCGCCCTGGAGGAACGATGAGCGAAGCCCCGCGCTACCTGCTGGTCGACGACCCGCGTCCCGGCATCCGGCGCCTCACCCTGAACCGTCCCGACAAGCGCAACGCGCTGCACAACGCCCTGCGCACCGAGCTCTTCGCCGAGCTCGAGGCGGCCGATCGCGACCCCGAGGTGCGCGTCACGGTGCTGCGCGGTGCGGGCAAGTGCTTCTCGGCCGGCTACGACCTCGCCTCCGACACGCGCGAGGGCCACCCCTTCTACACCGCCATGGGCGACGGCTACTGGCCGCGCCAGGTCGCCGAGGGCTGGTTCAAGATCTGGGACCTCGCCAAGCCGGTGATCGCCCAGGTGCACGGCTACTGCCTGGCCGGGGGCAGCGAGCTGATGGCGGCCTGCGACCTGGCCTACGCCGCCGAGGACGCCCAGATCGGCTACCCGCCCGTGCGCCTGATGAGCCCGCCCGACACCCAGTTCCATCCCTGGATGGCGGGCATGCGCGCCGCCATGGAGCTGATGCTCACCGGCGACGCGGTCTCGGGGAGCGAGGCCGCCGACATGGGCCTCGTCAACCGGGCGTACCCCGCGGACGAGCTCGAGGAGGCCGTCCTCGCCAAGGCCGAGCGCGTGGCCAAGATCCCGAGCGACCTCCAGCAGCTCAACAAGCGCAGCGTGCATCGCGCGATGGAGGTGATGGGCATGCGCGCCGCGATCCGCGCCGGCACCGAGATCCAGGCCCTGGGCTTCCACCAGCCCTCGGCCCGCGCCTACCTGAAGGAGATCAGCCAGGGCCTGACGAAGGCCCTCGACAAACGCGACGCCCAGTTCGGCGACTACCGCACCAAGAAATAGCCCCTTGGGGTGGGGACGGTCCTTGCCCTTCGGGGAGAGGGGACGGTCCTTGCAACTTGCAAGACCCTTCCCGCGGGCGGCCACTTGCAAGTTGCAAGGACCGTCCCCTAGTGCGTGTGGGTGCGGGCGCCTACCAGGGCGGAGACGGCGTCGGCGAGGCCGTCGGGGCTCAGGTGGTACATGGGGAAGAGGCGCTGGATCACGCGGCAGGTGTGACTCTGGTCCCACATGCCGCGGGGGTCGGGGTTCAGCCAGACGCTGCGGTGGAAGTGGTCGGCGATGCGCTGCAGCCAGTGGATGCCCGTCGTCTCGGCCATGCGGCGCGGGTCGATGTTGCCGTAGCTCTCGAGCAGCTCGGCCGGGTGCATGGCGGCGTCGCCCACGATCACGACCTTCCAACGCGGATCCAGCGTGCGCAGCACGTCGCCGGTGGGGATCGCGTCCTTGCGTAGCAGGGCCGCCGTCTTTCCCAGCAGCTCGTAGGGCGTGTTGTGGAAGTAGTAGGCCTTGAAGTCGCGCAGGCCGCGCTCTTCGTGGAGCGCGGTGAGCAGCCGGCTGACGGGCTCGTAGTACGGATCCATGGTGCCGCCCACGTCCATCAGCAGCAGCAGGCGCACGTCGTTCTTGCGCTCGGGGCGGAACACGAGCTCGATCTCGCCGGCCTGGCGGCAGGTCTCGTCGATGGTCTCGTCGAGGTCGAGCTCGGTGGCGGCGCCCGTGCGCGTGAGCTGGCGCAGCTTGCGCAGCGCCATCTTGGTCTGGCGCAGGTCGAGGGTCTGGTCGCTCCGGTAGTCCTGGTAGCGGCGCTCCTCGGCCACCTTCATGGCCGAGCGGTTGCGGCCCGGGCCGCCCACGCGGATGCCCGTCGGATGCTCGCCGCCATGGCCGTAGGGGGAGCGCCCGCCGGTGCCCACCCACTTGCCGCCGCCGTCGTGGCGCTCGGTCTGCTCCTCTAGGGTCTCGAGGAACTTCTGCAGCAGCTCGTCGCTGGCCAGGCGCTCGAGCGCCGCGCGCTGCTCGTCGGTCAGCGGCTCGAAGTTCTTCGGGTCCTGCAGCCAGTCGAGCACCTCGCTCTCGATCTCGAGCTCGCCCTCGACGCCCTCGAAGACCTTGAGGAAGGCGCGGTCGAAGGCGTCGAAGTAGGTCTCGCTCTTGATCAGGCAGGAGCGCGAGAGGTTGTAGAAGCGGCGCAGGCTCGAGCCGTGGAGGCCCTTCTCGAGGCCCTCCATCAGCATCAGCCACTCCTGGAGGCCGGTGGGGACGCCCTCGTCCCGCAGCGCGTAGAACAGATCGAGGAACACGGGAGCCCTAGTTGTTGTACCGCGGGCCGAGGTCGCTCCACTCGCTCGGGTACTGGCCGCCGCGCTCGTGGTACTGGTCCAGGGCCTCGGTGTCCTGCTCGTTCTTGAGCAGCGCACCCAGGAAGGGGATGTGCTGCTCGATGTCGTCGGCGGTCATGCCCGCGCGCAAGAGCACCGAGATCCAGTCGATCAGCTCCGAGGTCGAGGGCTTCTTGCGCAGCTCGTTCTGCTCGCGCAGCCAGTAGAACTTGAGCAGCACCTGATCGAGGAGCTGGGCCTCGAGATGGGGATGGTGCACGCCGATGATCTGCGTCATCAGCGGCTTGTCCGGGAAGTCGATGAAGTGGAAGACGCAGCGACGCAGGAAGGCGTCGGGCAGCTCCTTCTCGTTGTTCGACGTGATGATCACCACCGGCCGCTCCTGGGCCACGATCTCGTCCCCCGTCTCGGAGACCGTGAAGCGCATCTCGTCGAGCTCGTGGAGCAGGTCGTTGGGGAACTCGAGGTCGGCCTTGTCGATCTCGTCGATCAAGAGCACGTGGCGCTTCTCGGCCCGGAAGCAGCGGCCCATGGCGCCGTGCTTGATGTACGCGCGGATGTCCGAGACGTCGCCCTCGCCGAAGCGGGCGTCGTTCAGGCGCTGCACGGTGTCGTAGACGTAGAGGCCCTCCATGGCCTTCGTCGTGGACTTGATGTGCCAGCGCTCGATGGGCATTCCGAGAGCCGTGGCCACGTGCTCGGCCAGGAGGGTCTTGCCGGTGCCCGGCTCGCCCTTGATCAGCAGCGGTCGCTCGAGGGCGATGGCGGCGTTGACGGCATCCACCAGGGACGAGGAGGCGATGTAGCCGTCCGTCCCCTGGAACTTCAGGAAGTCGATCTCTTCACTCATGGGCGCGGAGAATCGCGCAAGCTGTCTGACTTCGCTCGCCTACGGCTCGCTGCGCGCGGCTGAGGCCGCTTGCTGTGGGGGTTGAGGGGCGCTCTTCCCCGGGGGTATCGGCCTACGCGTTCAGCTCCACGATGGCCGTGCCGGGGGTGGTGTTCTTGCCCTCGTCGTTGGTGGTCCAGAGCTCGAGCTCGACGAGCTTGGCTCCGTGCTCTTCGTACTTGCGCTTCACGCGGCCGCCGACGCTCATCTCGCGGTCGGGGAAGTCCATGCCGCGGTACTGGCAGGAGAGCTTGCGGATGCGCCCGGCGTGGCCGAGCCAGTTGGAGACGGCCTCGCCGAGCGAGGCGTACTTGAAGCGGCCGTGGACGATGATCGAGCCCAGGGCCTTCGACTGCGGAAAGGCGTAGTCGTGGTGCAGCGGATTGAAGTCGCCGCTTCCGGCGGCGTACTTCACCAGCTGACTCACGCCGGGCTTCTTGGTGAGGCTTCCGATCTCGTCGCCTTCGGACACGGAGTCCCACGTGATGCTCATGTCTCGCTCCTCGCCCCGGCCTAGTAGAAGATGGCCTGGGAGCGCTGCAGGGCGACGACCTCGCCGTCCTGGTTCGTGTAGCTCGTCTCGGTCGTGGTGATCAGCATCTTCCCGAGGCTCTTGCTCTCGCGGACGTCGAGCGCGGCGAGCTTCGACACCACCGTGAGTCGGTCACCGGCACAGATCTGCCCGCGGTACTCGGTCTCGGTGCCGCCGTCGAGCAGGCCGGGCAGGCCGTGCTTCACCCGCGGCCCGCCGTGGTTGGGCCCGCTGAAGGTGTCGTTCGACTGCCCGGGGATGAAGATCGGTGTGCCGAGGTAGGTCGGGGGCGCCGGGAGACTGCGGTAGCCGGCCTTCTTCGCCTCGTCCTCGTCGAAGTAGACGACGTCCGTGTAGCCCACCCCGCGTGCGAACGCGCGCACGCTGGTCGTGGTGACCTCGTGGGTCCACGGCGGCGACTCCTGGCCGATGACGGCCCGCATCTCGTCGGTGATCTCGAACTGCTCTGCCACGAGGACCTCCTGCGCTTCGACTTCGCTCGCCTTCGGCTCGCTGCGCGCGGCTTACGCCGCTTGCCCACCCAGCGCACCAGTGCCGGGCGGGGCCGACGATGATACGTCAGGCGAGGCCGAGTGGGGCCGCTACGAGCGGGTGCGCCAGGGCTCGGAGAAGAACCAGTCCAGGGCCTCCTCCTGGAACAGCCCCGAGGGCCAGTGACGTCCGCCCTCGTCGACGCGGAAGTTCACCGCGCAGCCGATCTCCTCGAGCTGCCGGCGCATGGGGAGCGCCACCTGCTCGAAGGGGAAGAGCTCGTCGTGGGTGCCGTACTCGAGGAGCACCTGGGGGCGTGGCGTCGTCGGATCCGAGGCGCGCTCGTCGAGGGCCACGAAGCCCGCCGCCCAGCAGAGCAGGGCGGGGAAGATCTCCGGGTTCGAGAGCCCGAGGGAGAGCGCGTAGCTGGCCCCGTCGGAGTAGCCGACCAGGGCCTGGCGCTCGGGGTCGATGGGGTAGCGCCGGTAGATGAGGTCGATCGCGTACTCGAGGAAGTCGGCGTCGGGTCGCTCGGCCGAGGTCTCCTGCCCCTCGACTCGCGGCGGCGGCGCGCCCGAGGCGCTCCCGACGATCAGGTCCCAGGTCGGGTGGAGGGAGCGCGGGATCAGGAAGAGGGCCTGACGCTGCTCGGCCTCGGCCTTGTAGGCCTTGATCAGCATCTCGTCCTGACGGCCGGCCCCGTGGAGGACGGTCAGCAGCGGATAGCGGCGGCCCGGATCGATCTCGTCGGGTGTGAAGAGGGCCGCACGCTGGGGCCCCTTCTCGATCCAGACCCATCCCGTCGGCGACTCCTCGTCGCGCTCCTCGGGGGCCTGGTGGCGGATGCGCAGCTCGAGGCCGTCCATCGGGTTACCATGCCAGATCCCAAGCCCCGGAGGTAGAGATCCATGGAGTTCGATCTGGCCCGCGTGAACGAGGCCGTCGCCGCCGCCGTTCCCGATCGCGAGGCGCTGATCTTCCGCGACCGCCGCTTCACCTACGCCGAGCTGGCCGAGCGGAGCCGCCGCCTCGCCGCCGTGCTCGCGGGCCACGGCCTCGGCGCGCACCGGGAGCGGGACAGCCTCGGCGGTCACGAGTCGGGCCAGGACCACCTCGCGATCTACGCCTACAACGGCAACGAGTGGGTGGAGTCGATGCTCGGAGCCTTCAAGGCGCGCGTCGCCCCCCTGAACGTGAACTATCGCTACGTCGAGGAGGAGCTCACCTACCTGCTGAACAACTCCGGGGCCGGCGCCATCGCCTACCACGCCGAGTTCGCGCCGACCCTCGCGAAGGTGCTGCCGAGCCTCGAGCGCAAGCCGCTCCTGCTGCAGATCGACGACGGCTCGGGCGAAGCGCTCCTCGACGGCGCGCTCGACTACGAGAAGGCGCTGGCCGGCGCCGACCCCTCGTCCGAGGCGCTGCCCGAGACCTCGCCCGACGATCTCTACATCCTCTACACCGGCGGCACGACGGGCATGCCCAAGGGCGTCCTGTGGCGCTCGGCCGACATCTTCGTCTCCGCCATGGGCGGGCGGAACCCCGCGCGCGAGGAGTGGCAGAGCCTCGAGGAGGTGGTCGAGAACGCGAAGGCCGCCGGAGGCATGCGGCTCCTGGTGGGCCCGCCCATGATGCACGGCGCCGCCCAGTGGGCGAGCTTCACCGCGCTCAGCGCCGGCAACACCGTCGTGTTCGGCAACGAGTCGCGCCGCATGGAGCCCCAGGACTTCTGGGGCACGATCGAGCGCGAGAAGGTCGCAACCGCGCTCATCGTGGGCGACGCCTTCGCGAAGCCCCTCGTCGAGGATCTCGAGAAGCGCAGCTACGACACGTCGAGCATGGTGGCGCTGGTCTCCGGCGGCGCGCCGCTCTCGACCGCCCACAAGGAGGCGTTCATCGACAAGCTCGGGATCATGGTACTCGACGCCATCGGCTCGTCGGAGACGGGCTCCCAGGGCGCCAACCCCGCCACCAAGGGCAACGTCAGCACGGGGAAGTTCGTCCCCGGGCCCGGCGCGTGCGTGGTGTCGGCGGAGCTCGACCGGAAGCTCGAGCCCGGCGACGAGGAGATGGGCTGGTTCGCCCAGACCGGGCGCGTGCCCCTCGGCTACCTCGGCGATGCGGAGAAGACGGCGAAGACCTTCCCGGTGATCGACGGCACCCGCTACTCCGTCCCCGGCGACCGGGCCCGCTACACGCCCGAGGGCGTGATCGACGTGCTCGGGCGCGACAGCGTCACGATCAACTCGGGCGGCGAGAAGATCTTCGCCGAGGAGGTGGAGAACGCCCTCAAGCTGCACCCCGACGTCTACGACGCCGTGTGCTGCGGCCGCCCGAGCGAGCGCTGGGGCCAGGAGGTGGTCGCCATCGTGCGCCTGCGCGACGGCGCCACGGCCGGCGAGGCCGACCTCTCCGAGGAGGCCGCCCGCCACATCGCCCGCTACAAGCTCCCGAAGCTCTACGTCTTCCGCGACGAGATCGTCCGGAGTCCCTCAGGAAAAGCCGACTATCGTTGGGCCAAGGAGCAGGCCGAGAAGGGGTAGGCTGGAGGGCGCATGCTGCGCGGGCTCGTCGTCTACGGGACGTATCCGCTGTGCCTGATCGGCTCGGTGGTGCTGGGGCTCGCGCTGCTTCAGGCCGGGCTTCCCGCGGCGGCCGTGGTCATCGCGAACGGGCTCGTGTTCGCGCCGCTCTGCTTCGCGCTCGAGCGTTGGATGCCCGAGACGCCGCACTGGAAGTGGTCGGCGCTCGAGCTGCGCACCGACGTACTGCACGCGCTGATCTCCAACACGATCCCGTCGGCGCTCTTCCGCCTGCTCTTCCAGGCGTCCCTCGTGGGGGTGGCGGCGAGCCTCGAGGGCTTCTTCGGCGCGGCGGTCTGGCCCGTCGGCGCTCCCCTCGTGGTGCAGCTGGGCCTGGCGCTGCTGGTCGCCGAGGCCGCGTCCTACGCGGTGCACCGCACGCTGCACGAGACGCGTCTCTGGCCGCTCCACGCCGTCCACCACTGCTCGCCCCACTACTACTTCCTGCTGGTGACGCGCAAGCACCCCTTGCAGGCCTTCTTCACCTACGGCGCGCGGCTCTCCCTGCTCTGGATGCTCGGCGTTCCCGGCGACGTGCTCGCGCTCTACACGGGAGTGACGGCGGCCAACGGCTACGTCCAGCACACCAACGTGCGCATGCGCACCGGCTGGCTCGGTTGGATCTTCGCCACGCCCGAGCTGCATCGGCTGCACCACTCGCGTCTCCCCGAGGACGCCAACAGCAACTACGGCGACGTGCTGATCGTCTGGGACGTGCTCTTCGGCACGCGCGTCGAGCCGGGGGATCCCGAGCGTCTGTACCAGGGCGTCGGCATTGCCGGGCCGCCCGTGGACCAGAGCTATCGCGGCCATCTCGAGCTGCCCTTCCGCTTCGGCGGCCGCTCGGAGGGCTAGGAGGAGACGCCGTGCCGATTCGCGGCCCCATCTCCCACATCGATCTGTGCTGCAGCGACCCGGACCGTTCGCTGCCCTTCTACGGCGCCTTCTTCGAGGCGCTGGGCTACCAGCGAGGCGAGCACGACGGGCCGGGCTTCGGGGGCGAGCGTCCCACCCGGGCCGCCTGGTACTTCCGCGATCCCTCGGGCTACTCCTCGGGCTTCGAGGTGCGGCGTGCCCGGCGCAGCGGGCGCCACAGGCCCCACGACCGCTGGACCCCGGGGCTGCATCACATGGCCTTCCACGCCGAGAGCCAGGAGGCCGTGGACGGCGTGTACCGGGTGATGCGCGACGCGGGGGCGACCATCCTGGACCCGCCCCGGGAGTACGGGGGCCCGGCCTATGGCGGGGGCTACTACGCGGCCTTCTTCAGCGATCCCGACGGGGTGAAGCTCGAGGTGGTCCATCACCCGCCCAGCAACCCCTAGGCGGCCTTCCGGCCCACCGGCCGCCTGCGCCCGATGTGCCGCCTTCACCCCGCCCCGGGGCGCCGCTGCCGGGGTTTTGCGAAAATGAGGGCATGAAGAAGAGGTTGGTCTCCGAGCTGATGACCCCCTCCGTGGCCTGCCTCACGCCCAAGACCACGGTGCGGGAGGCGGCGCGGCAGCTCGCCGAGCGCCGGGTGGGCGGGGCGCCCGTGGTGGACTCGGGCGGCGCGATCCTGGGGGTGGTGACCCAGAACGATCTGGCGCGCTTTGCAGCGCAGCGCGTCAGCGTGAGCGAGTCGGGTGAGTTCTTCACCACGGACGACGACTACGCCGATCTCGAGGGCCTGCCCTCCGACACGCTCTCGACCCCGGTCGAGCAGGTGATGACGAGCCCCGTCCACACCGTGAATCCGGACACCTCCGCCGCGGTGGCAGCAAACATCATGCGGGAGCGCCGCATTCATCGCCTGGTGGTGACCGAACGGGGTAGACTGGTGGGGATGATCACCAGCCTCGACCTGATGCGGGTGGTCGAGGAGGCGATCTAGCCCCGGCTCCGCCCGGGGGTCCCTCGCGCCCGCCGAGGCTAGGCTCCCCAGATGCGCAGGACGACCTTCGTCGTACTGGTGATCTCCGCCTTGGTGGTGATCGTCGCCGTGATCCTCTCGTACACGGCGCCCTCCGCCGTGGCCGACCGGGAGCGGGAGGCCCGCCTGGCCGAGGCGAAGCAGGCCCCCCCGGCCGAGCCGCCCCCCTCGCTGACCGTGGACGCCCTGGTCGCCCAGGCATCGGAGGCCCGGATCCGGGTGGACGTCTCCTGCGAGCTCGA
>JASJCN010000154.1 GCA_030065975.1 Myxococcota bacterium
GCCCAGCTCCGGGTTCAGGGAGCGATTCCGCAGGGAGGCACGGCACCCGCGGTGCCGCAGGGCGCGGCACTCCAAGGCGCGAGCCTTCCCACACCTCCCGCCGCCGCCGTGACTCCGGACTCCTTCTCTCTCGCGATCGCCGAGACGATCGACGATCTCACGGCACGAGCGGCCGAGATCGAGGCAGCGCGCCTCCTGTTCTCGAAGGATCTGGCCAACGGAAGCCTCCACCTGGTTCGATTCGACATCAACGTGCAGCCGCCGCGGCAGAACTACTTCTTCTACCCGGTGATCTGGATGGATTGCTCCGGGCACTGGGGATGGCCGCCTACGAAGTGGTTCGACTGCTCCGGGTTGCGGAACTTCCAGCGCGACTACCAGGCCGAGGTGACGTTCCTCCTGCCGAAGGGGCACGACGTGAAGGTCGTCGCGCTCCAGCCCGAGAAGCAGGCGCTGACGCGTTTGAACTCGCTCGCCAACGCCAGCGACGTCGGTGTCGCCATCGCGGCGGCCGCCCAGTTCGCCACCGGAACGGCCGAGTACCGGAACCGCCGCGAGGAGACCTTTGCCGAGCAGCGGGCCTTTCCCCTGATCGAGGGAATCATCGACGACGAGAAGCGCTTCCGGTTCATCTTCAACCCCCGCCGGTCGACGTTCCGCCGCGGGCTGTGGGCGTCCTTCGTCCCCTTCGTCCCCCGCAACACCACCAAGAAGCTGCTCGAGCCGGGCGTCAGGCGCGTCTACGCGTACCTCGTCTACTCGGCGGCGGCGGCGGCGAAGGCGGAGGAACGGAAGGATCTCCTGGACTCGATCCCCCGCTACCTGCAGAGAACGGCCAAGACCCGCATTGGCGAGCTCAGCGGCTGGGAGACCGAGTGCCATAACCACCCTGATATCGACGCGGGGAAGATCACGCTCGCGGCGTTCGGCCGCTTCAACAAGTTCGGCAACCCCTACCGTCGGGACCCCATGTTCTTCCTGGGCGCGAACTACCCGCCGAGGGCGAACCCAGGGGACAACGAGAGCGGCGACGGCGACCTCGGTACTCGCTGCCTGCAGCTCCCGATCAACGTCACGGCCAAGCCGCCTGCCAAGCCCACGGACGTCGCTTGGACAGCCGCGGTAGATGGCCCCCTCGTCGTCCTCGCTCCCCCGGGCGCCGCGGCGGGGGCATTCGAAGGAGCAAAGGGCTCCGTCTTCGTGAAGGGCACGGACGCGACGCCCGGCGCCTTGGGACTCCTCTTCAAGGGAGAGGTCCAGAAGCACGGCTACTTCCAGATCGATCCGCTCCCGGCCAAGCCGGAGGGCAACCAGCAGTATAAGGTCAAGGTCTTCGTCGAGACGCAGAAGTACCGCGGCTGGTCCGGCTGGATCGACTACACGGGACCGTTCCAACGCCCTGCAGGTGCCTCGGCCACGGTCGACATCGACGTGGAGGCGTCCCGCTAGCGTTCGACCCTTGGGCCCTCAACCTGCGAGGCTCGGGCAGCCCACGCCCAAGGGCGTGGGCCACTCGCAGCTTCAGGCGGGCGACTGCGTCCGAATCCCCTTCTTGCGGTCCTCGGGCGTGAACGTGTCCGTCCGCGAGGTGACGGTCTCGCCCACGTTGTCGCGGTGCTCGGGGCTGTCGCACAGGTAGGCGTGCATCTCGATGCCGAAGCCGCCGTCGAGGTCGTCGGCGATGCGCTGCTTCCAGGGCCGCCGGATCACCGGGACGGTCATGCGCCGCGTCGTGCGGTTGCGCGCCATGATCCGTTCCGCGATCTCCCAGGCGCGGGCGTGGAGCTCGTCTCGCGGCACCACCTCGTTCACGAGGCCGTACTCGAGGGCCTTCTTCGCATCGAAGATCTCGCACGTCAGCAGGGCGTAGGCGGCGCGCTTCACGCCCATGAGCTCGATGAAGGCGCTGTGGATGCCGTCGCCGGGCACGAGGCCGAGGTCGAGATGGGGATCCACCAGCACCGCGTTGTCCGAGCAGATGGTGATGTCGCACATGAGCGCGAGCTCGGTGTGCGCACCAGGGCCCGGAATCACGCCGATCGTCGGGATCTCGACGTCGTTGATCAGGCTGATCAGCATCCTCCGCCCGTCGTAGTACATGTGCTCGTAGCTGTAGAAGGGACGGTCGTCCTCCTCCTTCGAGAAGCTCGAGTCGTCGATGTTCGCCAGCCAGGTGTCGCCCGAGCTGGTGAGGATCATCAGCTCGTTCTCGGGATCGGCGCCGACGGTCTGGAAGGCCTGCCAGAGTGCCCGGTGGAGCTCGAAGCTCCACTGCGCGTCGCCGCCGAGGGTGTGCATGCGCAGCTCGATGATGCCGTCGCGGCGCTCCATGACGAAGTGCTCTTCGAAGACCTTCCGGTACTCCTCGAACTTCGGTGTCGGGATGTAGTTGGTGAGTGACATGACGTTCCTCCGAGGGGTGGGCCCCGGCCGTGGCGCCACCCCATCTCCATCGCCCATAATTGGGACTATTCCCAATATTGAGATAGGTGTCAATCCTTTTCTTGGGACCTCGGAGGGCGAGACACCATTCGCTATTTCCGCATTGCCCACGTCGCATTATCTATTTTTCAAATACCACGCCGCCGCCGATACTCAGGCCATATCGAGATCTGGAGGGATCATGATCCTGCGCATCGACAGTGACAGCCTCGCCAAGGACGGCATCGAGATCGGCCCTTTCCTGGAGGAGTTCATCCGCACCACCGTGACCTTCTCGGTGTGGCACCAGGAGCCGCGGGTCGACAGCGTCGACATCCACCTCGAGCTCGTGAGCGAGCCGGAGCGGACGCCCCACTTCCGCTGCATGCTGCGGGCCGGATTCCTCGGCCGGCGCCCGATCGCCTCGGGCGCCACCGGGTCCGATCTCTACGAAGCCGTACAGGAAGCCGCCAACCTGCTGGAGGTCGCCCTGCGACAGCCTCCGCGGCCGCTTCCTCCCCAGCGCCTCGACGCTCCCCGCGTCGTATCCCGCCGCCGAGCACCCGGCCTGCACTCCGGGACGGCGCGAACCTCGGCTACCGCCGAGCGGCGATCGGCCGCATCAGCGGCCCTTCCCTGACGCATCGCGACCCCTCGCGAAGCACCAGCGGGCGGCCCCGGACCCAACCCCTCCGGTCCGGGGCCGCCCCAACTCTGTTAGGATGATCGCACGGTGGAACTGCTCCAGACCAACCTGCTGACGCCGGTTGTTCTGGCGTTCGTTCTCGGCGCCATCGCCGCACGCGTGGGCAGCGACCTGCGCCTGCCCGACCCGATCTACGCGACGCTCTCGATCTACCTCGTCTTCGCGATCGGGTTGAAGGGCGGGGCGTCGTTGTCCCAGTCTTCCCTGTCGGAGGTCGCGCTGCCCGGCGTCGCGGCCCTCTTGCTCGGCTGTGCGACACCGGTCTGGTGCTATGCGCTCCTCCGACGCACCGCCGATCTCTCGCGCGAGGACGCCGCCGCATTGGCGGCCCACTACGGGTCGATCTCGATCGTGACCTTCATGGCGGGGATCGCCTACCTCGACTCGATCCAGGTCGAGTACGAGGGCTTCGTCCCCGCCTTCGCGGCGATGCTCGAGGTCCCGGGCATCGCCGTGGCCCTCTTCCTGGCCCGCCGCGGCAGCGGAAAGAGCTCGCGGGAGGGCCTGATCGAGACGCTCACCGGCCGGAGCATCGTCCTGCTCACGGGCGGCCTGGTGATTGGGCTGCTGAGTGGCCCGGAAGGCGTCGAGAAGGTGTCGGCCTTCTTCATCGATCCCTTCCAGGGCGTGCTCGCGCTCTTCCTGCTGGAGATGGGACGGGTGGCCTCGAGCCGGCTGGGCGACCTGCGCCAGTCGGGGGCCGTATTGATGGCGTTCGCGATCATCGGCCCCGCGTTCCACGGTCTGCTCGGCGTCGCTCTGGGCTGGCTGACCGGCCTCTCCGAGGGAGGCTCCTTCGCACTCGGCATCCTGTCGGCCAGCGCGTCGTACATCGCCGCGCCGGCCGCCGTGCGGCTCTCGCTCCCCGAGGCGAACCCGAGCGTGTACCTCACCCCCGTCCTCGCGGTTACCTTCCCGTTCAACCTCACGCTGGGAATCCCGCTCTTCCACACCTTCGCCCGGTGGTTCCATGGCTGATCCGCCTCTCCACACGACGCGCGTCAAGCTGCTCACGGTGATCGCCGAGGCCGTCCTCGAGGATCGTCTGATCCGGGACGTGAAGCGCCTCGGCGCGCGGGGATTCACCCGCAGCGCCGTGACGGGCGAGGGATCGCGCGGGCGCCGCGTGGGCGACGTCGAGGGCGCCAACGTCCGCCTCGAGTGCCTCGTCTCCGAGGAGGTCGCCGAGCGCATCCTCGCCGAGCTCTCGGCCTCCTACTTCGAGCACTATGCGGCCGTCGCCTTCGTGGAAGACGTCTCGGTCGTGCGGGGTGAGAAGTACATCTGAACATGGAGTGGATGGTTCCCTTCGTGTTCGGAGTCGGCGCCCTGGCCCCGGCCCTCCACACCCGTCTCCGCGTCTGGAGCGGGCCGGTGCTGGCGCTCGTCCCCGCAGGCATCGCCCTGTACGCCGCGGCGCGGCAGCCCGCGATCTCCGACGGCGCGGTGCCGGAGTTTCGCGCGAGCTGGATCCCGAGCCTCG
Source organism: Myxococcota bacterium (assembly GCA_030065975.1). Lineage (GTDB taxonomy): Bacteria > Myxococcota_A > UBA9160 > UBA9160 > UBA6930 > JASJCN01. Next base: position 4,611 of record JASJCN010000154.1, read on the forward strand.
GGATCGACTGGGCCTTCCGCCAGGACGGGCTCTCCAACCTCTTCGTGCTGCTCGTCGCGGGCATCGGCGCGCTGATCGTCGTGTACGCCGGCGCCTACCTGCGCGAGCACCCGCGGCTCGGGCGCTTCTACGCGTTCCTCTTCGTGTTCATGGGAGCGATGCTCGGGCTCGTCACCGCCGACGACCTGTTCCTGCTCTTCGTGTTCTGGGAGCTCACGACCGTCTCGTCCTTCCTGTTGATCGCCCTCGATCACGAGAAGGAGGCCGCACGCAAGGCCGCCCTGCAGTCCCTGCTCGTCACCGCGGCCGGCGGCCTCGCGATGCTCGCGGGCTTCATCCTGCTCGTGGACGCCGCCGGCACCAGCGCCATCTCGCAGATCGTCCTCCAGGGCGAGAGCCTGCGCGCCCACGCCTCCTACCCCTGGATCCTCGCGCTGATCCTGCTCGGCGCGTTCACGAAGTCGGCCCAGGTGCCCTTCCACTTCTGGCTGCCCGCGGCCATGCAGGCGCCGACGCCGGCCAGCGCCTACCTGCACTCGTCGACCATGGTGAAGGCCGGCGTCTTCCTCCTGGCGCGGCTCTCGCCGGCACTCGGTGGCAGCGACGCGTGGGCAGCGACGCTGCTCGTGGTCGGCGCGGCGACGACGCTGCTGGGCGGCCTCCTCGCCCTCTCCCAGGACGACCTGAAGCGACTCCTCGCCTACTCGACGGTCAGTGTGCTCGGCCTGTTGACCCTGCTCCTCGGGCTCGGCACGCCGATCGCGGCCCAGGCCTTCGTGGTGACCCTGCTCGCCCACGCGTTCTACAAGGGCGCCCTCTTCCTGGTCGCCGGCAACGTCGACCACGGAGCCGGGAGCCGGCTGCTCTCACAGCTGGGAGGCCTTCGGGAGGCCATGCCCTGGACCGCGGCCGCGGCCCTCCTCGCCGGGCTCTCCATGGCGGGCGGGCCGCCGCTCTTCGGATTCCTCGCGAAGGAGACGGCCTACGAAGCCGTTCTCGAGGCCCCGGTCGGCTCGTGGCTGCTCGCGCCCCTGGTGATCGGCACGGCGGTCACGCTGGTGTTCGCGGCGATCCGGGTCGGGCTGTCGCCGTTCAAGGGCGAGCTGGGAGAAGCGGCGCGCGATGCCCACGATGCCGGCCCGGCCATGCGTCTGGGCCCGCTCGTGCTGGCGACGACCGGGGTGCTGGCAGGCCTCCTCGTCGGACCCGCCGAGCGACTGCTGGTGGCGCCGGCGGCGTCCGTCGTGCTCCAGGGAGAGGCGCCGACGGGGCTCGCGCTGTGGCACGGCTTCACGCCCATCCTCGCGCTCAGCCTCCTCACCCTGGCGGCGGGCGCGTTCCTGTACCGCCATCGCGAGCGGGTCGTCGCTGCGGCGGCCCCCGGGATGGCGTTCGAGCGACGCGGCCCGGCCTGGCTCTGGGATCGCGGCTGGGAGCTCGGCCTCGCGGCCGCGGCCCGAGGCGCCCACGCCTTCCAGAACGGGTCGCTCCGGCGCTACCTCGTCGTCACGCTCGGGGTCGGATTCGCCGTCGTCGCGCTCTCGCTTCCGCTGTCCGATCTCCGAGCGGCCGGCCCGACCGCGGACACCCCCATCGTGGGGATCGCGGCGAGCCTGCTCGTGGTCTTCGCGGCCGCGGTCATGGCCCGGGCCCGGACGCCCTTCTTGGCGGTCGCGGCCCTCGGCGCCGTGGGATTCGGGGTCTCGCTGCTCTTCCTCATGTTCAGCGCGCCGGACCTGGCCCTCACCCAGCTCGTCGTCGAGGTCCTGACGGTGGTGCTCCTCGCGCTGGTGCTGCCGCGCCTGCCGCGCCCCGCGAAGCCGAAGCCGGCGCGCGCGGTGGCCATCGGCGTCGCCGTGCTGGGTGGCGCGACGATGGCGGGCGCCTCTCTCGTCGCGATGGCGGGTGAGCCCTTCGAGCCCATCTCCCGCTTCTTCGAGGAGCGCAGCGTCATCGAGGCCCACGGACGCAACATCGTGAACGTGATCCTCGTGGACTTCCGCGCGCTCGACACCCTGGGCGAGATCACGGTGCTGGCCGTGACCGCGCTCGGCATCCTCACCCTCCTCCGCCGCCGTCGCCCGAGCGACGCCGAGGTGCAGGCATGAGCTCGGTGATCCTGCGCACCGCGGCGCGCTACATGATGCCGCTGCTGCTGCTCTTCTCCGTGTTCCTCCTCTGGCGCGGACACCACGAGCCCGGTGGTGGCTTCGCGGGCGGACTCGTCGCCGCGACGGCCTTCGTCCTCGTGGCGTTCTCGGAGGGGCCGGCTGCCGCGCGCCGCAGCCTTCCGATCTCGACCTGGACCCTGATCCCGATCGGACTCGGGCTGAGCAGCGTCTCGGCCCTCCTGCCCCTGCTCCAGGGCTTGCCGCCGCTCACGGGCCTCTGGCTTCCAGGCGACAAGCTCGGGACGCCGCTCCTCTTCGACGCGGGCGTGTACGCCACCGTGCTCGGGGTCGTCGCGTCGGTCCTCCTCGCCTTGATGGAGGAGGAGACCTCGTGACGCTCTTCGTGGCCCTGGCGATCGGCGTCGTCTACGGCGTCTCCATCCTGTTGCTCCTGCGCGGCAGCCTCTGGCAGCTGCTGGTCGGGCTCGGGCTGCTGAGTCACGGCGCCCACCTGCTGCTCTTCGCCGGAGGCGGGCTCGTCGCGAGCGCTCCTCCCCTGGTAGCGGAGGGCGCCACCCAGCCGGCGGCGGGCTCGGCCGACCCGCTGCCCCAGGCCCTCGTCCTGACGGCCATCGTGATCGCGTTCGCGGTGCTGGCGTTCGCGCTGGTCCTCGGCGATCGCGCCGCCGCCAAGGCGCGAACGGACGATCTCGACGCCTACTCGGGAGAGCCCGGATGACGGGGGAGCCCGGATGAGCGTCCTCGTCGCACCGCTCGGGATCCCGCTGGTCACGGCCCTGCTCGCGGCCGCGGCGCCGCGGCGCGCGGGCGTGCAGCACGCGATCGGCGTCACGGGCGCCGCGCTGCTCTTCGTGGCCGCCGTGCGCCTCCTGCTCCACGTGCACGGAGAGGGCGTCGTGGCCGTCCAGATGGGCGACTGGCCGGCTCCCTTCGGCATCACGCTGGTGGCCGATCTCCTCTCCGCGGCCATGGTCGCGGTATCGGCCGCGGTCGGCCTCGCGGTGGCGATCTACGCCTGCGCCGAGCCGCGCGAGACGATCGAGCGCGGCTCCTTCGTGTGCTTCTCCCACATCCTCATGCTGGGGGTGTGCGGCGCCTTCCTGACGGGAGACCTGTTCAACCTCTACGTCTGGTTCGAAGTGATGCTGCTCGCGTCCTTCGTGCTGCTCGTCGCCTCGGGCGAGCGCAGCGCCGTGACGAGCGGCGTCGCGTACGTGGCGCTGAACCTGCTCGCCTCGGCGTTCTTCCTGGTCGCCGTGGGCCTCCTCTACAGCCAGCTCGGCTCGCTCAACCTGGCGGACCTGCGCCTCCGCCTCGACCTGCCGGGCGCCCGCGAGGCCGCCGGGCCCGCCGCGGCCTTCCTGCTGGTCGCCTTCGGCATCAAGGCGGGCCTCTTCCCGGTGTTCTTCTGGCTGCCCGCGTCCTACCCGACGCCCGCCTTCGCGGTGTCGGCGCTGTTCGCCGGGCTGCTGACCAAGGTCGGGGTCTACGCGCTCCTGCGCATGTTCACCCTGCTCTTCCCGGACCCGATCGGCGGGCCGCTCGTCGCGGTCGCCGTCGCGACCATGGCGACCGGCGTGCTCGCCGCGGCCTCCCAGTCCCACGTCCGCCGCATCCTCTCCTTCCACATCGTGAGCCAGATCGGATACATCGTGCTGGGCCTGGCGCTCGCGACCTCGCTCGGCGTGGCCAGCGCGATCTTCTACACGCTCCATCACATCGTCACCAAGACCAACCTCTTCCTGGTCGGCGGACTGATCGCGCGCGCCGGGGGCGGCGAGTCGCTCGCGCGGCTCGGTGGGATCTCGGCCCGAGGCGTCGGGCTCTCCCTGCTCTTCGCGATCCCGGCGCTCTCGCTCGCGGGCATTCCCCCGCTCTCGGGCTTCTTCGCCAAGCTCTTCCTGATCCGCGCCAGTCTGCAGGCCGAGGCCTTCGTCGCCGCGGGCGCCGCGGTGGGAGTGGGACTGCTCACGATCTTCTCCATGGCCAAGATCTGGAACGAGGCGTTCTGGAAGGCGGCGCCCGAGGAGGCGCCGGACCTTCGTCTCGGCCGCGCGGCGGTGATCGCGTGCGCGGGGCTGTGCGTCCTGACCGTCGGCATCGGGATCGGCGCCGAGGTGGTCTGGGAGCTGGCGAACGACGCGGCCCGCCAGCTCGACGATCCGCAGGAGTATCTCCGCGCGGTGCTGGGAGACGGCTCGTGAGCGCCTTCGGATGGCTCCTGGGCCTGGCCCTCGTGTGGGCGGCGGCGCTCGGCGAGATCTCGCTCTCGAATCTCGTCGTCGGCTTCGTGCTCGGCTTCGTCGTGCTGGGCGCGCGGAGCCGCCTGCTCGGGCGCAGGGATCACTTCGCCCGGGCGATCCGTGCGGTGGAGTTCGTCGCCTTCTTCGCGCTTCAGCTGCTGCTCTCGAGCTTCCGCGTGGCCGCCGACATCGTGACGCCGACCCATCGCGGGCGCCCGGCGATCGTGGCCGTCCCCCTCGACGTGGAGAGCGACGCCGAGATCACCCTGCTCGCCAACCTGATCAGCCTGACGCCCGGGAGCTTGTGCCTCGACGTCTCTGAGGATCGCAGGACCCTGTACGTCCACGTGATGTTCCTGGACGACGTGGAGGAGACCCGGCGCGAGATCAAGGAAGGCTTCGAGCGCCGCGTCCTGGAGCTGCTGCGATGAACGGAGGCATCGTCGAGACCGCTGCGAACGTCGCCATGGCAATGCTGTGCTTCGCCATCGCCTGCGCGTTCTACCGGCTGCTTCGGGGCCCGAGTCTCGCCGACCGCATCATCTCGCTCGACGCGATCGCGGCCATGCTCGTCTCCATGGCGCTGGTCCAGGCGGTCGTCACGGGCATCGCCGCCTTCATCGACGTCGCGTTGACCATCGCGCTGGTCGGCTTCCTCGGCACCATCGCCCTTGCGCGGGCGATCGAGAAGAGGAGCATCGAGTGACCGACTGGGCCATCGCAGGGCTGCTCCTGGCCGGAGCCTTCATGGTGGTGATCGCGGCGCTGGGCCTGGTGCGGCTCCCCGACCTCTACACGCGCATGCACGCGAGCACGAAGCCGGCGACGCTGGGCACGATCCTGATCGTGGCGGCCCTGGCGATCGAGGCCGGCACGCTCGGAGTCGCCGCCCGAAGCCTGCTGATCGTGCTCTTCTTCCTGCTGACGGCGCCCGTCGCAGCACATCAACTCGGCCACGCAGCGTATTGGCGCGGCATCCCGCTCTGGTCGGGCACGCTGCGAGACGATCTGGCTTCATCCCGGCCCGGGGACGAACCCGGAGAATATTCGTCAAAACCGAACGATCCGTCATGAAATATCTATTTTTCGGAGCTATCGCGGGCCTCTAGTCTCAGGAAGAGACGAGGAGGAGTGCCCGTGCAGACCGCGACCTTCGACGCTTCGAATCGCACCGAGGGAATCTACGCGCGCCAGCTCCGCGACCCCGGACGCAGGAGCCGACGCCTCGATCGCGAGACCCTGCGCCGCGAGCTGGCACACGAGCTCGGCCTGCGCGACGACGCGCTCCTCGAGCGGCTGATCGACTTCGGCATCTGTGCGGACACGGCTTCGGCCTTCGAGGCCCTGCCTCTCCTCGAGGTGGCCTGGGCCGACGGATGGGTGGACCCCGACGAGCGCTGGCGGGTGCTGGCCGTCGCCACCTCCTTCGGGCTCGAGCTCGGCCGACCGGCCCACGCCCAGATCGAGCTATGGCTCGCAAAGCGACCGCCGAAGGCCCTCTTCGACGCCTGGTATGCCCTCGCCGCCGCGCGGAGCGCGCGGCGCCAGCGGGGAGAAGACGATCGCCTCGTCTCCGGAATCCACGAGATCGCTCTCGCGGCCGGGGGCGTCCTCGGCTTCGGCAGCGTCTCGCGCGCCGAGCGCGAAACCATCGAGCGCATCCGCGCCGCACTCTGAGGTTTCCATGGACTTCAAGAACATCCTCGTCTATGTCGCGAGCGAAGACGACCACCTGATGGCCCTCGACCAGGCCGTCGAGATCGCCGAGGGTCGGGACGCCCGGATCCGCATCCTGCGCGTCATGCCCGAAGGCGGGGTGTTCTCGACCTGGCGGTCGCCGAACGCCCAGGAGACCCTCGTCCGCAAGCTCCTCGAGGAGGCCGAGCACGAGCGCCTGCAGGCGCGCGTCGCGAGCCTGGGCGAGACG
>JASJCN010000008.1 GCA_030065975.1 Myxococcota bacterium
GCGGCCACGGTGCTCGCGCTCTCGGGCCTCGCCGCGCGCCGGCGGCGAAGCGCGGGACACGTGGGCGGAGCCGGCCTCGTGGCGCTCGCGCTGCTGTCCGGCCTCGCTCTGGGGGCCACCCAGTGCAAGCCCTCGCTCGTGGTCGAGCAGGTCCTCGATCAGCGGCCGGGCTTCCAGGAGCCGAACACCCCGGGCTCCGGCGATGCGCTCGAGTTCACGCTGCCTGCCGGCGGCACCATCGAGCAGATCCTGGGCAAGGGCCCGGACCTGAACCAGGTCGACACCGTGCGCACCCGCGTGGTCGGCGCCACCTCGCCGCCGCGCATCGTGATGATCCTGATCCCGGGCTTCCTCGGCGGCGCCGGCACCTTCGACCCGCTGGCGCGCGACCTCGTGCGGGAGTTCGCCGGGCAGCTCGAGGTCTGGGCCGTGAATCGCCGCTCCCAGCAGGTGGAGGACCGCCGCGGTGGGCTGCACGCGCGCGCCGGTGCCGAGGCCGGCCAGGACGATGCCGAGGTGTTCCAGGCGCTCTCCGAAGGCGTGCGCTTCTACTTCCCCACCGCGGACACGGACCGCGACGGCACGCCCGACGGCGGCTTCACCCTGCCCGACGCCGTTCCCGGCGACGGCCCCTCGGGCTTCCAGCGCCTCTCCCAGGACGATCTGCGCTTCGCCGCACACTGGGGCGTCGACACCTACGTGCGCGACTGGCGCGAGCTCGTGCTCGAGGCTCGCGCCCTGGTGGGCGACGACGGGCTCGTGCTCTTCGGCGGGCACTCCATGGGCACCACCTGGACCGGCGTCTTCGCGGCCTACGACTTCGACATCGGGCCGGGCGTCGAGGCGGGCTATCAGCTCGTGGACGGCCTGTTGCTCCTCGAGGGCGGCGGCACTCGGGGCCCGAGCTCGAGCCTTCCGACCGAGGCGGAGTACCTGGTCGCCATCGACGACTTCGCGAACGGCACCAACGACTTCCTCTTCGACCAGGATCCCGCGACGGACGGCTGCCAGAACCCGGTGGGCTGCAGCAACGACATCTTCCTCGGCGATCTCTTCGGCTTCATCGACGCCGTCGAGCTGGGCGCCGCCGGCGAGCTGAACGGCGTGGCCGGGGCCTTCCAGCCCGACGCCGACTCGATCCTGCAGACGACGCCGATCTTCGGCGGCTTCCCGGTGAGCGTGCTGCTCTCGGCGACCATGACGAACCGGGCGCTCCCGGGCTTCTTCCTGGACGACGACTTCAGCACCAACGCGGCCTTCAGCGCGTCGATCGGCTTCAGCGCCAACGGCTCCAACGTCTTCAACACGTTGAGCGCCCTGGTGCCCGGCGACTTCTACCTGGCCGCGGACGAGGGCTTCACCCGCACGTGGATCAACATCGACAGCCCGCGCTTCCAGTTCGGCGCCCAGGACGCCCTCACCTGCCCGCCTCTCGAGCCGCCGCCCGCGCCCTTCCTGGTGGGCCAGGGCACGGGCTGCGCGATCATCAACAACGGCCCCAAGCCGGGGCCGGGTGAGCCCCCGGCCCGCTGGGGCCTCGAGCGCGAGGTGACGGACATCGACGTCCTGATCCGCACCCTCTACGAGACGGGCAACGCGTCGGAGTGGTACTTCGTGAGCGGGCGCCCGGGCATGGACCTCGACTTCGGGCGGGACGCCAGCGCGCTGGGACGCCCCGATCTCCTGAACACGACCCAGAACGCGAACGTCGACGTGCCCATCCTCGGGATCGGCGGTAGCAACGGACTGGCCCCGACCGAGAGCTCCTTCTCGAACTACCTGCAGTCGACCGCCAGCACGGACACCGAGGTCGTGATCCTCGAGGGCTACTCCCACGTGGATCCCCTGAGCGCCCAGGACAACGAGGCCGTCCCGCCGATCGTCGACTGGGCGAATCGCCTGTTGCAGGAGAAGCTGCTGCAGAACTTCTAGACGCAGCGAGTGCGCAAGACCCCACGGGGCCCGACTCCAGTTCCAGTGTCACTGGAACGAAGAGTCCGGTTGGATCAGTGGATGTGTGACGAAGGCCACCTCGGACCGCCGCCACACCCTTCGAGCCTCCCGGACTCCCCGATCGGACCCTCCCCATGCTGCGCACTCCCGACATCTTCCGCTTCGTGCTCGCGACGCTCGCGAGCCTCCTCCTCGCCGCGTCGGCCACCGCGCTGACGATCGACGTCTCCTTCACCGCCTCCACCTACGCCACCACCGGAACGGACGATCACGCGAGCCTGCTGGTGGAGCACGGCCGCGGTGCCGCTCTCGGGTCGGCGCGGGTCACCACGCTCGAGGGCGTCTCGACCAGCGTCTACGCGAGCGGGGAGCGCAACGACTACAGCCTCTGGATGACCTCGACCTTCACCGTCGCCCGCGCGGGCAACTACACCTTCCAGGTCGGCACCGACTGGGGCCGGGGCGGAGCCGCCTCGCTCTTCGACGACAGCCGCGGCGTCTCGGTCGCGGAGCTGGTGCGCACCGACGACATCTGGTGGGCCAACGACTTCGGCCACGCCGACGTCTTCACGCTCTCCGGCAACCTCGACGCCGGGATGACGTACACCCTCTCGCTCGTGGGCTTCGAGGGTTGCTGCGGCGGCGCGAGCACCGTCCGCTTCTCCCACGAGGGATCCGCCTTCGCGGTCTTCAACGAGCCGAACCTGCGCGCCTTCGTGGTGCCGGAGCTGGCCTCGGCGGTGCTGCTTCCGACGGCGGTGGCGGGCCTGTTCGCGGCGCGACGCCGCCGAGACGCGACCTCCTAGGGCAGGAGCACGAAGCCGGTACCGAAGGCCGCCGCGGAGAGCAGCGCCGCGACCAGCGCGAGGATCGCGTGACGATCCCGGACGCCGTGGTCGTGGGCGCGCAGGCGTCGGCCGAGCCACGCCGTCCCGAGGAAGGCCGCGATCGCGAGCAGCCCCACGAAGGCGTGGGCGGTGGCGAAGGGCGGCTGACCGCGGAGCAACACCATCGAGATCGGGCCCCCGGCAGCGCCGATCACGAGGAGCGGGATCACGAGCTTCGCCCGGCGCAGGTGGCGCGGGCGCAGGTCGGGCGCGCGACGCAGGCGGCGCAGGCGCGCACTGCGGATCTCGAGCCCGGAGCGCAGGGTGAGTCCCGCGAGGGCCAGCGAGGCCAGCATCCAGACCGGGTGGAGGTGGGCGAGCCACCAGGCGACGTCGTCGTGGCCGGTGGGGTCCAGTCACTCGACCTTGGTCACCGACTCCTTCGGGAGCCGGGACAGCAGCGAGTCGAGCGCCTCCTGCAGGTAGCCCGCGTCGCGCGATTCCAGGGTGAGGAGCACGTGGAAGGACTCTTCGCCGATCTTCGGATACGAGCCCAGCATCAGCTCGGGGAACTCCTCGAGCAGCTCGTTCAGCGAGTGGGCGATGTCGCTCTCGCGCAGCTTCACGTAGACCCGCTTGAGCAGCACGGGCACGCCCCGGAACCGCGCCCGGATCGACTCGAACTTCTTGCGCAGCAGCTCGGGGATGCCCGGGAAGATGTGCACGTTCTCGACGATCACCACCGGGAACCACAGGTCGCCGGCGTCGACCAGACGCGAGTCCTCGGGGACCATGGCCATCTTGAGCTGGCTCTCGTTGGGCGGCTTTCCCTGGGCCCGCTCCATGCGCCCCGCGATCGACTCGCTGCGCTCGATCTTGCGGCCGAAGGCCAGCGCGATGCCGTCCATGGTGAGATCGTCATGGGTCGGGCCGATCCCGCCGGAGGTGAACACGTAGTCGTACGCTTCGCTCATCGCGCGGGTCTCCGCGGCGATCGTCTCGATCACGTCGGGGATGGTCAGGATCCGTTCGACGTCCACTCCGAGGGCACGCAGCTCGCGGCACAGGTAGGGCGAGTTGGTGTCGGTGACCTTCCCGGAGAGGATCTCGTTTCCGATGATGAGGATTCCGGCCGTCGACATCGGGCCGAGGGTATCCGATCGGCGCGCCCCGCACCGCACGCGGATTCCGGGGTATGCTCCGGGCGTGCCCAAGCTCGAGCTCGTGCGACGGATCGACGGAGAGGCCCGGATCCTCGAGATCCAGGTGCTCGGGGGGACCTCGCTGCTCTCCGCCGCACGAAGCGCCGGCCTGCCGGTCGCCCGGGCCTGCGGCGAACGCACCCTGTGCGGACGCTGCGCCATGCGCGTGATCGAAGGAGAAGAGGCCCTCTCGCCCGAGTCCGACGGCGAACGATGGGCCAAGCGAAGGAACCGCGTCGACCCCGAAGAACGCCTCTCCTGCTGCAGCCAGGTGCACGGCGACGCGCGGGTGACGGCGACGTACTGGTAGGCGAGAGCCTCCGAAGGAGACCCAGGTGGACGGAATCCGCATCGGCATCGGCGTGGGGGACGGCGGCGTCGCCGGCAGCTTCGAGTCGATCCTGCAGCGCTATCGGGCGGCCGAGGAGGCGGGCTTCCACACCGCCTGGACCGCCAACATCTTCGGCGAGGACGCCCTGACCCTGCTCGCGCTCGCGGGCCGCGAGACGGAACGCATCGAGCTCGGGAGCGCGGTCGTCCCGACCTTCTCGCGCCATCCCTTCTACATGGCGCAGCAGGCGCTCACCACCCAGCGCGCCACGGGAGGGCGCTTCCTCTGCGGGCTCGGCCCGAGCCACAAGATCGTGATCGAGAACATGCTCGGGCTCTCCTACGACAAGCCGGCCCGCCACGTCCGCGAGTACGTGAGCGTGATGCGCCAGCTCTTCGACACCGGGCGCGTCGAGTTCCAGGGCGACACCTACGGCGTGAACGGGACCCTCACCGGCAGCTCCTGCGAAGCCCCGCCGCTCCTGATCGGGGCGCTCGGGCCGCTGATGCGGCGCATCGCGGGGCAGCTGTGCGACGGCACCATCACCTGGATGACGGGTCCGCGCACGCTCGGCGACGCCATCGGCCCCGACGTGCGCAAGGCCGCGAGCGAGGCGGGACGCGGCGAGCCGCGCATCGTCGCCGGCTTCCCCGTGTGCCTGACCGACGACGCCGCGGGCGCACGCGAGTCCGCCAACAAGGAGTTCGCGATCTACGGCACGCTGCCCTCCTACCGCGCCATGCTCGATGCCGAGGGCGCGGAAGGGCCCGGCGACATCGCGCTGATCGGCGACGAGAGCCAGCTCGAGGCGTCGCTCCGCGAGCTCGCCGCGGCCGGCGTGACCGACTTCAACGGCGCGATCATGCCCCACGGCGACGACCGGCAGGCCTCGATGCAGCGCACCTGGGACTTCCTCTCGAGCGTCTCCAAGGCATGAGCGGGGTCGACGAGCCGGCTCTCGTGCTCGTCGACCACGGGAGCCGGGCCGAAGAGGCGAATCAGCTGATCGGGGCGGTGGCGGAAGCCGTGCGCGAGCGGATGCCTGGCCGCACGGTGCTCGGCGCGCACATGGAGCTCGCCGAGCCGAGCCTCGACGCCGCCATCGACGACTGCGTCGCATCGGGCGCCCGACGCATCGTGGTGCACCCCTACTTCCTGGCGCCGGGGCGGCACAGTCGCGACGACATCCCGCGCATGGTCGAGGAGGCGGCGCGCCGCCACCCGGGCGTTTCGATCCGGGTGAGCCCGCCGCTCGGCCTCCACCCGGGGCTGATCGACGCCGTGCTGGACCGGGTCGAAGAGGCCTCGTGATCGGTCGATCGCCTCGACGTCGAAGTGCCCGGCCGCGGCTGCGGTGTTCGCCGCGCCGGGGCCCCCGCAAACGGAATGGAGTCCCTGACGGAATGGATCTCCAGAGGGAATGGAGTTCCAGAGGGAATGGAGGTTCAGATGGCGATTCGCGTGATCCAGTGGAGTACGGGCAACGTCGGGCACTATGCCCTGCGAGCGATCCTGAACCACCCCGAGCTCGAGCTCGTGGGCCTCTACGTCCACTCGGAGAAGAAGGCCGGGCGCGACGCCGGAGAGCTCGCGGGGCGGCCCCCCTGCGGCGTCCTCGCGACCAACGACGCCGACGCCCTGCTCGCCATGGACGCCGACTGCGTCTGCTACACCGCGACGGCCGACCTCCGCCCCCTCGAGGCCGTCGAGGACCTGGCCCGCATCCTGCGCAGCGGCAAGAACGTGGTCTCCTCCTCGCTGGTGCCCCTGGTGCATCCCAAGAGCCTCGGGCCGCAGTTCTCGGATCCGCTCGCCGAGGCCGCCCGCGAAGGCGGGAGCTCCTTCTTCACCTCGGGCATCGACCCGGGCTTCGCCAACGACGTGCTGCCGCTGGTGCTCTCGAGCATGTCCGAGCACTTCACCCAGATCCGCATCCAGGAGATCGTCAACTACGCCACCTACGACCAGCCCGAGGTCGTGCTCGGCACCATGGGCTTCGGCAAGCCGCTCGACCACACGCCCATCATCCTCGCGCCGGGCGCGCTCAAGTTCGCCTGGGGCGGGACCATCCGGCTGCTCGCCGAGGGGCTCGGCATCGAGCTGGACGAGATCCGCGAGGAGTTCGAGCGACTGCCCGCGGCGCGCGACTACGAGACGCCGATGGGCACCATCGAGAAGGACACCATGGCAGGCCTGCGCTTCGAGGTGCAGGGCATCGTGGACGGCGAGCCCGTGCTCGTGGTGGAGCACGTGACGCGCATGCACGACGAGGTCGCGCCGGACTGGCCCCAGCCGGAGGGCGAGGGCGGCTACAAGGTCTTCGTCGAGGGCGTGCCGCGCATGGTGTGCAGCCTCGAGATGGAGGACGAGAACGGCGACCACGCCAACGGCGGCGTGGTGCTCACGGCCACGCGGCTCGTCAACGCGATCCCGGCCGTGTGTGCCGCGGAGCCCGGGCTGATCTCGCCGCTCGACCTGCCGCTGATCGCGGGCAAGGGGCTCCTCGCCCGGCGCGGCGCCTGAGCCTCACTCCACGGTCACGCTCTTGGCCAGGTTGCGCGGCTGATCCACGTCGCGACCGAGGGCCACGGCCGTGTGGTAGGCCAGCAGCTGCAGCGGGACCCCCATCAGGATGGGGTCGAGCTCGGGCTCGCTCTTCGGCACGACGAGCGTGGCGTCGACGTCGACCGGGAGCTCCTCGCGGTGGCACAGCGCCACCACCGGACCGCGCCGCGCCCGGATCTCCTGGATGCACGAGACGTTCTTCTCGAACAGGTCGTCGTCGGGGATCACCATCAGACACGGCGTCTCGGGCGAGACGAGCGCGAGCGGGCCGTGCTTGAGCTCCGACGCGGCGTACGCCTCGGCGTGGATGTAGCTCACCTCCTTGAACTTGAGCGCGCCCTCCTGGGCGACGGGATGCCCGGCCGCCCGCCCGATGAAGTAGGCGTGCTCGGCCTGGGCGAGACGTGTCGCCAGGGCCTCGATCTCGGCCTCGCGGTCCAGCACCGACTGGATCTGCGCGGGGAGCGCCGAGAGGCCCTCGATCAGGCGCCGACCCGCCGCGGGCGAGAGGTCGCGCACGCGGCCCACGTGCAGGGCGAGGAGCGCAAGCGCCACGGCCGTGGAGGTGAAGGTCTTGGTGGAGACGACGGCCACCTCGGGCCCGGCGTGCAGGTAGATCCCGCCGTCGCACTCCCGCGCGATGGTGCTGCCCACGCTGTTGACGATGCCCAGCACCCGGCCGCCCTTGCGTCGCACCTCCTGCACGGCGGCCAGGGTGTCGAAGGTCTCGCCGGACTGGCTCACGGCCACGTAGAGCGTGTCCTTCTCGATCACCGGATTGCGGTAGCGGAACTCCGAGGCCGGCTCGGCGTCGGTGGGGACGCGCGTCAGCTGCTCGAGCAGGTGGGCGCCGATGCGGGCCGAGTAGTAGGCCGAGCCACAGCCGAGGAGCTTGATGCGCCGCACGTCGAGCAGCTCGCGCGGCCCGAGCTCGAGACCGCCGAGGTGGGCCGTCTGGAAGCGGCCGTCGAGACGCCCCTGCAGCGTGCGGGCCACGGACTCGGGCTGCTCGAAGATCTCCTTGCGGGTGAAGTGGGCGAAGCCCCCCTTGTCGTAGGCCTCGGCGCCCCAGTCCACGATCGACGGCGTCTTGGTGGTGGGCTGCGCGTCGAGAGTGCTCGTCTGGAAGCCGTCCTGGGTGAGCACCGCGAGCTCGCCGTCGTCGAGGTGCACGACCTGCTGGGTGTGACGCACCAGGGCGGAAGCGTCGGAGGCCGCGAACATCTCGCGCTCCCCGATGCCGAGCAGCACCGGACTCCCGTTGCGCGCCACCACGAGACGGTCGGGCCGCTCGGAGTCGACGACGGCGAGGCCGTAGGTTCCCTCGACGGCGAGGAGTGCCAGACGCACGTCCTCCTCGAGCGAGTCGCCGCCCGCTCGCGCGATCAGGTGGGCGAGCACCTCGCTGTCGGTGTCCGAGCGCAGCACGGCGCCCTCGGCCTCGAGCCGCAGGCGCAGCGCGGCCGCGTTCTCGATGATGCCGTTGTGCACGACCGCGATGCGGCCGCTCTCGTCGCAGTGGGGATGGGCGTTGTCGTCGGAAGGCTCGCCGTGGGTCGCCCAGCGGGTGTGGGCGATGGCGGGCGCGCCCTTGAAGCGCTTGGGAAGCGTGGCCTCGAGCTCGCGGATGCGGCCCTTTGCCTTGTGCACCTTGAGTCCGCTGCCTCGCGCGACCGCGAGCCCGGCCGAGTCGTAGCCGCGGTACTCGAGGCGCTTGAGCCCGTCCACCAGGATCGGCACCGCGTCGCGCTTGCCCACGTATCCGACGATTCCGCACATGTCGCGTCTCCCTGCCTCGTGCTCGAGGCTCGTACTCGAGGGGTCGGCCGGCTCAGCCGTAGATCAGCCGCCGGATCTGCCGCTCGCTGAGTGGCGGGGTCTTGAAGCGGCGCAGGCCGAGCTCGCCGGCGATGCGCGCGAAGATCTCGGCGTTGGCCAGCTGCCGGGCGCGCAGCTCCGCGTGCCGGCGAACGACGAAGTCCTCGAGACCCTCACCGAAGAACTCGAGCACCTCGGCCACCACCCGTGCCGCCTCGGATCGCTCGAGGCGGGTGCTGGCGACCAGGTGGTCGAGCAGGGCCTCCAGGTCCTCGGGCGCTTCCGGCTCCTCGTTCATGGCCGGAGTTCAGCGCCAAGCGCCCGAGAACGCCAATTTTTTGCCCGAAATCGGGCAAGAATCGACTCAATCGATGCGCAGGATCGTCCCGAAGGCCTCGAACGGAGAGGGACAGCCCGAATCGGCGCCCGGAATCAGGCCGAGCGGGCAGGCCCCACGCTCCCTCTGGGCCCGGACCCAGGCCGAGAGCACGCCCGCCTCGAGCCCGAGCCCCTCGAAGCCCGGAAGCGTCGCGAGCCCGGCGAGCACACCGGCCGGCTCCTCTCCATCCCCTGCCTGGGTGGCACACCATGCCAGCGAGACGAGTCGCTCGGACGCGACCGCCGCGAAGGCGGGAAGACATCCGGGCAGCGGCAGGTCGTGCGGCAGCAGCTCGACCACGCGCTCGGCGTCGTCGGGGCCGAGCTCGACCACGCCCTCGCTCCCGGCGTCCGCGCCGACGGGACCGAGGCGACACGCCATAGCGATCCTCTCACGCTCGATCGGCGCGTGCGATGCGAGCCGCTCGCGCAGCGTCGCCAGCCGCTCGGGCAGGCGGCCGACCCGTTCGGACGGGGGCTCGGAACCGGGCTCGAGCGGGCGCTCGGCGCCGAGCAGCCGCGCCAGCTCACGGACCCCCGTCTCCGGAAGGTCGGCGCGCAGCCGCCAGCAGAGCCCTTCGCGCGCGAGTCCGACGAGGAGCCGCGGCACCGAGGCGTCGCCGCCCATCCGCGACGCGACGAGACGGCCGCGCTCGTCGCAGGCGTACAAGGTGCTCGACAGCAGGGACATCCAGCCGAGATCGGTGCGCGGCTCGTTCACGCCCCTCGACTACGCCCCGGAGTTCGAGTCGAACGGATCGAAGGGCCGGAAGGCGCGGTCCTCGAAGCGCGCCGCCACGCCGATCGCGTCGAGGCAGGCGGCGGATGCGGGATCCTCCGGATAGCCGGCCGCGCGGAGCTCCCGGCCGCTGCCGCACTCGTGCAGGGTGTTCGCGATCTCGCCGCGCAGGGCCTCGAAGGAGAGGGCCGCCGCGCGCGCCTCGGGCGAGAGCGAGTCCCCGAGCCCCGAGAGCACGGCGCCCGCGCCGAGCCAGTCCTCGAGGGCGAAGCGCAGGGGGCCGTCCTCGTGATCGTCCTTGTGGCGCTCGCCGCAGGCGAGCACGGTCGCGCAAAGGGAAGGGTCGGCCGCGAGCTCGGCCCGGACGGCCGCGGCCGTCGCCTTCGCGTTCAACAGGCTCGCGGCGTAGAGCGCGCGGACCTCGCCCGCGCGCCGCGCGCAGGTGGCGCCGTTCGGCGAGGCCAGCACGATGCGCTCGCCGGGGCTCGCCGCCTCGAGGGTCGGAGGCGAGAGGGAGTAGCGGCCGGCTTCGGGGACGCGCTCGCGGCGCACGGCCGCCACCGCCCGTTCCCGCTCGGCCACGGCGAAGGGATCGTCGCTCCAGTCGCAGGGGAGGATCACGGCGCCGCGCCCCATGGCAACGGAGACGGCCGAGGAGAAGCTCAGCACGTCCACCACCACCAGCAAGTCGCCCCGCTCGGCGGCGAGCGCCGCGCCACGTCGCCCCCACTCGAGGCGCGCTCGCGCGCCGGCCTGGGAGAAGGGCCCGTCGGTCAACGCGAGGCGGAGCCCGAGTCGCCCACGCCGCGGTCCGCGTAGCCGTGGCGTCGCTCGTGCACGGACCAGTTGGCCTGGGCGCCGAGGCTCCCGCTCAGCGTGAAGACGGCCACTGCGAGGAGGGTGCGAAGCAGGAAGCCCGTGTCCTGGAGGGCGTCGGGAAAGACGCCCCCGCGCATGATCTCGACGACGACCGCCACCAGCACACCGAAGGGAAGCCCACGCCCGAGGAACCCGGTCCGGAACATGAACACGGGCTTCCCGCGCTCCCGGACCTCCTTCCACTGCTCTGCGCTGTAGTTCCTCATGCTGCGAGCATGGCGCGGCCGACGGCAGGTGTCATCCTGCGGCGTCCATGCGACCCGTCATTCCGCTCGCGAGCTTCTGGCTCCTCTGGATGGGCGGGATGGGCCTCGTGTTCCCCTTCCAGAGCCTGTACTTCAAGGAGAACGCGGGCCTCACGGGGTTCGAGCTCGGGCTCGTGCTGGCCATCCGGCCCCTGCTCGGAATGATCTTCCAGCCCATCTGGGGCCAGGTCTCCGACCGCACGGGCCGACGCAGCCTGATGCTCGGCCTGCTCTGCCTGGGCGCGGCACTCGGCCTCTCCCTCATCCCGCTCGCGGGCGGGCTCCTCCCCCTCATGGGGGTGATCGGGCTGACGGCCGCGTTCGGCGCGTCGGTGATGAGCGTGGGGAGCGCGGTCTCGATGGCCGCGCTCTCACCGGCCACGGAACGCTTCGGGCAGGTGCGAAGCTTCGGGACCCTGGGCTTCGCAGTGATGGTGCTGGGCTTCCCCTTCCTGCTCGATCGCTTCCAGGAGCACCGGGGGCTGGTGGCCGAGCCCGGCGGCCCGAGCGAGCCCGGGCTCGGCATCATCTTCACCATCAACGCCGCGTTCGCCGTGCTCGCCGCCATCTCCGCGTTCCGGCTGCCGGGCAGCGCGAGCCTCTCGGTGCGGTCGCGCCGGGGAGACCTGGCCCAGCTGATGCGCCACGGGCCCTTCCTCCGGCTGCTGGCCTTCTGCTTCCTCGCCTACTTCTTCAACCACGCGACGATCCTCTTGATGCCGCTGCTGGTCGAGTCGCGCGGCGGCGGCCTCACCGAGCTCTCGCTGATGTGGATCCCGATGCTGCTCCTCGAGGTGCCGCTCGTGTTCTACTCGGGCCGGGTGCTCGGGCGCCTGGGCGGACGCGGGCTGTTGGCCCTCGGCGTCGGCGCCGACGGGCTCCGCTGGGTGCTCTGCGTGGCGGCCCCCTCGCTCGGCTGGATGTACGGCTTCCAGCTGCTCCACGGCGTCGTCGTGGTGGGCCTGATCATCGGCGTCTCGCTCTACGTGGATGCCGTCGTGCCGGAGCGCTTGCGCGCAACGGGCCAGACCGTCGTCGGCATGATCGGCATCTCGCTGGCCAGCACCCTCTCGGCCCTCACCCAGGGCGCCCTCCTGGATCGCTTCGGGATCGATGCGCCCTACTGGTTCGGCGGGATCGGCGGAGTCGTGCTGGCCTGCCTGATCCCGGTCCTGCTCCCCAAGGCGCGCCGACCGGAGGACTAGCCGGTCAGGACGCGCCCTTCGCCCGCGCCTTGCGCGCGCTCTCGCGGATGTACTTGCTCGAGATGGGTGAGAGGTCGTCGCGGGGGACGCGGCACTCGATCAGGACGAAGCCCTTCACCTCGTGGGCGGCACGCAGCGCGTCGCGATAGGCGCCCGCCGTCTCGGCCACGAAGCCGACGCCGCCCCACTCCTGCGCGAGCTCCGCGTAGGGCCAGTTCGGGATGTCGAGCAGCTCCTGCTTCGGCGTCACGGGGCGGAAGATCCCCCAGCCGCCGTTGTTCACGAGCACCACGATGGGGGAGAGGCCACGGCGGGGCGCGTGGGAGATCTCCATGCCCGTCATCTGGAAGGCGCCGTCGCCGCACAGCACGATGGGACGCTTGCCCGTACCGATCTGCGCGCCCATCGCCGCGGGCACGCCGAAGCCCATCGAGGCGTAGTAGCCCTGGGCGAAGTAGAGCCCGTCGCGCAGGCGGATCTCGAGCCCGCCGAAGAGCAGGTCGCCCGACTCGGCCACCACGTGGTAGCCGCTGCGATCGGCGAGGAAGGCGTTGAGCTCGCCCAGCACGTCGTTGACCCGGAGCTTGCGCTCGGGCTTCCCGCGCAGCGGCTTCAGGCTGTCGCAGTAGGGAACCTTCTCGCCGAAGGACGGCAGCTTCTCCCCGGCCAGGGCCGTCACGAAGTCGCCGAGGCCGACGTCGGTGTAGGTGTGGAAGGAGACGTTCACGCGTCCCTCGGCCGCCCAGATGGACTTGTCGCGCTGGACCTGGGGCCGGGCGGCGCCGAGGTTCATGTCCGTGAGCTGGGTGCCGAGCGCGAGGACGAGGTCGGCCTTGCGCACGCGGTCCTGGATCGGCTTGGGGCTGAACGGGCCGATGTGGATGCCCATGTGGAGCGGGTGGTGCATGGGAAAGACGCCCTTGGCGAGCGGCGTCGTGGCGACCGGGACGCCGAGCTTCTCCGACAGGCGCAGGAAGCTCCGTTCGGCGCGCTCGCGGAAGACCTCGACGCCGCCGATCACCATCGGGCGTTTCGCCTTGCGCAGGCGCGTCACCGCGTCGGCCACGGCCTCGCCGAGCTTGCGCTTGTCCGAGGCCGGACGCGGGAAGCGCCCCTTCCAGGCACGGATCTCGGGCGGAACCGGGATCGGCACGTCGACCTTGTCGCGGTGGATCTGGAGGTAGCCCGGCCGCGACTCCGAGAGCACCCGTTCCACCACCTCGTGGACCTGCCGCGCCGCGAGCTCGGGATGCTCGACGAGCTGCGCGGTGCAGGTCACCTCGGACATGAGCCGCAGCTGGCTCCCGACGTCCTTCACCTGGTGGTGCACGCCGCCGATGCTGGCCTCGGCCTCGCCGGGGCCGCCGGAGACGACGAGGAGCGGCACCTTCTCGGCGTAGGCGCCGGCCACGGCGTTCACCACGTTGTTGGCGCCGGCGCCGTAGGTGACGCACACGACCCCCAGCCGCCTCGTGCTGCGAGCGTAGCCGTCGGCGGCGAAGCCCACGGCGGGCTCGTGGGAGAAGGTCACGATCTCGAGCCCGCGATCCCGGCCGAACTGGTGGAAGAGCGAGAGCACCAGGTCTCCCGGCAGACCGAAGATGTGCTCGACTCCGGCGCGATTCAGGTAGGCCACCAGGAACTCGCCCAGCGGCATGGTCGCCTTCATGGCCGAGCGGCCGACCCCTTCCCGTCCCCTGGATCGCGCGGTCATTCGAGACCTCCTTGGAGCTCCCACCAGTAGAGGGCGGCGGCGACGAGCGCGTGGTCGATCTCGCCGCGCCGCAGGCGATCGCGCACCTGGCCCATCGGCACGAGCTCGACCTTGGTCTCCTCGTGCCCGGAGTTCGAGACCGGGCCGACCCGGCGCGCGTCCGGCGCCACGTAGGTGTAGACCCGGTTGGTGAACAGCGCCGGGTTCGGGTTGAGCTCGCCGATCGGAACCGCGCGCTCGGAGCGATAGCCCGTCTCCTCGAGCAGCTCGCGGAGGGCCGCGTCTTCGGGCGCCTCACCGGGATCGACCAGCCCGCCCGGGATCTCGAGGGTCAGGGCCTGCGCGCCGTGGCGCCACTGATGGACCATGACGATCTCGCCCTCGGCCGTGACCGGCACGACGTTGACCCAGTCCGATGACTCGAGCCGGTAGAAGGGCACGCGCTCTCCCGAGTGGGGTGAGCGCGTCCAGGCACGACTCACGGAGAAGACGGCGCAGTCCTGGAGCGCCTCGGTCTCGAGGACCTCCCAGGGCTTGGGTCGACTCATGCGGCAGAGCCTAGGTGTCCCTTCGAGCCGCCGCCCGGGCGCGGAAGTGCGTCGCCCGGGACCACGCTTCAGGCTAGTGTCCTTGCCGCCTCCGACGGACAGGACGACCCCCTCATGGCCACGGATCTGAAGCTCCCGGGCACCGCGCAGTGGCGGCGTGGGGGGCATCTGTTCACGGTCGGCGTCGCCATCGCCTGCGGCCTCGCGGGAGCGGCCGGCGCGGTCGTCTTCCGCCTGTTGATCCGCGTGTTCCAGGCGCTCTTCTTCGAGGGCACCGAGGGCATCAACGGCGTGATCGAAGAGGGGCTGCTGGCCGAGGCCGGCGACCCGCGCGAGATCGCGCGCGAGCTGCCATGGCAGCGCGTGATCTGGGTGCCGGCCCTCGGCGGCCTGATCGTCGGTCCGCTGGTCTGGTTCTTCGCGCGCGAGGCCAAGGGACACGGCGTCCCCGAGGTGATGGAGGCCGTCGCCCTGCGCGGCGGCATCATGCGCACCCGCGTGGTGGTGGCGAAGACGCTGGCGTCCGCTCTCTCGATCGGATCCGGCGGCTCGGTGGGCCGCGAGGGCCCGATCGTGCAGATCGGCTCGGCGATCGGGTCGGTGATCGGCCAGTGGCTGCGCGTCCCGCCGCGACAGCTGCGCACCATCGTCGGCTGCGGTGCGGCGGCGGGCATCTCGGCGACGTTCAACGCGCCGATCGCCGGGGCGCTGTTCGCCGTCGAGGTGATCGTCGGCGACTTCGCCGTCACCCAGTTCAGCCCCATCGTGATCTCCGCCGTCGTCGCGACGGTCGCCTCGCGCTGGGCCCTCGGCAACCACCCCGCCTTCGAGGTACCGGACTTCACCCTGGGTGGGCCGCTCGAGATCCTGCCCTTCATGGCCGTGGGAATCCTGGCCGGCCTGATCGGCACGGCCTTCGTGCGCATCCTCTACGCCACCGAGGACGGCTTCAACGCGATCCCGGTCCCCGAGTGGTCGAAGGCCGCGCTCGGCGGTCTGATGATCGGCTGCATCGGGCTCGTCTTCCCCCACGCCTTCGGCGTCGGCTACAGCACCATCACCGACGCCCTGCACGGCTCGCTCCCGCTCACCCTGCTGGCCGTGCTGCTCGGCGTGAAGGTCGTCGCCACCTCGATCACCATCGGGAGCGGCGGATCCGGCGGCGTCTTCGCGCCCTCGCTCTTCCTCGGTGCGATGACCGGCGGCTTCTTCGGCACGCTGATGAACCAGTGGTTCCCGAACGGCTCGTCGGCTTCGGGCGCCTACGCGCTCGTGACCATGGGCGCCATGGTCGCCGCCACCACCCACGCGCCGCTCTCGGCGATCATCATCATCTTCGAG
The DNA here is from genome assembly GCA_030065975.1 of Myxococcota bacterium. Taxonomy (GTDB): domain Bacteria; phylum Myxococcota_A; class UBA9160; order UBA9160; family UBA6930; genus JASJCN01. The sequence continues at coordinate 15,746 of JASJCN010000008.1, forward strand.
CTCACCCAGCACATCGACATCATCCCGCCCGTGATGGCCGCCTGCGTCATGTCGAGCCTGATCGCGATGTTCCTCTCGGAGGACTCGATCTACACCCTGAAGCTCAAGCGCCGCGGCGTCGACCTGCACCGCGAGGACGACCCCAACGTCCTGAAGAGCCTCTACGTGCACGAGATCATCGACAGCGAGCCGGGCGTGGTGCGCGCCAGCGCGCCGCTCGACGAGATCCTGACCCTGCTGCTCGAGGGCGACCACACCGAGGTATTCGTCACCAACGAGTTCGACGAGCTGCTCGGAGCCATCCACTTCAGCGAGCTCCGGCGCATCGTGCTCGAACGCGAGCACCTGATGGGCGTGGTCGTCGCCGGCGACCTGCTCGAGCCGCGGCTCCCGAGCGCCACCGAGGACGACGACCTCGACCTGGTGATGAACCTCTTCGCCAAGGGCGACTACGAGGAGATCGCCGTCGTCGACCGCGAGCACCCGCGCAAGCTCGTCGGCAGCGTCCACAAGCGCGAGGTGCTCGCCGCCTACAACCAGGAGGTGATGCGACGCGACCTGGCCGGCGGCGTGCGCACCAGCGTCGCGGTCGTGGATCGCGTGCATCAGGTCGCCCTCGGCGGAGGCTACGTGCTCCAGGACGTGGAGGCGCCGCGCAGCTTCCACGGCCGGAGCCTGCGCGACCTCGACATCCGCCATCGCACGGGCGTGCAGGTCATCCTGATCCGCCGGCCCGCCGACGGTGCCGGACGCGGAACCATCACGGTCCCCGGTCCGGACGACCGGGTCTCGGCCGGCGACAAGCTCGTCGTCGCGGGCAGCAAGGCGGCGGTCGACGCCCTTTCCGCCCACTAGGTACGGGTTGCGATAGCCTCCCTTCGTGGGAGCCATCTACGACGAGATCGGCGTCGGCTACGCCGAGCTGAGACGCCCGGACCCGCGCATCGGCCGGCAGATCCAGCGGGCCCTGGGAGAGCCTCGGAGCCTGCTGAACGTGGGGGCGGGCACGGGCTCCTACGAGCCGCGGCCCGCGGAAGGTGGAAGCGCTGCGGGCCCGATGGAAGTGGTGGCCGTCGAGCCCTCGCGCGAGATGATCCGCCAGCGCTCTCCGCAGGCGGCGCCGGTGGTCCAGGCGAGCGCCACCGCCCTGCCCTTCGACGACGCGAGCTTCGAGGCGAGCCTCGCCATCCTCACGGTGCACCACTGGCCCGATCAGACGCAGGGGCTCACCGAGATGCGCCGCACGACGCGGGGGCGGGTGGTGATCCTCACCTGGGATCCCGATCGCAAGAGCTTCTGGCTCGACGACTACTTCCCGGAGATCCGGGAGCTCGACGCCCCGGTCTCCACGCGCTTCGCGGACCTGCGCGATGCCCTGGGCCCGATCGAGACCGTCGACGTCCCCGTCCCCCACGACTGCACCGACGGGTTCCTCGGCTGCTACTGGCGTCGGCCGGAGGCCTACCTGAACGAGCGCGTGCGCGGCGCGATCTCCACGTTCAGCAAGATGTCCCACACCGGGTCCGGGCTCGCGCGGCTTCGCGACGATCTCGCCTCGGGCGAGTGGGATCGGCGCTATGGCCACCTGCGTTCCCAGGAGGAGCTCGACATCGGCTACCGGCTGGTGATCGCGGGCTAGTCTCCACCCCTCCCTCTCCCCTCCCACCGTCTGCGAAGAGGACCCCATGACCACGACCATCCATGGACACTGCGACCCGCGCTTCGAAGGCGCCCGTCAGGCCTTCGGACAGAACTTCGAGAACGGTCTCGAGGTCGGCGCGAGCGCCTGCGCCGTGGTCGACGGCGAGGTCGTGCTCGACGTCTGGGCCGGCCACGCCGACGCGGCGGGCACCCGACCCTGGGAAGAGGACACCATCGTCAACGTCTACTCGACGACCAAGGCGATGGCCGCGCTCACGACCCTGATGCAGGTGGATCGCGGCAAGCTCGACCTGGATGCGCCGGTCGCCTCGATCTGGCCCGAGTTCGGTGCCGCGGGGAAGGAAGGCGTGCTCGTGCGCCACCTGCTGAGCCACACCTCGGGGGTGCCCGGCTGGGAGCAGCCCGTCGACGTCGGCGCCATCCTCGACTGGGATCACTCGACCGCCCTGCTCGCCGCCCAGGAGCCGTGGTGGGAGCCCGGCACCAAGAGCGGCTATCACGCCCTGAACCAGGGCCATCTGCTCGGTGAGGTGGTGCGCCGCGTGGCCGACCGAAGCCTCGGCAGCTTCTTCCGCGAAGAGGTCGCGGAGCCCCTGGGCGCCGACTTCCACATCGGACTCGACGAGTCCCACGAGCCCCGAGTCGCGGAGATGGTCCCGCCCGTCGCCGGGCTCACCGATCAGCCGACCGAGCCCGGCTCCGTCGCGGAGCGGGTGCTCGGCAACCCCGGCCTCACCGGCGACGTGGCCAACCTGCGCGAGTGGCACGCGGGCGAGGTGCCCGCCGCCAACGGACAGGGCAACGCCCGCTCCGTCGCGCGGGTCGCCGGCGTCGTGGCCCAGGGCGGAAGCGCCGAGGGCGTACGGCTGCTCGGCGAGGACACCCTGGCGCGCGCACTCGAGGAGCAGAGCTACGGGACCGATCTCGTGCTCGGCGTCCCGATCCGCTTCGGGCTGGGCTTCGGGCTGCGCTCGGAGGAGATGCCGATCGGCCAGAGCGACTCGGTGCTCTTCTGGGGCGGCTGGGGCGGGAGCCTGGTGGTGATCGACCTCGAGGCCAGGCTCGGGTTCTCCTACGTGATGAACCGCATGGGCGAAGGCACCCTGGGCGACGTACGCGGGGGGTCGATCCTCCTGCACGTCTACGCCGGGCTCGCGTCTTGATGGGCGCGCGCCTGCTCTTGCTCCTGGGCGTCGCCGCCCTCCTGGCGGGTTGCGTCGGTGGCAGTGCAAAGCGCGCCGCCGACCCCGCGGGCCTGGTGCCCAAGGACTTCGCCGGCTGCGTGCGCGGCGGCGGCCGGCTCGATTCGACGGGCCTCGTCTGCCAGCTGCAGATCAACGAGCGCCTCGCGCCCACCGCCTTCGCCTACTGCCGCGGCACAGGCGGCGATCAGCGAGCGGTGGGCTCCGTCTCGGGCCTGCGCTCGGGAAACACCCGCGGCGACGTCTGCACGTTGACGTACCAGCGGTCCGAGGACGAGATGATCGACTCGCAGGGACGCCAGATCATCCAGGGCGAAGGGGCGCCCAACTGACGGGGACCATGACCGGGACCCATGGGCCGGGCGCGAACCTCGGGCTCCCGCCCGATCGGGTCACGCTGCTCGACCACGATCCGGACTGGGCCGCGGCCTTCGAGCGCGATGCCCACGAGATCCGGGCGGCCCTCGAAGGAATCCTGCTCGACGTGCAGCACATCGGGAGCACGGCCGTCCCCGGGCTCCCGGCCAAGCCCATCCTCGACATCGCCGTCGCACTCTCGCGCGCCGAGGACGGGACGCGCTGCATAGAGCCCCTCGCGGCGCTCGCCTACCAGTACGTGGGTGACACGGGCGCCTTCGGCGGGCACCTGTTCCAGCGCGTGGCCGAGCGCGACGGCGAGACGGTCACCACCCACCATCTCCACGCGGTGGCCCGGGACGATCCCCAGTGGATCGGCTACCTGACCCTGCGCGACCACCTGCGCAGCAGCCCCGCGGCGCGCGACGCCTATCGGGCAAGGAAGCTCGACCTCGCGGCGCGCCACCCGGACGACCGCCAGGCCTACCTCGAAGGCAAGACCCGCGTGATCCTCGAGCTGATCGCCGAAGGGCTGAAGGAGAAGCCATGAACGACTTCGCAACGACCGCACAGGCCTTCGTCGAGATGGCCCACCGGATCGTCTGGTGCAGCGCGGCCACGGTGGATGCCAAGGGACGCCCGCGCTCCCGGGTGCTGCACCCGATCTGGCGCTTCTCCGGGGAGCGCCTCGAGGGCTTCATCGGGACCGGCCCGACGAAGGTCAAGCGCGCCCACCTGGAGGCGAGCCCCTTCGTCTCGCTCAACTACTGGGATCCGAGCCAGGACACCTGCGTCGCCGAGTGCGCCGCGAGCTGGGCCTTCGACGACGAGACCTGCACCGAGATCTGGAACGCCTACAAGGAGGCGCCACCGCCGGTCGGCTACGACCCGGCCATGATCCCGGTCTGGGAGCAGCCAACGGACGAGAGCTTCGCCGTGCTCCGGCTCGAGCCGTGGCGGCTGCGCGTATTCCCGGGCTCGGTGCTGATGGGCCAGGGTGGCGACGTGCTCACCTGGCAGGCGCGCTGATCCTGGAGCGGCCGATCCGCGGCTTCCATCGCGACGACGAGGGGCACTTCGTGGCCGAGCTCTCGTGCGGACACGGCCAGCACCTGCGTCACGACCCGCCCTTCGTCGAGCGCGAATGGGTGCTCGACCCGCGGGAGCGGGAGCGGCGCCTGGGCTCGATGCTCGACTGCCCGGGCTGCGACCGGGCCGAGATTCCCGAGGGCTATGCGCCGGCCAGCCGCACGAGGGAGTTCGACCAGGACACGATCCCCGAGGCCCTGAAGCGCGACCACGACACCAAGCCCGGCGTCTGGGGCGTGATCCACGTGAGCGAAGGACGCCTCGCCTATCGCGTCCGCCCTCCCCTCGAGAGCCACCGGGAGGTCGCCGCAGGCGATACGGCGGTGGTGGTGCCGGAGGTCCTCCACAGCGTCGAGGCGCTCGGCCCGGTGCGCTTCCACGTGGAGTTCCTGCGTCGCAGCTGACGCCGCGTTGGGCGCAGGCTGCCCGGCGCCGGCCGCGGACCGGACGCGAGGCCTCCCCCGGTCTGTATCCTGTGCGCCATGCCTCCTCGCATCGTCTGCGTCGCCAGCAGCCCGGTACACGAGTTCCAGAAGGAGCCGCTCGAGGCGATCCGCCTGCTCGAGGGCCTCGGTGTGGAGGGCGACGCCCACCTCGGCGAGACGGTGCAGCACCGCTCGCGGGTGGCGCGCGACCCGAGCCAGCCGAACCTGCGCCAGGTCCACCTGATCCACGCGGAGCTCCACGACGAGCTGCGCGCCGCGGGCTTCGACGTGGGCTCGGCCGAGATGGGCGAGAACGTGACGACCCGTGACGTCGAGCTGCTGGCGCTCCCGCGCGGCACGCGCCTGCGTCTCGGCGAACGGGCGGTCGTGGAGATCACGGGCCTACGCAACCCGTGCAAGCAGCTCGACGGACTCGCGCCGGGGCTGATGGCCGCCACCCTCGAGCGCGACGGCGACGGCAAGCTCGTGCGCAAGGCGGGGGTGATGGGCATCGTGATCAACGGCGGCGAGGTTCGCGTCGGAGACGCCATCGGGATCGAGCTCCCGCCCGAGCCCCACCAGCCGCTCGAGCCCGTCTGAGCCGTGGCGAGCCTCGCGGCGTTCGAGCGGGACGCTCCGGAGTTCGCGGCGGCCGCCCGCCGCCTGATGATCGGGGACGACGGCATCGCCATCGCCTTCCTCGCGACGGTCTCGGGGGGCGGCGAGCCGCACCTGGGCCCCGTCTGTCCGATCTTCGGCGAGGCTGCGCTCTACCTCTCGGCGGGGAAGCGGACGCCCAAGGTGCGCGACCTGCGCGACTCCGGGCGCTACGTCCTCCACGCGTTCCTCGCCGCCAACGACGAGGAGCTGCAGCTGGCCGGCGCGGCGCAGGAGGTGGCGGACGCCGACGAGCGCGCGGCCGCCCAGGCCGCAATCCCCTTCCCGGCCTTCGACGCGACCGACCCGATCTTCCGCTTCGACTTCGAGCGCGCTCTCTGGGTGTACTGGGAGCGCGTCGGCCAGCCCGATACGAAGGCGGTGCGGCGTCGCTGGGTCGAGAGCCGCTAGAGGAGTGCCATGTCTGCCGAGCGCGTCGCCGGAGTCAACGAGTTCGCCCGGGATCGCCATCCGGGGATGGTCGGCGTGGAGGTGCTCCACGTCGACAAGGACGAGGTGCGCGGCCGCGTCCCCGTAAAGCGCGAGCTGGTCGCCGGCACGGGCTTCCTGTGGGCGCCGGTCGTCATCACCCTGGCCGACTGGCTCTGCGCCGTCGGCATCGGCGAGCATCTGCCCGAGGGCGCCGGCTTCACGACCATCGAGATCAAGACCAACTTCCTCGGCACCGTGCGCGAGGGCGGCGCCATCGCCGGGCGCGCCTGGCCCGTCCACACCGGCCGCACGACCCACGTCTGGGACGTCGAGGTCCGCGACGAGTCGAACGACCGAGTGATCGCCCTCTTCCGCTGCACCCAGATGATCCTCCGAAAGTAGGAAGGGGACGGTCCTTGCCCTCCGGGGCAAGGCCCGTCCCCACCCCTTGGGGTCAGTCGTCTTGGCTGGGGAGGCGGATCTCGGTGACCAGGGCCTGGACCTCTTGGGGGGGTGGGGGCGTCATCGCGGTGACGGCGAGGGTCACGGCGAAGTTGATCAGCATGCCGAGGGAGCCGATGCCCTCGGGGCTGATGCCGAACCACCAGTCCTCGGGCCCGCCATACCCGAGGATCTTGAACCAGAGGATGTAGCCGGCGGTGAAGGCGATCCCGACGAGCATGCCCGCGATGGCGCCCTCGCGGGTCACCCGTTTCGAGAACACGCCGAGCACGAGTACCGGGAAGAAGCTCGCTGCCGCCAGACCGAAGGCGAACGCCACCACCGCCGCGACGTAGTCGGGCGGATTGATTCCGAAATAGCCGGCGACCAGCACGGCGGCGCCGGCCGAGACGCGCGCAATCGTGAGCTCGCGATCGTCGGTGATGCGCGCCCCCATCCACGACTTCACGAGGTCGTGGGACACGGAGCTCGAGATCACGAGCAGGAGCCCCGCGGCCGTGGAGAGCGCCGCCGCGAGCCCACCCGCCGCCACCAGCGCCACCACCCAGGCGGGGAGCTCGGCGATCTCGGGGTTGGCGAGCACCATGATGTCGCGGTCGATCTCGAGCTCGCGAGTGGCCGGGTCCTCGCCGTACTGGATGCGCCCGTCGCCGTTGCGGTCCTCGAAGCGGATCAGGCCGGTCTGCTCCCAGCTCGTGAACCAGGCGGGCACCTCGGCGATGGGGCGATCGTGGAGGGTCTGGATCAGGTTCACCCGGGCGAAGGCGGCCACGGCCGGGGCCGTGGTGTAGAGCAGCGCGATGAAGATCAGCGCCCACATCACGCTCCAGCGCGCGAGGCGTGCGCTCTTCACCGTGTAGAAGCGGATCAGCACGTGGGGCAGGCCGGCCGTCCCGACCATCAGCGCCAGGGTGATGGCGAGCACGTCGATCATCGACTTCTTGCCCGCCACGAAGGCCGCGGTGTACTCGGGCAGGCCGAGCTCGCGGTGGATGCCGTCGATCGCCTCGAGCAGGAAGACGCCAGCGCGCTCGCCCTCCACCAGCGCGCCCCCGAAGCCGAGCTGGGGGATCGGGCTGCCCGTCATCTTGAGTGAGATCGCCACCGCCGGGATCAGGTACGCGACGATCAGCACGCAGTACTGGGCCACCTGCGTGTAGGTGATCCCGCGCATGCCCCCGAGCGTCGCGTAGAGGAACACGATCCCCATCCCGATGTAGACGCCGGTGTCGATCTCGACCTCGAGGAAGCGCGAGAACACGACGCCCACGCCGCGCATCTGGCCGGCGATGTAGGTGAACGAGACGAAGATCGCGCACACCACCGCCACGACCCGGGCCGTCTGGGAGTAGAAGCGATCGCCCACGAACTCGGGGATCGTGAACTTGCCGTACTTCCGCAGGTAGGGCGCGAGCAGCAGCGCCAGCAGCACGTAGCCGCCCGTCCAGCCCATCAGGTAGATGGCGCCGTCGTAGCCCATGAACGAGATCAGCCCGGCCATGGAGATGAACGAAGCCGCGCTCATCCAGTCGGCCCCGGTCGCCATCCCGTTGGCGACCGGATGCACGCCCCGGCCCGCGACGTAGAAGCCCTGGGTGGTCCGCACCCGGCTCCAGATCGCGATCCCGATGTAGAGCGCGAAGGTCGCCGCGACGATGACGTAGGTCCAGGCCTGGATGCTCATCCCGCCGGCCTAGCGCCCTTCGCCGCCCTGCGCGTCCGGGCCCTGCCCCGACGGACGCCGCCGCTCCAGGCGATCCATCGCGAGCGCGTAGACCAGTACCAGGACGACGAAGACGAGGATCGCGCCCTGCTGGGAGAACCAGAACCCGAGCGGGAAGCCCCCGAGACGGATCTCGTTGAGGGGCACCACGAGCAGGATGCCGAGGCCGAAGGAGACGGCGAACCAGATGGCGAGCAGCACCGCCAGGAGCCGCAGGTTGGCGCGCCAGTAGCTCGCTTCGCGGGACTCCTCGCCCTTCATGCGGCGGGGTCCAGGAGGACCTTCATCACGCCGTCGCGCCGGTGGGCGAAGAGATCGTAGGCGGCCCCGCCCTCGGACAGCCCCATGTGGTGGGTGAACACGACCTCCGGCGAGAGCCGGCCCGCCGCCACGAGCGGTACGAGGAAGGGCCACAGCTCGGGGATGGGACACACCCCGATGCGGAACGTGATGCCCTTCATCAAGGCCAACGCCATGTTGAAGGGGAAGACGGGGTTCACGTTCACGCCGACGACGCTCACGAATCCGCCGGGGCGCACGATCTCGACGGCGCTCTGGATCGCGCCGTCGGAGCCCACCGCCTCGATCACCGCGTTCGGCCCGATCCCGCCGGTGGCCTCGAGCAGACGCTCGCGCCCGTCGCCCGAGACGTCGCAGGGAATCGCTCCCAGCTCCTCGGCCTGCTTCAGCCGGTGGGGCACGCTGTCGAGCGCGAACACCCGGGCCGGGCCGAAGAGCTGGGCGCACAGGATCGACATGATGCCGACCGGCCCGGTGCCGACGACGGCCACGTCCTGGCCGGGCTGGATCTCGGCCCCCCGCGCCCCGAAGTAGCCGGTGGGGAGGATGTCGGTGAGCAGCACGGCCTGCTCGGCGCTCACGCCCTCGGGAATCCGCTTCAGCACGAGGTCCGCGCCGGGGACGGCGACCGCCTCGGCCTGGCCTCCGTCGAGCCCCTGGTTCGTACCGAAGACCCGGCTCTGCCCGCGCTCGCAGATCGTGACCGAGCCGCGCCGGCAGGGCGCGCAGCTCCCACAGCCGTGGGCACCCGAGACCAGCACGCGGTCGCCGCTTCGGAAGTCGTGTACGCCGCTCCCGGTCTCCGCCACCTCGCCGATGAACTCGTGGCCGATGCTGAAGCCACCCTCGGCGGCCAGGTGCCCGTGGTAGATGTGGAGGTCGGAGCCGCAGATGGCGGTCCGCTCGACCTTGACGACGCAGCCGTCGGTGGGCGGAGTCGGGTCGGGGACCGTGTCGCAGCGAACGTCTTCGGGCCCGTGGTAGACCAGTGCGCGCATGGCGACACGCTACCGCAACTGGTCCGCGAAGCGGCGGCGCGGGGGACCGCCTAGAGGACCTCGTCGATCAGGACCTCGATGCCCTCTTCCCCAGGCAGGTGCCCTTCGCTCGAGCCCTGGAGATCCCCCGGGTTGCGCGTCATCGCGTTTCCGTCCGCGTCGATCCGGGCGTTGATGGTGAACGGCCCCTCGAAGGGGAACTGCGCGATCATCCGATCCTCGGGCCCCAGCGAGAAGGTGAGCGGGAAGCTCGCGCCGTCGATCTTCTTGGCCGCGGTGGGCGGCATGCCGGGCTGGGTCCGCGCGAACACGAACAGGGTGGCGCCGGGCGGAATCCGCGAGGCGAGCTCGTCCGATACGCGCACCGTCCCGAGCATGGGCTCGGCGTCGTCGCCGGGGACGGCTCCCGCCGTGCCGGCCCCTCCTGCAGCCCCGGCAGGTCGGGCCGCCGCGCTGCCGCGGGTGCCCGGCGGCGGCTCGGGCATCTGCACCGCACCGCCGGGCGCACCCGACGCATCCGCCTGGGCGCCCTCGGGGAAGATGCGCGAGAGGTCCGGAGCCTCGACGGCCTCCTCGGAATAGTCCTCCACGTTGCGGTGGCAGCCGGCGGAAAGGACCAGGAGCGCGCCGACCGAGACGGCGAGGAGCGGACGGACGAGGTGCTTCATGGCCGGATCCTAGCCGGCGGAGCGACCCACGCGCCGCCTCCGCGCTATGATCCGCAGGAGCCTAGGGGTGGCCCGAATTCGCCGAATCCACCAGATCGGTGAAGGGCCTGAGAGAAGACCCTCGGAACCTGATCTCGTTCGCGCGAGCGTAGGAAAGGCTCTCCGCACCGGGCGCCGGCCCGGAGGCCGCGGAGCTCCTCCCACCCGTCGCGCTCTTCGATCGAGACGGACGCCGGGGTAGACAGGAGCCCGCATGCCCATCACGCTTCCGCCGCACGGACACAACCCCTCCACCGGGGCCCAGGGCACCACACCCGGGAGCTTCGCCAACGCGCCGGACGTCGGTGGGCCGCTCGCGTACAGCTCCCCCGACACCCCGGGCATGCCCGCAGCGTCGGAGCAGACGGCCTGGGACTTCCTGCCCGCGGGCTGGACGCGCTCCGGCGAGACGGGATTCGCGGTGGCTCCCGAGGGCTTCGTCCCCGTGACGCAGCTCGAGCACGCGCGGCTCGGAACCGTCACGCCCGAGATGACGCGCGTCGCCGAGCGCGAGGCGCACCTCACGCCCGAGCAGGTGCGAGACGAGGTGGCGGCCGGCCGCATGGTCATCCCCGCCAACCGGGTGCACCTCACCCACCGGCTCGACCCCATGGCCATCGGCCGCGCCAGCAAGACGAAGGTCAACGCGAACATGGGCGCGTCGCCGATCTCGAGCGGCACGGACGCCGAGGTCGAGAAGCTGCGCTGGGCCGAGAAGTGGGAGGCCGACACCGTGATGGACCTCTCGACGGGCGGCGACCTCGACGCCACCCGTGAGGCGATCATCCAGGCCTCGACGGTGCCGATCGGAACCGTCCCGATCTACTCGATGATCCTCGGCCGTCGGATCGAGGATCTCGACGAGCGAGCCATCCTCGACGGGATCGAGCACCAGGCGAAGCAGGGCGTGGACTACATGACGGTGCACGCGGGCGTGCTCCAGGAGCACCTGCCCTTCGTCGCCAAGCGCCTGATCGGCATCGTCTCCCGCGGCGGCTCGCTGCTGGCGAAGTGGATGCTGCACCACGGCAAGCAGAACCCCATGAACACGCTGTGGGAGGACATCTGCCAGGTGATGCGGCGCTACGACGTCACCTTCTCGATCGGCGACGGGCTGCGGCCCGGCGGGCTGGCCGACGCCAGCGACGCCGCCCAGCTGGGAGAGCTCGAGGCGCTCGGAGAGCTGACCGAGCGCGCCTGGAGGCAGGGCGTGCAGGTGATGGTGGAGGGGCCCGGCCACGTGCCCTTCGACCAGATCGAGTTCAACATGAAGCTGCAGCGGAGGCTCTGCCACGGCGCGCCCTTCTACGTGCTCGGCCCCCTCGTGACCGACGTGTTCCCGGGCTACGACCACATCACCAGCGCCATCGGCGCCACCAGCGCCGCGTACCACGGCGCGTCGATGCTCTGCTACGTGACGCCCAAGGAGCACCTGGGCCTGCCCAAGAAGGACGACGTGAAGCAGGGCTGCGTGGCCTACAAGATCGCGGCCCACGCGGCCGACGTGGCGCTCGGCATCCCGGGCACCCGCGACCGCGACGACGAGCTCACCAAGGCCCGCGCAGCCCTCAACTGGGAGAAGCACTTCGAGCTCTCCTTCGACCCCGACCTCGCCCGCGCGTACCACGACGAGGACCTCGACGTGGACACGGACTTCTGCGCCATGTGCGGCCACGACTGGTGCTCGGTGCGCATCAGCAAGGAGATCGGCGAGTTCATCTCGGGCAAGGACGCGAGCTACGCGTGGGACAAGCCGAAGGTGACGGCCGCTCTGAGCGCCGAGCAGCGCGCCATCCTCGAGCAACGCGGCGTGCTCGCGCCCGAGGAGATCCACCGGCTCGCGTCGAAGACGCGCAGCCAGGTCGGCGCCGAGCCCGGCGAGAAGGCGGCGTGCCACAGCGACGTGGCCGACGCCGACGCCGCGCGGATCCTGCAGGAGGCGCCGGTCAGCGGCGACTGAGCCCGGGGCCGCGGGCGCAAACGCCGGCGCTGGACGGAACGTCCGAGGCCACCGAGCATCTGAACCCCGAAAGCAGATCGCCCCGGAGCGTGAGCCCCGGGGCGATGCGACCTCGAGCTTTGGCCCCCCCTGCCTCCACTCGGATCTGATATCCAACGTTTCGGGCGCGGGGCCGCCAGGCTTGAGCACTTTTTGCCGTTGGGGTGCCTACCCATGAGTGCGCAGCTCGTCCTGAACGACACCAACCTGCCGGATTACTTGAGGAACCTCGGCCTCTTCGAGGCCTTCGAGGAGGTCCAGGTCGAGAAGGCGGGGGACGGGAACATCAACTGGGTCCGGAGAGCCTCTTCCCGGGCGGTCGCAGGCGGCGAATCGCTGGAGGGAAAGAGCTACGTCATCAAGCAGGCCCGGCCGGCCCTCGAGCGCTTCCCGGAGTATCAGGCGCCCACGGAGCGGCTGGTCTTCGAGGCCCGCTACTACGAGCTGGCCCGCGCCTTCGACCACGACCACGTCTGCCCGGCGATCCACGGCTTCGACTCGGACAACCGGGTGCTGGTGCTCGAGGACCTGGGCAGCGCCGAGCGTCTCGACGTCCGCCTCGCCCGCGGTGCCGCGAGCCCGGTCACGGCGGCAAGGCTGGCGGCGTTCCTCGGGCGCGTCCACGCCGGGACCCGCGACGACCCGAGCCTGTCCGCCCGCTTCGAGAACGGCCCGATGCGCGAGCTCCACGGCGAGCACATCTTCCGGCTCCCGCTCCAGGCCAACGACTTCCCGCTGCCGACTGCAACCCGCGCCCGCGCCGACGCGCTGGCCGGAGACGAGGCGCTGGTGCGGACCGCCGAGGCCGCGTATGCGCGCTACGGCGAGCCGCGCGGCGCGCTCGTCCACGGGGACGTGCAGGCAGGCAACGTGCTGCTCCCCGAAGAGGAGCAGCCGAAGCTGCTCGATGCCGAGATCGCCCACGTGGGCGACCCGGCCTTCGACCTCGCGACCCTGGTGGCGCACCTGGCCTTGCCGCGCGTCGCGGCCGGCGATGCCGCCGCGTCGAGCGAGTCGGTGGAGACCGCCTGGGACGCTTACGCGGAGGCCCACGGCAAGGCGGCGCTGTGCGACTTCCCCGACGTGGCGCGCTACGCCGGGCTCGAGATGCTGAGGCGCACCATCGGCGCGGCGCGCGTACCCTGCGTCGAGAGCGACGAGGCGGGTCTGCGCGTCATCGACGCGGCCCTTTGCTGGATCCTCACTCCGCCCGAGCGGGCTTCGGAGCTTCTGGCTCGACGCTGAGCGCGGCCACCGCCGACGCGGGGGGCTCGGCCCCGTAGGGCCGTTCGTGCTCGGGCTCGGGCGCCGGCTCCTCTTCCCGCTCCGGCGCCCAGTTGATGCGCTGGTAGTCGAAGCCCCCGTCCGCGACGACGTTGAACTTGACCACCTCGAAGTAGGGCGAGAGGTCGAAGTCCGCGGGCGTGAGCAGCGTCGGATGACGCATGCGGAAGATGCCGGTGTAGGCGGCGCTGTCGTGACCGAAGATGCGTCGCAGCATGCGCCGGCGCAGGCCGACGCGCTGCAGGGGGCGCTGGGTATCGAAGCCCTCGGGGAACTCGACGGCCGGCCGGATCGGGAAGCCCACCCGTTGGAACAGGCGGCCCAGCAGGCTCGAGCAGATCACCTCGGTGGGCATGCCGCTGCCGAAGTGCAGGGCCGTCCGCCGGTAGCGCGCCGGAACCAGACGGACCGGGATCAGGTAGCGGGCGAGGTCGAGGATGTTGCGCAGGTCGTACTTCCATCCGATCGACGCCACCGCCTCGGCCACGATCTTCGAGGTGTGCTCCGGACGGAGCCGGTGGGCGCGGACCAGCCGCACGTTGTAGTCGACGTACTTCTCGAGGGGGGCCGCCACGACGCCTTCCGGGAGCGCCTCGACCATGAGCCGGCTGGCTCCCTCGCCGTAGAGTGCGCGCGCTCGCTCGGCCGTCTCCCCACCCTGACGCAGCAGCTCGTCGCCGACGTAGAGCGCCGCGTGAGACCAGCAGCTCTGGGTGAGGTACTTCACGATGGCGGCCACGCGGGTGTCGCCCTCGACGAGCAGTACGTCGCCCTTGCGGACGTGGCGAGCCAGCGCCGCCGGATCGTTCCAGCTCCGCCGCTCGTAGCCCGGAATCGGCTGGAGCAGCCACTCGACGATCCAGCGCGTCACCCGCCCGCGGAGGCCGGGGATCTCCGGAAGCGGGTCGGGTCCGCCGGGCATGCCCCCCGGCGCGATCGGCTCCGCCGGGCCCGAATGGCTTCGGACCGGATCCTGGTCGTGTCGAGCCCTCTCTCCGTGCGCCTCCTGGGCGCCGTCGGCCTCGGGCAGCTCGGACGCCAATGTCCCTCGCCTCCTCGAAGACTCATCGGCCGGAGCCGGCCGGCGACTGACCGGGCCGAACCCCGGGCGCCTGGGAAGCTGCCAATCGGGCCCGAAAACCGCTGGATTTGATGGATTCGCCCCTTCCTCTTGTGTATCCTCTGGGGCCTCGATCAGGGAAAACCCTTTATTTTCGGGTACTTAGGGGCATAGATACCCCAACCCAAGCGCTCTACGAGTGGAATCGACAACACTCGCGGCGGGTGTGAAGCGGGAGACCGGGCAGCCATGGACGTCAGGATCGCCGCCAATCTTTCTTTCACCGTCACCGGGACGGGCCTCGAGGATGCCCTCGCCGAGTTCGACGAGCTGACGGTGACGGGGCTGATCAAGGAAGTCCTGGACAAGGCGATCGACTGCGACGACATCCAGATCGCGATCACCGAGGGCCCGAACACCCTCGAAGAGTACGACTCCGTCTCCGGCGGCGGGGAAGGCTGAGCCGAGGCCGCGGCCCCACGCCGAGCTCCCGAAGGCTTTCTGCGGCTCGACAGCACGCGGTTATGCTCCGGCCGTGGAAGAAGCGCAGATCCCCCTCTTTCCGCTCTCGAACGTCGTTCTTTTCCCGGGATGCCTCACGCCGCTCCACGTCTTCGAGCCGCGCTATCGGCAGATGACCGAGTCGGCCCTCGAGGGCCAGCGGCTGATCGGGATGGTCACCGTCCTCCCGTCAGAGCAGGACGAGATGGCGGGAAACCCGGGAATCTTCCCGATCGGCTGCGCCGGCTTCATCACCGACCACGAGCAGCTCGACGACGGCCGCTACAACATCGTGTTGCGCGGAACCCGCTGCTTCCGCGTGACCCACGAGATCCCCACCGACGCCGAGCGGCTCTACCGCCTGGCCGACGTCGGATTCCTCGACGAGCCTACGAGCCCGCCGAAGCCGGGGGTGCGGGCGGCCGTGCTCGCGCACCTCGAGGCCATCGCGAAGCGCAGCGGACAGAGCCAGGAGCTGTCGCTCTCGCAGCTCGAGGGGCTCGACGACGCCTCCTTCGCCAACGTCCTGTGCCAGGCCCTCGGCTTCCCTCCCGAGGAGAAGCAGGGGCTGCTCGAGGCCGGCGTCTCGGGCGAGCGGCTCGATCGTCTGGAGGGACTGCTGGCCTTCCATCAAGCGGCCATGCAGTCGCCCGATCCGGGCGGCTCGGGCGTCGTCCACTAGGGGACACGAGGGGGGCGCGAGGGGGGCGCGAGGGGGCGAGACCGGCCCAGATGCCCGAAATCGGGGCTTTGGAGCGGGCTCTTCGAGCGTCTCGAAAATCGGCGAAATCGGTCGAAAAGAGTCGGTTTCGGCAGCAATCCGCAGATCAGCGACTGCCTCCGAACTCGCAGGTGACACGCGATCGCGACACCTGACCGAGCCTCAGGAATGGCGCGGAACCCCGCGGAAAGCGTGGGCGATCCGGGTTGCAAACAGCGGTTCCCCCCCACCCGAACGCGCTCTGCGACTGAACCGCGTGCGTGTCGGCTTCTCGTGACGATCGGGTGACGATCGGTTTGCGGGAGCGCTTCGGGAGTGGTCTATTCCCGGGTCCGACGATCAGGGTGAGAGGGTCCTCTCGGGTTCCCCCCCAGCTGGACCAGAGATTCAGGACATTGATGCAACCCCCCCCGACGGTGTGGGACGGCGTTTTGCGCCGGCTTCACTCCGAGATGCCCGAGTACGCTCTGGACGCGTGGATCCGTCCTTTGACGCCGATCCAGCTTCCCGACGAGCTCGTCCTCCAGTCTCCGAGCGCATTCCACCAGCATCGCGTGGAGACGCGCTTCCTGGGCGAGATCGAGCGCGCGCTGGCCGCCGAGATCGGTCATCCGCTCGGGGTGCGCCTCGAGGTGGGAGCGGCCGACGCCGGGCAGGCGGCGCCTTCACCGGACGCCCCCGAAGAGGCGCCCGCGAGCACCCGACCGGAGCCGGAGCTACCGGTTCCCATCCAGCCAGATCCCGCCGAATCCACCAGGAACCGCGGAATTCTCCGGACCCAGCCGGCGCCGGTCGAGCAGCTGCCCCTGCTCCACACCTTCGAGAGCTTCGTCGTGGGCCCCAACAACGCCCTGGCGCGCGAGGCCGCCCTCGCCGTCTCCCAGGGGATGCAGCCAGGAGCCACGCCGCTCTTCCTCGCGGGGCCCTCGGGCACCGGGAAGTCCCATCTGGCCCGCGCCATCGCCAGCGAGGCCCGCCAGCGGGGCCGGACGGTCTACGCCTCGGCCGAGTCGTTCACGAGCCTCCTGGTCCAGTCGATCCGGACCGGGAAGCAGACGCGCTTCAAGCAGCGCTTCCGCGACCAGTGCGACTTCCTCGTCCTCGAGGACGTCCAGTTCCTGGAGGGCAAGAGCTCCTCCCAGCTCGAGCTCTTCCACACCATCGAGCATCTGCGCCTGGTGGGCCGGCCGGTGGTGCTCACCGGCGATCGTCTGCCCTGCGAGATCCCGCGCCTCGACGCGCGTCTCTCCTCGGAGATGGCGAGCGGTCTGGTCGCCCTGCTCGAGCCGCCGGATGCGGCGCTTCGCCGCGGCATCCTGCGTCAGAAGGCGGCGAGCTGGGGCGTGCGGCTGCCCGACGCCGGCCTCGACCTGCTGGTCGAGCGCGTCCGGGGAAGCGCGCGCGATCTCGACGGCGTGCTGCGGCAGATCGTGGTGAGCGCATCCCTGCTCGGCCGGCGCATCGACACCGCGCTGATCGAGCAGGCCCTCCTCAAGGTCGCACCGTCGGGAAGCGCCGGCGGCGGCGTCTCGGTGACGCGGGTGATCGACACCGTCTCGGCCTTCTTCGGCCTGGCCCCGCACCTCCTGGCCTCGCCGGCGCGCAACCACCGGGTGCTGCTACCGCGGCAGATCGCGATGTTCCTGTGCCACCGCTACACCGACGCGAGCTACGCCGAGATCGGCCGCGCCCTGGGACGCGAGCACCCCGCGGTACGCAACGCCATCCGCAAGATCGACCGCGAGATCGCGGAGCGCGCGCCCCTCCGCTACCAGGTCGAGGCGATCGCCGAGCGACTGCAGGCGGACGGGGACCCGACGTAGCGATGGACCCGGCGGCCCGGGACGCCCCGGCCACCCGACGCAATCGCGACGCGATCCTCGAGGTGCTGGCAGCGCGCCTCACCTCGGACGCCCGGGTGCTCGAGGTCTCGAGCGGCACGGGGCAGCACGCCGCGCACTTCGGCTCGGCGATGCCCGGCGTGCACTGGCAGCCGACCGAGGCCGATGCCGGTGCCTTCGCCTCGATCTCGGCGTGGGCCCGGGAGGCCCGTGCGACGAACGTCGCCGAGCCGCTCCTCCTCGATGCGACGGCGCCCTCGTGGTCGCTCCCCGAGCCGGCCCGCTTCGATGCGGTCTTCAACGCGAACCTGATCCACATCGCACCGTGGGAGGTCGCCCTGGGCCTGCTCGCCGGAACCGCGCGCCATCTCCTCCCGGACGGCCAGCTCCTGCTCTACGGGCCCTTCCTCGAGGACGAGGTCGAGACGGCGCCGAGCAACCTCGCCTTCGATGCCTCGCTCCGCGAGCGCGACCCGCGCTTCGGGATCCGCCGTCGCGAGAACGTCGAGCGCGCAGCGGCCGAGCGCGGCCTGCGCCTCGAGGAGCGGATCATCATGCCGGCCAACAACCTGATGCTGTGCTTCCGGCGAACCGGGGGCGGCGCCGCCTAGCGCGAGGGCGAGCTCGCGATGCGCAGACGAGTCCCCGCCTCGGCCTCGCGGAAGCGGCGCGGGCCGGAGATCTCGGGGCCCGACTCGGGCTCGAGCGAGGGCGGATCGAGGGCCGGATCGTCGAAGCGGCGCAGCACGCCGTAGGTGGTGTTGCGTTCGATGGGCGTGCGGCCCATGCCCCGGATCAGCCGGCGGATCTCCTCGGGCGGCAGGTTCTCGCCGTGGTCGGCGCCGGACTCGCGGCTGATGGACTCCTCCATCAGGGTACCGCCGAAATCGTTGGCGCCGGCGGTCAGCGCGACCTGGGAGAGCTTCGGCCCCATCTTCACCCACGACATCTGGACGTTGGTGATCAGCGGGCGCAGGAAGAGCCGCGCCAGGGCGATGATGCGGAGGTCGTCCGCGGCCGAGGGCCCGGGCGCCTCGAGACTCTTCCCGAGGTGGTTGCGCTCGTAGATGAAGCCGAGCGGCACGAACTCGGTGAAGCCGCCGGTGCGCTTCTGCAGGTCGCGCAGCAGCTCGAGGTGGGTCGCCACGTGCTCGGGCCGCTCGATGTGCCCGTACATGATCGTGGCGCTCGAGCGCAGGCCCACCTCGTGGGCGGCGGTCACGATCTCGACCCAGCGGTCGGTGCGCAGCTTCTGGTGCGAGATGGCCTCGCGCACGTCGTCGGAGAGGATCTCGGCGGCGGTACCGGGGATCGTTCCGAGGCCCGCATCCTTGTACCAGGTGAGCAGCTCGCGCAGCTCCATCCCGCTCTTCTTGTGCGCGAAGTCGATCTCCTCGGGCGAGAAGGCGTGGATGTGGAGGTCCGGATGCACCGCCTTCAACGAGGTGAGGATCTCGTGGTAGTGGGTGTGGTCCTTGCGCGGATCGATGCCGCCCTGGATGCAGACCTCGGTGGCGCCCCGGGAGATCGCATCCGTCGCCTTGGCGATGATCTCCTCCATCGTCCGGTCGTAGGCGTCGGGGTCGTCGCGATGGCGCGAGAAGCCGCAGAAGGTGCAGCCGACGTAGCAGACGTTGGTGAAGTTGATGTTCCGGTTCACGACGAAGGAGACGTCGTCCCCGTTGTCGTCGCTGCGGGCCACGTCGGCCGTCCGGCACAGGGCGTGGAGGTCCGGGCCCTGGGTCGCGAGCAGGCGCAGGGCGTCGTCCCGCGTCAGCTCCCGGCCGCTGAGTGCACCGTCCAGGATCTTCGCCACGTCGGGAGAGACGTCGCCGAGCAGTCGCTCCAGCATCAGCAGGACTCCAGTCTGGGGCGCAGGGGGTGAGGCGAGGGGACGTTACGCATCAGGCGGCCTCGCTCGGCGCGCCGGAGCTTCGCGGCCGGGCGTAGCCGTCCTCGGTCGCGAGGCGCAGCGCCGCCTCCCGCACCAGAGGATCGGTGAAGCGCGGGTCGTTCAGGTGGCGCGGATAGATCGGGAGCCGCTCGACCAGGCGCTGCCCGCCGGCCTCGGTGTGGCCACGCAGCTCGTCGAGGGCGGGCCAGGGCGCCTCGGGGTTGATGTAGTCGACGGTCACCGGCGAGACGCCGCCCCAATCCGACACGCCGCCGTGCAGCAGCTCGCCGAGCACCTCGGGTGCCAGGTTCGGCGGCGCCTGCACCTCGATGTCCGGGCCGAGGATCAGGCGCGCGAGCGCCACCCAGCCGGCCACCTCGGCGTCGGTGAGCGCCACCGCGGCGCGCATGCGGATGCCGGGCTTGGGATGGAAGGGCTGGATGATCGCCTCCTGGATGTGTCCGAAGCGATCGTCGAGGGAGCGGATGGTGAGCAGCGTGTCGATCCGCTCTTCGTCGTTCTCGCCGATCCCGAGCAGGATGCCGCTGGTGAACGGGATCGCGAGCTCCCCGGCCTCCTCGTGCATGCGGATGCGCACGGCCGGGTCCTTGTCCGGCGCGTACTGGTGCGCCATCCCCTTGCCGCGCAGGCGAGGGCTCGTGGACTCGAGCATCAGGCCCATGGAGACGTTGAAGCGGCGAAGCGCCGTCATCTCGTCAGCCGACAGGATCCCGGCGTTCGTGTGCGGGAGCATGCCGGCCTCGAAGGACACCCGGCAGGCCTCGATCAGGTACTCGGCGGTGGTCTCGAAGCCGCGCGCCTGCAGCCACTTCTTGTGGCTCTGGTAGGCGATCTCGGGCTTGTCGCCGAGGCAGAAGAGCGCCTCGATGCAGCCCATCGACGCGGCGGCTCGGGACAACGACGCGACCTCGTCGAGGGCCCAGGTCTTCGCCTCGGGCGAGTCGGGCTGCTTCGCAAAGGTGCAGTAGGCGCAGCGATCCCGGCACAGGTTCGTGAGCGGGATGAACACGTTGCGCGAGACGGTGACGACGTCGCCGCGGAGCTCACGCTTGAGCTCAGAGGCCACCTCGAGCAGGGGACGACGCACGGCGTCGTCTCCGAGGCGGGTGGCCAGCCACAGGGCGTCTTCGGCTTCGAGGCGACGGGAGTCGCGTGCCGTCTGGAGGATGGACTCGGCGGGGGAAGCCACGGTCTACCGAGGATGGCGCCTTTCCATGGGGGTTGCACCCGACCCCGGCGGGGGAGTCGGGTTGCGGACTAGACCTCGACTCCCACCCAGCCCCGGAGGGTGTCGGGATCGGTCCGGTGCAGGAAGTCGCCGGCCGGAAGGCCTTCGGGGTTGTGATCGCGGATGGCCCGGCAGATGCCGACCAGCGCCTCGGTGATCTTCTCGCCCGAGATGCGGGGATAGAGCGGGGTGGCCAGCCGGCTGCCCTCGCGGGCCCCGCCCACGAGCACCACGTGGTCGTTCTTGCCGTACCCGTAGATGCCGATCTCGGCGCTCGGCGGGCGGGCGCAGTTGTTGGGGCAGCCGGTCACCCGGATCACCACGTCGGTGTCGCCGAGGCCCGCTTCTTCGATGGCATCGCACCAGACCGGCAGGATGTTCTCCGCGTCGGTCATGGCGAGGCCGCAGGTGGGCTTCGCCGGGCACGCCATGGCGTTGGCCCGCACGGTGGACACCTGTTCGGGTCGGACCGCCCCGTGGCGATCCAGGATGGCCTCGAGGGCCGCCCGGTCCTGCACGCCCGAGAGGATCAGGTCCTGCTGGGGCGTGAGCGTCACCGAGAGGCCGAGGGTCTCGACGGCCTCGCGCACGGCGGCCCGCTGGGCCCCCTTGAGGCGCCCGGACTCGACCGAGAGCCCGTAGTAGTGGCCGCCGCCGCGCTGCTCGTGCCAGCCCAGGTGGAGCTGCATGGGCGGGAGCGGCGCCGCCGGGACGTCCTCCACCTCGATGCCGTGCACGCTGCGCAGCGCCGCGGTGACGGCGTCGGCTCCGATGCGGCGGATCGTGTACTTCCAGCGCGCCTGCTTGCGGTCCTTGCGCTCGCCGTGGGTCTTCTGGAGCAGCACGATCGCGCGGCAGGCCTCGACGATCTGGTCGCGCGGGATGCGGCCGATGTAGAGGCCCAGATGCGGGGCGGTCTTCGGGTTGTTGTGGGTCATCCCGAGGCCGCCGCCGGTGTAGAAGTCGAAGCTCTCTCCATCGGCGTCGGCGGGCACGAGCCCGATGTCCTGGGTCAGCACGTCCACGGAGTTGTCGCCCGGATGGGCGATCCCGATCTTGAACTTGCGGGGCAGGTAGTGCTCGCCGTAGAGCGGCTCCTCGGGGTTCACCGGCCCGGCGTTGCGGCCCTCCTCGTCGGAGACGAAGACCTGGAAGTAGGCGCTCGACTGCGGCGCCAGGGCATCGGCGATCTCGACCGCCAGCTCGGAGAGGCGCGGTTTGGCGGCGGGGTCGAGCCCATCGACGGGCGACGCCATCACGTTGCGGTTCACGTCGCCGCAGGCCGAGAGCGTGCCGCGATCGGCGTAGCTGCGGTTCAGGTGGCGGATCAGCGGCGCGAGCGACGGGCCGTAGACGTGGTGGTACTGCACGGCCTGGCGCGAGGTGATGCGCACGGTGCCGTCGGCGAACTGCTCGGCGGCATCGTCGATCGCCAGCCACTGGGCCGGCGAGAGGCGCCCGCCGCCCGGGTTGCGGATGCGCACCATGAAGAAGTAGTCGTCGGTCTTCTTGCCGCGCTCGCCGCGCCCTTGCTGCTTGTAGACGCCGAAGAACTTCGAGAGCTCCTTGGCGGTGCTGCCCAGGGTCTCGGCCTCGCCCTTCTCGAGTGCCTCCACCTCGTCGAGGAAGCTGTGGCGGCTCTTGCCGTCGTCGACGTAGAAGAGCCCCCGGCTCGCGACCTTGATTCGCTCGTTCTTGGACATCTCCGAGAGGGACGACTCGGCCAGGGTGACGGCCGGTCGCGCCTCGACATCGCGGGCCATGGGGTCCTCCAGAGGAGTAGGGGTCGATGGGTGGGGTTCGGGTCGGTCCGCGGGCAGGAGGTGCGCGGAACGGGGTGCGCTGGCGTTCGGGCAGACGCAGCGGAGGTCCGGCGTGGGAGAAACCAGAGTAGCGGGCCCGGAAATTGGCCACCAATTCCCGGGTCTACGGATCGGTTTCTCTCTCAGATCAGCTCGAGGAGTCGCTCCACGCTCTCGAAGAGCTCGTCCTCGGGGATGTTGAGCGCCGGGAAGAGGCGCATCACGTTGCCGGCCGTCACGTTGACGAGCATGCCCGACTCGAGCGCACGCAGCGGCAGGCCGGCGGCGCGCTCGGTGTCGGCGAGCACCAGGCCCTGGAGCAGCCCGCGGCCGCGTGCCGCCTCCGCCTTCTCCGGATGCTCCGCGGCGAAGCGCGCGAGGCGCGCGTGCAGGCGCTCACCGACGTCGGCCGCCCGCTCCGCGAGCTTCTCCCGCGTCACCACCTCGAGCACGGCGCGCACCGCGGCCGCAGCGAGGGGATTGCCGGCGTAGGTGCCCCCGTGGTCGCCGAGGGAGACCGTGCCCGCCACCGTCTCGGTGCACAGGAACGCCGCCACCGGGAAGCCGCCCCCGAGCCCCTTGCCGAGGGTGAGGATGTCCGGCTCCACCGCGTCGTGCTCGAGCGCCAGCATGCGGCCCGTGCGGCCGATGCCCGTCTGGATCTCGTCGAGGATGAAGAGCGCGCCGTGCTCGTGACACAGACCGCGGACACCGGCGAGGTATCCCGAGGGTGCGACGTTCACGCCGCCCTCGCCCTGCACCGGCTCGACGATGAACGCCGCGGTCTCGCCGTCGATGGCGGCGCGCGCCGCGGAAAGATCGCCGAAGGGCACCACTACGGGCTCCGCAAGCAGGTCGCGATAGGCATCGCGATGCTTGGGCTGCCCGATCACGGCCAGGGCGCCCAGGGTGCGGCCGTGGAACGACTGGTTCGTCGACACGAACTTGCGTCGGCCGGTGGCCCGATGGGCCATCTTCAGGGCGCCCTCGACGGCCTCGGCGCCCGAGCTCACCAGGAAGCTCCGGGTGACGCCCGCCGGGGTCAGCTGGGCCAGCTGATCCGCCACGTCGAGCTGGGGCAGCGTGTAGAAGAGGTTGGTCGTCTGCATCAGCCGACCCGCCTGGTCGCGGATGGCGTCGACCAGCTCCGGGTGGCAGTGCCCGATGCAGCAGACGCCCCAGCCCGCCGTGAGATCGACGTACTCGCGCCCGTCCACGTCGAACACACGCGAGCCCAGGCCGCGCTCGATGGCGATGGGCATGCGGTTCACGACGGGAAGGAAATGCGCCGCCTCCCTTCTAGCGAGGGCATCGAGAGACATCCGGGGGGTCCTCCAGTTGGCGGAGCTTCGAACCTCCCTGGCCGGGCGTCAATGGCTACCCTCCCGGGATGGCCGACTCCCCCGACCGCCCGGACGCCGTTCCCCACGTCGTCCCCGACGTCATCCTGTTGGAGGGGATCCAGATCCCCGCCGCCCTCGGCGTGACCGCCGCCGAGCGCCGCATGCGCCGGCCCGTGACCCTGGACCTCGAGGTCGAGACCGACCTCCACGCGTCGGGTCGCAGCGATCGCATCGGCCAGACCATCCACTACAAGCACATCTTCGAGGTGGTCGAGGACATCGCCGCGAACCAGGACCACAAGCTGGTCGAGGCCCTGGCGGCGCGCATCGCCGACGCCGTGCTGGGCAAGTTCGGCGCCGATGCCATCACCGTCACCGTGCGGAAGCCGAAGCCGATCTCGGGCGTGCTCGAGTACGCGGGCGTACGCATCCGTCGCGAGCGGCAGGGCTAGCGCTCCCTGTCCGACCAGCGAGCCCAGGAGGCCCCGCGAAGTCCGGTGAGCCTCGCGGCCGGCGCGACCCTGGACCTCCTGGCCCGGCTGCCCGAGGAGTTCTCGATGCAGGCCGCGAGCGCGTTCGGCGCGGCGTGGTCGACGCTCGGTGCACCGCGAGTGGCGACCGCGCTCGCGAACCTGCGCGTGGCGTTTCCCGAGTGGAGCGAGGACGAGCGCCAGCGCGTCTGCGCGGCGTCGTTCGCCAACGCCGCGCGCTGCGTGGTGGAGTTCGCGCTGCTCGGTCGCATCGCCGAGGAGTCGCTCGGCGAGCGGGTCGAGGCCCAGGGGATCGAGCACTACGCCCCGGCCCGCGAGGCCTCGCCCACTGGAGGCGTCGTCCTCATCACGGCCCACCTCGGCAACTGGGAGCTCCTGGCGGTGGCGATGAGCGCCGCGGGCTTCCCGCTCTCGATCGTCCAGCGCGATCGCGACGACTCGGGGCTCGGGGCCCTGGTGGAGCGCCATCGCGGAGCCGGCGGCGCCGAGCTGCTCGGCCGCGGAAACGCCGCACGTGCCGCGCTCCGCGCGATCAAGGACGGTCGACTGCTGGTGGCACCCCTCGACCAGAACACGCCGCGCAACGAGGGCGTCTTCGTCCCCTTCTTCGGCCGGCTCGCCTGCACGCGCAGCGGGCCGATCCGCATCGCCATGCGCACGGGCGCGCCGGTGATGACGGCCTTCCTGTTCCGCAAGCCCGACGGCCGGCACCACCTGGTCCGCGTGAGCCCGCCCCTCGACCTGCTCCGCGGCAAGGAGGCGGCATCCGACCCCGAGGCCATCCGCGAGAACGTGGCCCGGGTGACCCGCGTGATCGAGGCGGCCATCCGCGAGGCGCCCGAGCAGTGGACCTGGAGCCACCGACGCTGGCGCACCCAGCCCGAGGGCGAGCCCCGGCCCTATGCCTCGCGGCGCCGAGGCGCCTAGGCCTCGCGGCGCCGGGGCGCCTAGGCCTCGCGTCGGCGGGGCACCGAGGCCTGATCCGGTCGACTCAGGGAGCGACCAGGATCTGGCTCCGAGGCCTCCGGGGCGGGCGCGCCGCCCTCCCCCCGAAGACGCGCACCGCGTGGTAGACGTAGTCGGCCCGCGGCTTGGGCATCCCGTCCTCGAGGCAGATCAGCCACAAGAGCACGTCCGCCGGCTTGCGCCGTCGCCCCGGGAGGAGCCGCTCGCGCATGAGCTGGTAGCAGGCATCGTGGACCAGCGAGCCGCGCAGGAAGTCCTTCGTGTCGATGGTCGGGCCGCTCGGGCCGTCCCATGCGTAGCCCTTCTTCAGGGTGAGGCGCCCGCTCCGCGTGAGCGAGACCCAGCCGCCGGGGCTCACCACCCGCTCCGGGAGCTCCCAGCCCGTCTCGTGGACGTAGCGCTCCATGAGCTGGTACTTGTAGTCGCCGAGCTCGCGATACCGGATGGATGCCGCCAAGGCTGCGCCCTCCCCTTCCAACGACTAGCAGAGCGAGCGGGAGAGCGCTCCATCGCAAGCGAAGGACGGTGCGGGCGAAGCCGCTGTTAGGCGAGCCCTCAGGCCGGAGGCTGCTCGTCCTTGCCCAGGGTCAGCACCTCGACCCCGTCCTCGGTCACCAGGCAGGAGTGCTCCCACTGGGCCGAGAGGCTGCCGTCGCTCGTGAGCGCCGTCCAGCCGTCGTCCTGGATCTCGGTCTTCCAGTGGCCGAGGTTGATCATCGGCTCGACGGTGAAGGCCATCCCGGGGCGCAGCTCGTCGCCCGAGCCGGGCGTCCCGTAGTGGAGGATGGTCGGCGCCGTGTGGAACTCGCGGCCGAGCCCGTGTCCGGTGAACTCGCGAACCACCGAGTAGCCCTGGGCCTCGGCGAAGGACTGGATGGCGTGGCCGATGTCGCCCGTGCGCGCGCCGGGCTTGATGGCGCGGATGCCGAGCCACATGGCGTGCCAGGTGTCGGCGGCCAGGCGACGCGCCTTCGGGGCCACGTCGCCGATCAGGAACGTGCGCGAGGTGTCGCCGTGGAAGCCGTCGACCACCGGGGTGACGTCCACGTTCACCATGTCGCCGTCACGGAGCACGTGGCCCTCGTCCGGAATGCCGTGGCAGACCACGTCGTTCACCGAGGTACAGCAGTGGCCCGGGAAGGGCGGCGTCCCGCCGAAGCGGCCGCCGTAGCCGTGGGGGGCGCTGCGCGCGCCGCGGGCGCGGGTCGCCTCGTCCACGATGCGATCGATCTCCGCCGTGGTCATGCCCACGCGGATCTCGCTGGCCACGATGTCGAGCAGGCCCGACGCGAAGCTCCCCGCCTCGCGCATGGCGTCCTGCTCTCCCGGAGTCAGGATCGGCGCGATCTCACCGGATCCAACGGATCGGCGGCTCTTGCTCTTGCGGCGGTTTCGCTTCATGGGAACTCGGAGGATAGGCGTCGCAGGGGAGCCCTGCGACCCGGCACCCGAACTGGTATCGGCACCCCTGGCCGCTTCCTGTCGGGTTCCGCAGGGCTTCCTCAGGGCCCCTCGTCCAGCCTCTCGATCAGCCAGCGGCGCATCTCGGCCGGCGGCACCAGGGTCTCGATGGACCCGACGTCGCGGGCCCGCTCCACGGAGTGGATGGCGTCGAACTCGGCGGCGAGCTCCGCCTGCTTCTCGAGCGTCACCCCGGCGAGCTTCTGGGCGAGCTCCGCCTGATCCTCGCTGCGTCGGCTGCGCGCCGCCCGGGCGCGGAGCTCGCGCACGCGGGGGTCGGCTTCGGCCCGGGCCTTCACCTCCCGGCCGAAGACGGCGGTCGCGGCCGCGCTGCCTCCGATCACCGATGCGTAGGATCCCGTGAGTGCCGCCACGCGCAGGCGCGGGTTCAGCGAGCGCGAGAAGACCACGTAGGCGCCGCCGTGGTAGCGGGACACGACCAGGAAGAGGATCGGCCCGCGGAACTCCGTCACGGCCCGCGCGATCTCGGCGCCGTACTCGAGCTGCAGCTTGCGCATCGACTCGGGGGAGCCGTCGAAGCCGGAGAGGTTCGCGAGCACCACGGCCGGGCGGCTGCCGCTCGCCGAGCGCAGGGCGCGCGCCACCTTCTTCGACGAGCCGGGGAAGAGGGTTCCGCCGTTCCACTCGGCGGGGCCGTCCACCGGCCGGTGTCCCTGGCGAGCGATCGCCTGGCTCTCGATCCCGATGAGCGAGACGGCGTGGCCGCCGAGCCGCGTCTCCCACACGATGGCCGTCTCGGCCCCGACCCAGTCCTCCCAGCGCTCGAGGCGCGGCGCGTCCTCGTCGACCACCGCCGCCATCACCGAACGCATGGGGAAGGGGCGCTTGCGCGCCGGGTTCGTCTCGTCGTCGAAGATCTCGCCCACGGTGCGGAAGCCGCAGGCCGCGTCTTCGACGGGCGCGAGGCAGGGATCGCGGTCGATCGGGTCGACGCTCTCCTGACGGCGCGGCCCGGACTCGCCGGGCACCACGTAGGTGATCTCGTGGTGGGCGTGGAGGATCCGCAGCGCCTCTCGCAGGTCGCGTGCGCGCACCTGGGCCTCGCCGTTCGGGCCCATCACCCGCTCGTGCCCACCGATCGCGATCTCGTCCTCGGCCGAGACCGACCCCGAAGCCTCGAGGGCCGCTCGCCCGGTCAGCACCATGGAGCCGCCCTCGGTCATGATCAGGATGCCCTTGGTGGTCTGACCCATCGTCGCCAGGGCGTCGAAGTAGCTCTGGGCGCCCACGTTCACGCCGGAGACGATCACGTGGATCACGCCGCCGCGGCCGGTGAACTCGACGATGCGGCGCACCACACGGGCGGTGGCGTCGAGGTTCTCGGTCCCGCTGTCGAGCGCGATCCTGGCGCCGCTCGAGATCGGCACCCAGTCGACGGGAACGCCACGCTCCTCGGCGAGATCGAGGGCGGCCACGATGCGGTCGCACTCGGCGTCGGCGAGGGAGCCCATGCCCCGGGTCGGATCCGACAGCAGCAGCACGCGTTCCATGCCTTCGGGGATCCCCTCGGTGGGCGTCCGGATCAGGCCGAACACGACGCCCGCCTCGTTTCCGCCGTAGGAGCGCTCGGCCACGCTGCGCGGGCGGTTCGAGGGCGCGTCCTCGTCGAGGTCGTACTCCTCGAAGCTTCCGGCCGGGATCCCGGCACCGGTCTCCGGCGCCGTGCCGACGGCGTTCTGGCCGGCGGCGCCGGTGAGCATGCGGATGATCTCGTAGGGATACACGAGGCGGCGACGGCGGGCCTCGGCGACCCGACGCTCGCTCTCGTCGGCCGGCTCGAGCGGCGCGTCGCGCGCGTCGCGCCAGTCGACCGTCAGGTTCTGCCCGCTCACGTCCGAGATCACGACCTCGAGATCGCGCGCGGGACGCTCGGGCGCCTCGGGGTCGAGCAGGTGCAGCCGCACCAGCACCTTCTCGAGGCCCAGGTTGCGCGTGGCCGGCGCCAGCCTCGAGATCAGCTGGGAGACCGTCTCGCGGGGGAGCTCGATGTCCGGGATCACGTGGATCGCGATGCGGTTCCACTGCAGCCGCCGCTTCGGGTCGCGCAGGCCGAGCTGCAGACGCAGCGTACGGGTCGCCTCGTTGAAGACGTGCTCGAAGGCCGGCACGTGGAGCCGCGCCTCGGTTCCGAGGTCGGGCGTCCGGCTCCGTACCTCGGCCAGCACCACGATGCGCTCGTCCGAGGGCAGTGCACGGCTTCGCGCCGCGAAGCCGTAGACGTCGTCGCGAGCGCTCAGGAGCTCGAGATCGAACTCGGCGAGCCGTCCCAGGCCGACCCGTTCGCTGGCCGCCGGGTGCACGCCCCGGAGCGTCTCCTCCAGCCGGTAGCCCTCGGGCGAGGGCACCAGGGTCTGGTGGGGCGGCTCGCCGGCGGGCGCCACCAGGGTGCGGGTGAAGCGCGCGCACGGAAGCCCGTGACCGAGGGCCACGGCGCAGTCGGAGAGCGAAGTCGCCGCCTCGGGATCGCCCCGCACGAAGAGCTCGATGGCGAAGGCGGCCGGCCACTCGTGGTTCTCGCGCTCGCGCTCGGCCGCCTGGACCAGGCCCGCGAGCGCGTTCTTCTCGTTGCCGGCCTCGCACGTGCCGGCCAGGATGGTGCGTCCGCCGGGCAGATCGAGCCGCTCGATCCAGCCGCCCTCGACCTGCACCGCGGCCTCGCGCGAGGGGATCGCGGGCGCATAGAGCCTTCGCACGTGGACCGAGAGCGCGATCGAGCGGCGCCGCGGGTCGGGGTCGGCGAGCCAGCGACCGACCCGCTCGAACACCGGCGCCGGCGCATCGGCCAGCTCCCGCAGCACGAGATCGGGCGGCGCCGTGGGCTCGGCCTCGGCCGCCTCGAGCCAGCTCGCCAGGGCCTTGCTCGCGTGCTCGGCGCGATGGCTGGCCTGGGGCCCGTCGAAGATCACGTAGCGCGCCTCGATGGCCGCATCGGCGACCTCGTGGCCCACCGTTCCGCGCAGCGTCGCGATCCGACCGAGCGCCGCCTCGAGAGCGCGCGCGTCCTCCAGGTGCTGCCCGCTCCGCGCGAGCGCGGTCACGTGGCGCAAGAGCGACGCCACCAGCCGGTCGCGTCGCTGGGGCACGCGCTGGGAGGCCAGCAGGCGCAGGAAGGCGCGCTCGAGGGCGTCGCTCGGCTCGAGGCTGTCGACGCCGTAGTGGGCGAGCGCGCAGCGCACGCGATCGAGGAACGCCTCGTCGACGCCCGAGCCCGCCGCGTGGATGCGGCGCGCCACCTGCTGCAGACGCGCGTAGTTGGACGGGCCGGTCGATCCGGAGACCGAGGTCTCCGGCGAGCGGACGAAGAGGCTCGCCACGTCGGCGAAGAGCACGAGCTCCTCGCGCAGGCCCGAGAGCTGGCTGCCGAAGCGCTCGGGCAACGACTCGGGGAGCGGCGCATCGAGGAGCCGGGCCAGGCTCTCGGTGCGCTCGGGGTCCGCGTCGTAGCCCATCAGCACCCGGCGGATCTCGTCGCGCATGGCCGACACGGCCGCGCGCCGCGCGTCCTCGCCCAGGCCACAGGCCGAGGCGAGATCCGGCGTGCCGAGGGGGTTCTCGTCCGCGGGCCGGAACAGCGCCGCGATGGGATCCGCCTCCTGATGGAGCTCGAGGGCCTGTGCCTTCGGCGCCTCGGCGTCGGTCTGACTCTCGGCGGCGTCGATCACCAACACCACCTCGCCAGCCGCCACCTGTTGGCCGCGAGAGACGCGGATCTCGCTGACCACGCCGGTGATCGGCGCGTCGAAGCCGACCTCGACCTTCATCGCCTCGAGCAGCCCCAGGCGCTGGCCCGCCCGCACGCTGTCGCCGGGCTGCACGTGGATGGCCACCACCAGGGCGGGCGCGGCCGCGCGGACCTGCCCGGCGGACTGGAAGCCGAAGCGGTAGGGCACGCCCTCGATCTCGACGCGGACGCCGGCCTCGCTCACGTCGTGCAGCACCCGATGGGAGGCCCCCATGGCCTCGAGGCGGGCGGCGTGTGCGTCCTCCTCGCGCAGCCGGACGTGCACGACGCGGTCGTCGAGCCGGACGCGGTAGCGCCAGGCTCCGAGCGCCAGCACCTGGAGACGCACCTGCTGGCCGCCCTGCTCGAGGTCGACGTCGAGGCCGCTCGACACCGGGATGCGATCGCCCGAGGCCAGGCTCGGGTCGGCGTAGAAGTTGATGCGCTGGGCGGCGCGGCGCTGCTGGTAACGCAGGATTGCGGCGGTCACGAGGGCGAGGGCCTGGCGCTCGGGGTCGGCGGCGACCACCGGCGTGCGGTCGAGCCAGGCGACGTCGACGCCGCCGGCGCGGAAGTCCGCGTGGTCCAGGATCGCGGCCAGGTAGCCGCGATTGGTGGTGCCTCCCTCGACCACCACCTCGGTGTCGGAGAGCGCGGCCGCGAGACGTGCGCGCGCGGCCTCGCGCGTGTCGCCGACGGCGATGATCTTCGCGATCAGCGAGTCGAACGCCGCGGGCACGACGCTGCCGGCCACCACGCCCGTGTCGATGCGCAGGCGCGGCCCGAAGGCGGGATCGAAGCGCGCCACGCGGCCCGGCGCCGGCAGGAAGCCCGCGGCCGGATCCTCGGCACACAGCCGTACCTCCATGGCCGCGCCGGACTCGCGGATCTCGAGATCCGCCAGGCTCTCGCCCCTCCCGATGCGGATCTGCAGCTCGACGAGATCGAGGCCGGTGAGCGCCTCGGTGACGCCGTGCTCGACCTGCAGGCGCGGATTCATCTCGAGCAGGTAGTAGTCGTCGCCGGCCACGAGGAACTCGACGGTCCCGGCGCCCTGATAGTCGACGGCCCGCGCGAGCTGCACGGCCGACTCCTCGAGCCGTGCGCGCAATCCCGCGGAGAGCCCCGGCGGCGGCGCCTCCTCGACCACCTTCTGGTGTCGCCGCTGGACCGAGCAGTCGCGGCAGCCGAGAGCGTGCACGTTCCCGTGGGCGTCCGCGACGATCTGCACCTCGACGTGGCGCCCGCCGTCGATGCGGCGCTCGAGGAAGAGGCGGTCGTCCCCGAACGCGGTGCGGGCCTCCGAGGCGGCCGACCGGAACGCCTCTTCCAGGCCCTCGGACGTCTCGACCATCCGGATCCCGCGCCCTCCCCCGCCGGCGGCGGCCTTCACGACCAGGGGATGCCCGAGCCCGGCGGCGGCCTCGCGCGCCGCCTCGAAGTCGGACACCACCCCGCCGCTCCACGGGATCACGGGCACGCCGGCGGCCTCGGCGATCTCCTTCGAGCCCACCTTGTCGCCCAGGCCGCGCATGGCCTCGGGAGAGGGGCCGAGGAACACGATGCCGGCCGCGCGGACCCGCTCGACGAAGCGCGCATCCTCGGAGACGAAGCCCCAGCCGGGCCACACGGCGTCGCAGCGCGCGCGCAGCAGCGCATCGATCAGTCCGTCGTGATCCAGCCAGGCGGCGGTGTCGCCGTCGGGCGCGTCGAGTCGGAAGGCGGCGTCCGCGTGGCGCACGAAGGGGGCGTCGCGATCCACGTCCGTGTGGAAGGCGATGCCTTCGAGCGGGAGGCCCTCCCTGCGCCGCAGTGCCTTCAGCGTGCGCAGACAGCGCATGGCGGGCTCGCCGCGATTCAGGATCCCGACGCGGCGGAGCGTCCGCGTGCCGGAGTCACTCATGCCGCGGCCTCGAGCGCGCCGATCGCGCAGGCCACGAAGCGGCCGTGATGCGAGAGCGAGAGCGGGACGCGGCAGACGTCCGGCTCGCGAGCGGAGCCCACGTCGTCGTTCGAGGCGGCGGTCGTTCGGAAGGGTGTCCGCACCAGGGTGGGAATCCGATCTTCGCGTTCGACGCGCAGAGCTTCGCCGGGAAATCGCGTCCTGGCCATGGCCAGCGCGAGAGCCCGGGCCGACTCGGAGGGGCAGGCGCCGGGCCGGATCCGCTCCGCGGCGACCTGGGTGGCGCCTCCGACCCAGGCGTGCACGCGCTCGGCGTCGATCCGGGCGAAGACGGGGAGCGAGAGCCCCGACACGCGGACGTCGCCGCGAAGCAGCGAGGAGACCCGCGGGCGAAGCCGGCCCCGGAGCGACACCTCGAAGCCCCGTGGGTGGAAGGGAAGATCCGGGCGCTGGCGGCGTAGCGCCTTGAAGGCCGCCTCCTTCGCCGCCCAGTGCGCCCAGAGCGAACGCTCCCGGCAGGCGGACGCCTCGATCGAACGTCGTTCACGATCTCCGAAGACGCGCCGCTCGAAGCGCGGATGGCTCGCGCCCGGTCGCGCCTCGGGGTCGCGCAGATCCACCACGTCGTTTCCGATGAGCGGCCGGGTCACGAGCCCGGCTCCGGGGCGCCGAGCACCTGCTCCTCCATCTCGGAGAGGCGCCGGGTGATCTGGCGCGCGACCTCGACCGAGGCGCGCAGCCCCCGGCGATCGCTCTTCGGCTCGAGGGTCACCGCGGAGACGTGAAAGCGCTCGCCCCTCTTCGGCAGGGACGACCAGCTCTGCTGGGAGTGGCCCCGCAGGTACAGGCACAGCACGCGGCAGTCGGGGACGGCGCGAACCAGTCGCCCGACCCCCCACGCGCCCGACTTCGGATCCACCCGCCCGCTGCGGCTGCGTCCGCCCTCGGGAAACATCAGCACCGGGTCGCCGCGCTCGAGCACGTAGCCCACGCGCGCCAGCGTCTTCGCCACGTCGCTGCGGTCGCCGCCGCGGGTCACGGGGAGACAGCGCGCCATCCAGGCGAGCGCCCGCTGCCAGAAGCCGTGGGCGAAGTTCCGCGTCTCGGGTGTGTTCCACGGAATCGAGGA
Organism: Myxococcota bacterium; assembly: GCA_030065975.1. Classification (GTDB taxonomy): domain Bacteria; phylum Myxococcota_A; class UBA9160; order UBA9160; family UBA6930; genus JASJCN01. Next base: position 49,146 of record JASJCN010000008.1, read on the forward strand.
CGGCCTGCGGAGGAAGCTCCCGAGATCACCGAGCGCCCAGGCGATCAGGAACGAGTCCACCAGGGTCAGGTGGTTCGCACACACCATGATCGGCTGGGACGACTCGCGCCGCAGGCGTCGGAACAGCTCGCGGGTCTCGTCCGCGCCCTCGAGCTTCCAGCCGCGGCTCCGCATCCAGATCAGGCAGAGCGTGACCCAGAGCGGCGCCAGGACGGCGGAGGCGTGGCGTTGGATGGCCAGGGCTCGAAGCTCGCCCCGACCGAGGGGCTCGGTCATGGTGGATCCCATTGTCGGGAGGACGCGGGAGAAGGCGGAAGTCTAGGCTTTGCCGGGCGGCGCGCCCGGAGCCTACGAGAGACGGGCCGCGATCAGGCGCACGCAGTCGCCGAGGGTCTCGACGTCGTCGACGTCTTCGTCCGCGATCTCGATGTCGAACTCGTCCTCGAACGCCAGGATGACGTCCACCAGGCGCGCCGAGTTGACCTTGAGGTCGTCGAGGATCTTCGTGGTGTCGGACCGCTTCGCGAACGCGTCGGTGTCCTTCACGTAGGGCTCCAGGATCTTCGCCACCCGCTCGCCGATCTGTGCAGACTCCATCGTTCTCTCTCCTTGCTCTTCTGGTCGTTGGTTCGGACCCGTCGGGCCCGTCAGGCCCGTCGGGCCCGTCGAAATGCCACTGCGGCGTTCACGTCTCCGAACCCGAAGCCCGCCTTCACGAGGACGGGGGCTTCCATGGGTCGCGTCTCGCGCACGATGCTCGACTCGAACGCGCCGAGCTCCGGGTGCAGGTCCTCGCAGTTCTGCGACGCGTGCACGAAGCCGTGCTCGAGCATCACCACCGAGGCCACGGCCTCGATCGCGCCGGCCGCGCCGAGGGCGTGGCCGATCAGCGACTTCGTCGCGGTGATCGGCGGCAGGTCCTCGGGCGCACACCCGATCGCATCGGCCCAGGCACGCACCTCGCTCGGATCCGCCGCCGTCGCGGTCAGGTGGCCGCTGATGGCGCCGATCTCTTCGGCGGAAACGGCGCCGTCGGCGAGGGCTCCGGCGATGCAGCGGCGCACGCCCTCGGGGTTGGGTGCCGTCATGCTTCCGCCGCCACGATGTCCGCCGCAGGTCGAGGCGACCCCGACCAGCTCCGCGTGGATGCGCGCGCCGCGCTGGGCGGCGCTCTCGAGGCTCTCGAGCAGCAGCACGCCGGCTCCGGCCGCCGGCACGAAGCCGCCAGCCGAGGCGCTCATCGGCCGCGAGGCGCGCGCGGGCTCGTCGTTGAAGCCGCGGCACAGCACGCGCATGGAGTCGAAGCCCGCCCAGATGTACTCGCTCGCCCCTTCCGAGCCGCCACACAGCATGCGCTCGGCCTGGCCGGAGCGGATGCGGTCCGCACCGAGCGCGATGGCCTCGACGCCCGTCGCACAGGCGCTCGAGTTGGTGGTCACGAGGTTGCCGAGGGCAAAGAGGCCGGAGAGCCGCGCCGAGACGCCGCTCGCCATCACCTGCTCGACGGCGGTGCTGCCGAGCCTCCGCGCCTTCCCCGCGGAGACGAGGGGCACGACGCGCTCGACGATGGTGTCCATGCCGCCGATCCCCGTCCCGAGGATGGCCCCGGCCTCCCAGTCGACCCGGTCGTCGTCGGGATCCGGCCGTTCGAGGCCCGCGTCGGTCCAGGCCTCGAGGGCGGCGAGCGCCGCGTGCCGATGGGACGAGTTCATGGCCAGCAGCTCGTCCTCGGCGAAGCTCGCCTGGCACAGCTCGTCCACGCCCTGGGGCACGCCGGCGACCTGGCACGCGAGCGCGTGCTCGGCCATGCCCGGCTGATGGCGGATGCCCGAACGGCCCTTGCGAAGCGCCAGCTCGAAGTCGGCGACGCCGTTCGCGTTGGGCGCCACCACGCCGAGACCCGTCACGACCACGCGACGTCTCATCGGGAGACCTCCATCCCGGAGAGCGTTCCGGAGCAGACGAGCGCGCCGTCCTCGGTTCGCATCTCGGACTCGGCGCGCAGCTTGCCGCGCCGGTAGAAGAGCTTCTTCGAACGCACGATCACCCGCGTGCCCGGCCGCACCACGCCGGAGAAGTCGACCGCGGCATCGGTGAAGAAGGGAAGCCCGGGCTTCTCGGACTCGGCACCCAGGTACAGGGCCAGGGGCACGACGCCGGTCTGGGCCATGCACTCGATCAAGAGCACTCCGGGCGTCACGGGCTCGCCGGGGAAGTGCCCGCGGTAGAAGTCGTGGTCCTCGCGCCAGGTATAGGCCCCCACCGCGTGGTCGGCGTCGATCTCGAGGATCTCGTCGACGAAGCGGAAGGGCTCCTGCTGGGGAATCCGGCCGAGGATCTCCGCAGGGGTCGGGGGACTAGCCACCGAAGAGCCCTCCGTTCACGTGGAGCACGCTGCCCTGCACGTAGCTCGCGCCGGTGGCGAGCCAGCGCACGGCGTCCGCCACCTCCTCGGGCGTTCCCATGCGGCCCAGGGGCACCCGGGCGAGGATCGCCTCGCGCGCCGCCTCGGGGAGCTCGGCCGTCATGTCCGTCTCGATGAACCCGGGTGCCACGGAGTTGACCAGGATCGGACGCCCCGCGAGCTCCTGGGAGAGCGACTTGGTGAAGGCGTCGAGCCCGGCCTTCGCCATGGTGTAGGCCGACTGGCCGGGATTTCCGGTGTGGCCCACCACGCTCGACAGATTGATGATGCGCCCGCTCTTCTGGCGCAGCATGAAGCGCCGGAGCACGAGCTTGGTGAGGTACCAGGTGCCTCGGGTCAGCCCCGCGACGGCGTCGTAGTCCTCGAGCTTCATCGAGGCGACGAGCGCGTTCTTGTTCACGCCCGCGTTGTTCACCAGCACGTCGACGCGCCCGCAGCGCTCCTTGAGCTCCGCGACGAGCCCTTCGACGGCCTCGGAGTCCGCGAGGTCGGCACCGATGGCGAACGCATCGGGCAGCTTGGCCGCGACCTCCTCGGCGGCGGCGGCGCTGCCGCGGTAGTGGACGGCGACCTGGAACCCCTCGGCCCCGAGGGCACGGGCGCACGCGGCACCGATTCCTCGCCCCGCTCCGGTGACGAGTGCGACCTGGGTCTCGCTCATGCCGACTCCTCGAAGCGCAGCAGCAGGCTCGCCCAGGTGAGGCCTCCGCCGACGCCGATCAGCGCCACGTCGTCGCGCGGCGTCCACTTCTCGAACGCCTGGGACACCACCGAGGCCGAGCCCGGTGCGCCGGTGTTGCCGAACAACGCCACGTTCGAGTGATGCAGCGCGGGATCGATCTCGCACTTGCGGCAGACGGCCTCGAGCATGCGCAGGTTCGCCTGATGGGCGACGAGATGGAGGCTCCGCTCGGGCGCCGCGTGGGCCTCGCGCAGGCGCTCGAAGCCCTCGGCCGTCTTGCGGATCGCGAACATCTGCACCGCGCGTCCGTCCTGGGAGAAGTGGCCCGTGCGTGGGACGCGCACCTTGTCGGCGCCCGCCGGGCTCGAGCAGACCTCGGTCGAGAGCACGCGGGCGCGGCCGCGCAGCCGCGGCGAGACGACGGCCGCCGCCGCCCCGTCACCCCACAGCACGGCCGCTGCGCGGTCGTCGTAGCTCGTGGTGGTGGTCAGCGTGTCGACGCCGACCACGAGCACGGCGTCGGGCAGGGTCGGCGCCATGCGGGAGAGCACGTCGAGCTGCACCAGGAACGAGGTGCACGCCGAGCTCACGTCGAAGGCCGGTGCCTCGATGCCGAGCTCCGCGGCGATGGTGCAGGCGTCGGCCGGCGTGAGCGAGCTCGGCGCGGACCCCCCGGCGACGACGAGGCCGATGTCGGACGGCGCGAGCCCCGCGCGCTCGAGGGCCATGCGGGCCGCCCGTGCGCCGAGGGCACCGTTGTCCTCGGCCGCGGCCTCGGGAGCCGCGCGCACGTCGCGATTGCGCGTCTCGCGCAGGTAGTCGAGGGGCAGCACGCTGCGGCGCGAGCGGATGCCCACGCGCTCGAGGATCCACGCGTCCGAGGTGCCGATGTCGAGCGACTCCAGGAAGGCGTTGCTGATCTCGGTCTCGGGATGGGCGTGGCCCAGGGAGAGGAGCTGCAGGCTCAAGCGCTCACTCCCGAGACGTGCTCGCCGCCGTCGACGCGGATCACGGATCCGTTCACCCAGGCCGCCTCCGGACGCGAGAGCAGGAAGACCATGCCCGCGACGTCCTCGGGCGTGGTGAGCCGCCCCAGCGGGTTGCGCCGACGCGCGCCGGCCACGAGGCGGTCGCTGCCGGGGATCGCGGCGAGAGCCGGCGTCCTCGTCACGCCCGGCTGCAGCACGTTGCAGCGGATGCCGTGGGGGCCGAACTCCGCGGCGATCGATCGCGCGGCCGCTTCGAGGGCGACCTTCGCAGCCGAGACCGCGGCGTAGCCCTTCCAGGCCAGTGCGTTGCCCTCGCTGGTGAGGCCGAAGGTGCGTGCGTCGTCGGCGAACATCCCGCGCGCGTGCAGGTCCTGCACCCAGTCGACCAGGCTCGTTCCCATGGCGTGGATGGTGCGCGCGAAGTCCTCCGCCTCGAGCAGGCGCGGCGCGTAGCTCGGCGGCGTGGCGAGACCGTCGAGTGCGTCGTGGCCCTCACCGAAGAGCCGATCGGCCGCGGCGCGCAGGTCTTCGACCGGGATGCCCAGTGCGTCGGCGAGGGCGGGCGCCGCCTCGTCGCGAAGCGGCGCCTCGGGTGCCAGCAGCTTCAGGTTCCCGAAGGCGACCGAGTGAAGCAGCACCTTCACGCGACCGCTCTCGCCCAGTCGCTCCTCGAGGGCGTCGAGCACGCTCTCGCGGCCCTCGGCCGACAGGGCATCGACGTTGTGCGTCTGCACCACGATGCCCGCCGAGCGGAGCTTCTCGAACTCGGGCTCGACTTGACGCGCGACCGAGCGCCGGTCGCGATGCACCAGACAGAGGTTCATGCCGTGGGCGGCGAGCTTGCGCGCGGTGGCCAGGCCGAACCCGCTCGAGCCTCCGAGCACCACGGCCCAATCGTTCTCGTCGAATCGCTGGTCCTCGAATCGGGCCGCCGGCTGGACGGCCGGACGCAGCTCGGGATCGGTCGACAACTCTCAGTCCCCCTCGAAACTGACGGTGACTCAGAGTCAGTGACCACGAGTCATCTTTTGGTGCGGGAAAGATGACCAAGAGTCACGCGCTGTCAACGCCCTGGCGCAATGCGTCACGAGAATGACCCAGGGCGAAAAACTCCAGCCATTCCAGACGCTTGACAGGGAATGGGCGCGTCAAGGCGCGCTCTCGCGCCTCCTCCGCGATCGAGAAGTCGCGTGGAACGGAGCCGGTTGGGCCCGGCTCAGCCCATCCAGGCGCCGTTGTTCGGGTCGAAGCTCTGGCCCGTGAAGGCCACGCCATCGGCGCTGCACAGGAAGGCGACCAGGCCGGCGATCTCCTCCGGCTCGCTGATGCGGTCGAGGGGCACCTGGGAGAGCAGCTCGGCGCGCACCTCCTCGTAGGGGCGCTGCATCTCGTCGGCCATCTCCTGCATGCGATCGACGGCCATCTGGGTGTCGACCCAGCCCGGGCAGATGGCGTTGACCAGCACGCGGGCCGGCGCCCACTCGGCCGCCATCGATCGCACCAGGCCGAGCTGGCCCGCCTTGGCCGCGCTGTAGGCCGCGATGCCCGGCACGCCGAAGCGCGCGACGCACGACGAGATCACGACGGCGTGGCGATAGGCGTCGGCCTGGGCCTCGCCCATCACCGACTCGAAGGCGCGCATGCAGAAGTACGCCCCGTCGAGGTTGGTGCGCACGATGGCGTCCCAGCGGTCCTCGCCGTCGAGCACGTCGGGCCCGCCGATCCCCGCATTGGCGACGAGGATGGAGGGGGCGCCGAGGCGCTCGGCCACCTGGGCGAAGGCCGCGTCCACCGCCGCGCGGTCGACCACGTCGACGGGCTGCACCAGAGTCTTCTCGGTGCAGCCGTCGGCCGTCTCTTCGAGCGCCGAGACGGTGCGACCGAGGAGTGCGACGGCCGCACCCTCGGAGGCGAGCCGCTGTGCCACGGCCCGGCCGATGCCGGTGCCGGCGCCGGTCACCACGGCGATGCGTCCCGCCAGACTCGTCATGGTCGTCATGCTCGTCTCCTCGCTCGCGCGGCCGGGGGCTCGGCGCGGCCTGCTCAGCCCGGCTCGTCCGGCGCCGTCTCGATGCCCACCTCGCGGAGCAGGCGGGGCAGATCCTCCACCTGGGCCACGATGGGTCGCGAACCAGGGGGTAGCGCCTCGGCGAGGCGCCGGAAGTAGAACTTGTCGGGTCGGCTGTCGACGATCACCGCGATGCCGCGATCGTCCTCGGAGCGGATCAGACGCCCCACCATCTGCTTCAGGTTCAGCAGCATGCGACCCATGGAGACGCGCTGGAAGGGATTGGTCCCGGCCGCCTCGAGCCGGTCGTCGCGCCGCCTTCGCAGCTCCGTCGGCACCTCGAAGGGGAGCTTCTCGATCACCACGGCCTGCAGGGCGTCGCCGGGGATGTCCACGCCCTGCCAGAAGCGCCGCGCCCCGAGCAGCACGGCGGCGCCGCGCGTGAAGCGCGTCACGAGGGCGGCGGGATCGTCCGCGGCCCGGCGCGGCGTGAGCACGTCGATGCCCTCGTCGCGCAGGCGCAGGGCCAGCTCGTCCGCCACGGCGTTCATGCGGCGCAGGCTGGTGAAGAGCCCGAGGGTGCGGCCGCCGAGCGTCCGGGCCAGGAGCTCGAGCACGTCGGCCGTCTGGCGCACCGGGTCGTCGCTCCCGCGCAGGCCCACCACGCGCATGTGCTCACGGTACGGGAACGGGCTCTCGACGCGGTCGCGCTGGAGGCGCTCGCCGGCGCGCTCCTCGAGCTCGAGATCTCCGAGCGACGCAAAGGCGTCGCCGCCGACGAAGAGGCTCGCCGACACCCCGGCGAAGGAGCGCAGATCCTGCAGGAAGCCCGCGTGGAAGGGCTCGGCAGGCGAGACGGGACGCACGACGAGCCGCCAGCGGTCGTAGGGCGGCAGCACCCCCTCGAAGGCAGCGACCGCATCCGGCGGATCCTCGAAGGCCAGTCGCAGGCCGCTCGCCGCCTCGAGGAGATCGGCCACCGCGCGCTGGAGCGCCGGCGCGCTCTCGTCGGCGGCGGGGATGCGGTCGGCGATGAGCTCGAGTCGGTCGGCGACGCGGCTCCCGACGCCCGCCGCCTGATCGAAGGCGGGCCGCCGGATCGGCTCGCGGCCGCCGCGCCCGTCGGCGCGCTGCGGGCCGCCCGGGATCTGCACCTCGCCGAAGTCTCCCGCCTCCTCGCGCAGGCAGCGCCCGAGGGCGGTGAGGTCCTGCTGCAGGTCGCGGCGCCAGGCGCGCGCGTCGGACTCGAGCCCCTTGCGCTGCTCCGCGCTGAGCAGCGACTCGCCCCGGCGACGCCGCGGCCCGGCCGGTCGACCGAAGATCTCGTCGAAGCGCTCGATCACGAGGTCGGGCCGCACCTCCTGGGCGTAGACCTCGTCGGCCACGTCGCCGAGCTCGTGGGCCTCGTCGGCCACCACGTGCTCGAAGGGCGGATAGTCCGGCGGCCAGCGCAAGAGCAGATCGTGGTTGGCGACGATCAGGTGGGCTTCGCCCAGGGCCTGGCGCTTGCGGCCGAGGGGGCAGTCGCGATTGCGCACGCACTGCTCGCGGGTGCATTGCTCCGCGCGTGCGGCCACCGCGCGACGCAGGAGGCCGCGCAGGGGCGGGTAGCGCCGGATCAACGCGGCGGGCACGTTTCCGATCTCGCCGTGGGGCCGCGTACGCGCGCAGGTCTCGAGCACGGCGTAGGCCATCCGGTCCTCGGCGAAGATGCTCTGCTCGCGGCCCTCGGCGAGCGCGCCGGAGAGCCGGCGCGCACAGGCGTAGTTGGCGCGCCCCTTGATCGAGGCGGCGCGCAGCTCCGGATAGCCGAGGAAGCGCGCGGCCGCGCCGATGTCGTTGTAGAGGAGCTGGTCCTGGAGCAGCTTCGTGCGCGTCGACACCACGAGCGGCCCCGACTCGCCGGCCGCCTCGCGCTCCATGGCGAAGGGAATCAGCGCCGCGAGATACGCCAGCGACTTCCCCACCCCCGTTCCGCCTTCGAGCAGCAGCACCTCCTCGTCGGCCAGGTTGCGCGCGAAGCGCCGGGCCAGCTGGATCTGCTGCTCGCGCACCCGGTAGCCCGGGAAGTGCCGGCGACCGCGCGACTCGTCGCGCAGCACCTCTGCGATCGCGTCCTCGTGGAAGGGGACGGGCGGCTCGTCGCTGTGCCCGACCGCGATGAAGGCGCCCTGCTCGACCGGATCGGGCGCCACCTCGGCCTCGGGCTTGGCCAGGAGCTCGAGCCAGGGCGACTCGTGGGCGTACGACTCGAGGGCCCGGCGGGCGGTGACGAAGCGCAGCTCGCCGCGACGGGCACCGCGGCCCGCGGCCGAGACGACCCGGGTCGTGTCGAGCGCGTCCGACAGCGCGCGGTGGCGCTCCTCGGTCTCGAACATCATCCGCGTGAACGACTCGAGCCGCAGGTCCGGCGCGTCGGGGTGGGTCAGCGAGAGCAGGTCGAGCGTGTCGAGGAAGGTCGCGCGCGCGAAGTCCGGAGACAGGTCCCGCGTGAGGAAGGCCTGCTCGAACTCGGCGTTGTGGGCGATCAGCACCCGACCGCGGAGCGCACGGCGGAGCTCGTCGGCCACGTCCTCGAGGGCCGGCGCGCCCTCGAGGTCGCTCTCGTCGATACCCGTCAGCCGCTTGACGGCACGGGGCACGGCGCGGCCGGGATCGACCAGCACCGAGAGCGTCGTCAGGTGGTCGGCACCCGGGTCGATCAGGACCGCGCCGAACTCGAGGATGTTCGCCTCGGGATCCTCGGACAGACCCGTGGTCTCGAGGTCCACCACGGCCAGGGGGCCGAGGCGCGCGGCGAGGGTGCCGAGCACCTCGGCGTCCAGGCCGAAGGTCTCGGGACCCCGCTCTTCGCGAACCAGCCCGGAGGCGCTCATCGCTCGTTGCTCGGTGCGGCTGCTCTCGACCCGACGCGGGCCGCGACGGGGCTAGACGTAGATCCCGCCCTTGTACTCGCGGTCCTGGCGGATCTCGACGTTGATCAGCGCGGGCTTGCCCGAGGCCTTGGCGCGCTCGAGAGCGCCCTGCATCTGGCCCGGCTCGGTCACGTACTCGCCGTGGCCGCCGAGGGCCTCGACCACCTTGTCGTAGCGGGTGCGGTTGAGCAGCACGCCCTCGAGGCGATCCCAGCCGTAGACGGCACCCTGGGGCCGCATCATCTGCCCCCAGGCCCCGTCGTTCCCGACGATCCCGATGATCGGCAGGTCGAAGCGCACGGCGGTGTCGAACTCGAAGCCGTTGAACCCGAAGGACCCGTCGCCGTAGATGATCACGACCGGGCGATCCGGGTGGGCGAGCTGGGCCGCCAGCGCGAAGGGCATGCCCACGCCGAGGGTGCCGAGGGGGCCGGGATCCATCCAGGCGCCCTCGCCCTTCACGGGGATGATCTTCGCGGCCGTCGCCACGATGTCGCCGCCGTCGCCGATCACGATGGGATCGTTCAGGGTGTCGAGCCAGTCGCGCACCTCGCGGCACATGCGCTGGGGATCGAGGGGCGACTCGTCGCTGTTGAGCGCGGCCTCGACCTTGGCCTCGGCCTCGGTCTCGATCTCGCGCAGCTGGTCGCGCCAGCCCGAGAAGTCGAGCTGCACGCCCTGGTGCTTCATCTCGTCGAGGAGCAGCTCGAAGGAGCAGGCCAGGTTGCCCACCAGCGGGACGTCGGTCTGTCGGTTCTGTCCGATCAGCGTGGCGTCCATGTCGAGCTGGATGATCTTGGCGTCGGCCGGGATCGTCTGGCCGAAGCGCATGCGGAAGTCGAGCAGCGTCCCCGCGAGCAGGATGCAGTCGATCTGCTTCAGCGCGTCGCGCCGCGAGCGGTTCAGGAACTCGGGCGAGTCCGGCGGCACGGTGCCGCGACCCATGCCGTTGGTGAAGGTCGGGATGTGGGTCTCGGAGATGAAGCGGTTCATCTCGGGCGAGGCCTTCGACCACTTGACGCTCGTGCCGGCCATCAGCATCGGGCGCTCGGAGCTGCGCAGGATCTCGATCGCCTTGCGCACCTCGTCGCGGTCGGGGGAGATGCGCGGCGGCTCGGTGCGGATGCGCGGCACCGGCGACTCGGCCTCTTCGGCCTGGCCCATGAACACGTCCATGGGAATCTCGAGGTACGCCGGGCCGGGAATGCCCGAGACCGCGTGGCGGATCGCCAGCTCCACGTACTCGGGAATCCGCTTGGTCTGGTAGATGGCGTCGCAGTACTTCGTGATGGGCCGCACCACGCCGAGGTGGTCCATCTCCTGGAGCGAGCCGCGGCGCAGGTTCTCGAACGGGCCCTGGCCGCCGAAGACCAGGATCGGTGAGTTGGCGCGCCAGGCATTGGCGATGCCGGTCACGCCGTCGGTGACGCCGGGCCCGGCGGTGATGGCAGCGACACCGATCTTGCCGGGGTTGCAGCGCGCCCAGGAGTCGGCCGCGTGGACGGCGGCCTGCTCGTGACGGACGTCGACGATCTTGATGCCTTCGTCGATGCATCCGTCGTAGAGCGGCATGATGTGGCCGCCCGAGAGCGTGAACACGACCTCGACGCCGGCTTCCTTGAGAGCCTTGGCGGCGAGCTTTCCACCATGAAGGGACATTGCGGGTCTCCCGATTCCTAGGCCGCCGGCGCCGGTCGGCAGAAGGCCGACCGCGCCCGACGGGAAATCGGGGACATGCTAGCGGAGGTTGGTGGGAGACGGACCCAGGGCCGAAGGCCGCCGGAATCCGTCTCTCGGGGCGCTAGCGAAGGACGCGGAACTCCGCCCGGCGGTTCCAGCGCCAGGCCGACTCGTCGTGACCCTGCACCGAGGGCTTGGACTCGCCGAAGCTCACCGTGTCGAGGCGCGAGGCCGAGACCCCGGAATCGATCAGGTACTGCTTGGCGGCGTTGGCCCGGCGCTCGCCGAGGGCGAGGTTGTACTCCTCGCTGCCGCGCTCGTCGCAGTGGCCCTCGATCACGACCGTGCTCCAGGAGCCGGCGCTGATGGCCTGGGCGTTGGAGTGAAGCTTGGGCTTCTGATCGTCGCGGACGAGCGAGCGATCGAAGTCGAAGTAGACCGCCTCGAGCTCGGCGACGGCCGCACCCGTTGCGAGCTGGTCGGTCGAGTCGAGACCGCCACCGCCGCCCATGGTGCCGCCTCCGCTGTCGAAGCCGCCGCTCGTGCTGCTGCCCGCCGTTCCGGCGGACTCGTCGTCCCCGCCTCCGAACAGGGCGCAGCCGCTGGCCAGCGTGCTGCTCAGAAGTGCGACGATCAAGAAGCGCGAAACCTGTGCTCGCTCCATGTGGTGCTCAACCCCTCTGCGGACTGGCAGCGCATCTCGAGCGTGACCCCTCCGGACCCGCTCTCGCTGCGCCTCCCGGTATGCCGTTGCCCCCCCTGTTCCAGTTCTGTTCCAGTGCTGGACTTCGGGGCGGGCGGTTTCCACGTACGGCTGAGGCGGCTGCGAGCCCCCCAGCGGCAGTCCTCGAACAGTTTGGGAACCGGATTCGCCCCGCGCAAGGCGAATGATGCGATTTCCCAGCGCCAGACGAGGGGTTATGGGCACGCCGACACGCCCGGGGCGCGGAGGCGAGCCGCCTGGGCCCTTCCGGCCCGAGCAGGGGCCGGCTCAGCGGCCCCGGAAGACCGGAGCGCGCTTCTCCAGGAAGGCCCGGACGCCTTCCTGGTAGTCCTCGCTCTCGAAGCAGCGCCGGATCGACGCCTCGATCCCCTCGGCGTCCCGCTGCGCCGGGTCCTTCCCGAGCTCGAGGATCACGCGCTTGACCGACTCCATGGGCAGCGGCGCGTTGGCGGCGATGCGCCCGGCGAGCTCGGCGACCCGCTCCTCCAGCTCGGCCTTGGGGTGCACCGCGTTGAGCAGCCCGAGCGCCAGAGCCTCGGGAGCCTGGATCCGGCGAGCGGTGAAGAAGAGCTCCTTGGCGACCGAGGGGCCGACCAGATCGACCAGGGCCGCCACGCCGCTGGCGTGGTAGCCGAGGCCCAGGCGGGCCGCCGGGATCGCGAAGACCCCATCGTCGGCCGAGATCCGCAGGTCGGCGGTCAGGGCCAGGGCCATGCCTCCCCCCACGCAGAAGCCGTGCACCATGGCGATCACGGGCTTCCTGCAGCTCGTGAGCGCCGCGAAGGCCTGGGCCGTCCCGGTGTCGTAGAGCGCGGAGGCGTCGCCGCCCGTGCGGCTGCGCTCGAACTCCGAGATGTCGGCGCCCGAGACGAACGCCACGTCTCCGGCTCCCCGCAGCACCAGGACGCGCACGTCCGGGTCGGCCACGAGCGTGGCGACCGCATCGGGGATCGCCTTCCACATGTCGACGGTGATGGCGTTGCGCCGCTCGGCGTGGTCCATGACCAGCCAGCCAATGGCGTCCTCGGTGTGCGTGGTGATGCGGCCCGGCATGGCTTCCGATCCTAGGGAAGCTCTGCAGCAATCGACTACACGTGGCTCTCGGGCCTCAGCGGCCCGTGTAGAGAACCCGGTGCAGAGCCTCCCGGGGCCAACTCGGGACCAGCCAGGCGAGCTACGCTCGACCGATGCTGTCGACCCGGCGCGGAACCACGAGCTCGCCGCTCAAGAGCGAGCGCTCCTGTGTGCTCTCCAGGGGAGGCATGGTCTGCGCCAGCGTTCCCGCGGCCGCCGAGGCCGGCCGCTCCATCCTCGCCCGGGGCGGCAACGCGATCGACGCGGCGCTCGCCACGTCCGCCGCCCTCTGCGTGGTCGAGCCGATGTCGACCGGCATCGGCGGCGACGCCTTCGCGCTCTTCTGGTCCGCTCGCGAGGGTGGTCTGGTCGGCCTGAACGGCAGTGGCCGGGCGCCGGCAAGAGCCACCCTCGAGGCCTACCGGAGCCGCGGGCTCGAGCGCATCGAGCCGCGCGGGATCCTCTCGGCGACGGTGCCCGGGGCCGTCCACGCCTGGCAGACGCTCTCCGAGCGCTACGGCTCGCTGCCGCTCTGCGACGTGCTCGAGCCCGCCATCCGGCTCGCGGAAGAGGGCTTCCCCGTGACCGAGCTGGTGGCCCACTACTGGTGGGGCCTCGAGCGCTCGGGCGTCTTCCGCAACGACGCCGCAAGGCGGGCGCTTTCGCCCGAGGGCCGCACGCCCCGGGCGGGCGAGTGGTTCCGCTCGCCGGATCTCGCGGGCACCCTGCGCCGCATCGCGGACAAGGGCGCGGCCGGCTTCTACACCGGGCCGGTGGCCGACGCGATCGTCGAGACCTCGCGGGAGCTCGGCGGCTACTTCGAGCCGGAGGACCTTGCGAGTCACGAGTCCACCTGGGTCGACCCCATCGAGACGGACTATCGCGGGACCCGCGTGGTGGAGCTCCCGCCCAACGGGCAGGGCCTGGCCGCCCTGATCGGGCTCAACGTGCTCGAGTGCTTCGACCCCGAGGAGGCGCAGCCCGGCTCCGCCCTCGAGTGGCACCGCCGCATCGAGGCCACCAAGCTGGCCTTCGCCGATCGCAACGCCTACATCGCCGACCCCGAGCACGCCGACGTGCCGACCCCTGCCCTGCTCGACAAGAGCTACGCGAAGCGCCGCGCTGCGCTCGTCGGCGAGCGCGCCCTGCCCGGCCCGGATCCCGGTCTCGCGAGCGACACCGTCTACCTCTGCACCGCCGACGCCGAGGGCAATCTCGTCTCGTTCATCCAGAGCCTCTTCACCGGCTTCGGGAGCGGCGTGTGCTGCGGTGACACGGGCGTGGTGCTCCAGAGTCGCGGAGCGGGCTTCCGCCTCGACCCGGACCACCCGAGCGCGCTGGCTCCGCGCAAGCGGCCCTTCCACACGATCATCCCGGGCATGCTGATGCGCGGCGACGAGCCGTGGATGGCGTTCGGGATCATGGGCGGCGACGTCCAGCCCCAGGCGCACCTGGCCTTCGCGTCCAACGTGATCGACCATGGCCTGAACCCCCAGGAGGCCCTCGACCGCGCGCGCTTCCGCGTCGAGGGCGGCGCCTCGGTGCGGGTGGAGACGCCGGATGCCCCCGCCAGCGAGGGCGGAACGATCGGCCAGCAGCTGCGCGAGCGCGGCCACGACGTCGGCGACCCCGGCGCGATGATGGCCGACGTCTTCGGGGGCGGGCAGGCGATCCAGCGCCTCGACAACGGCGTGCTCGCCGGCGGCAGCGACCGGCGCAAGGACGGGCTGGCCCTCGGCCTCTAGGGCCCGAAGCCAGGCCTCGAGCGCGTAAGCGAAGGAGACCCGACATGACCGAAGCCACCCTCGACGCCGAGCAGGCGGCGGCCCTCGAAGACGCCGCCCGCGCGATCGACCGCGAGCGCATGAAGCAGATCGGGAGCTTCCACTTCGCGATGGTCATGGGCGCGCTCACCCTCTGGGGCGCAGCGGTGACCTGGGCCCAGGTGACGGGCCTGGGCATCGCCCAGTTCGCGGCGATCGCCAACGCGCTCATTGCGGCCTACGTGATCTCCTCGACGATCCACGAGTGGGGTCACTTCGCCGGTGCCCGCCTGTCCGGCTCGGTCTCGCCCGTCCTCGAGAAGCCCAGGCGACACTTCTTCATGTTCGACTTCGCCATGGACCGGAACGACTCGCGGCAGTTCCTGTGGATGAGCTGGGGCGGCATCCTCGCTCCCTGGGCCGCCGTCCTCCTGGCCGCGGCGCTGGTTCCCCTGGCTCTCACCAGCGGGGCCGTGCTCGTCGCGACCCTGACGAGCCGCGCCGCCGCGACGGCGAAGTTCGAGGTCCCGATCGCGCTCGGCGTCTCCCGCGGTGGCCAGCCCGGAGCCGAGCTCGCCCGGCAGCTCCCGAACCTGGCCGGGAGCCGCCCCTTCGGCATGGCCGTGGGCGCCGCGACCTTCGTGGTGCTCTGGCTCGCGGCCTGAGGCCCGGGCTCAGCCGACTGCACTCCGAATGAGGCTTTTCGCCTCATTCTCGCCTCGTGTCGGTTGCGAGACGGCCGCGGCTGATATATGAACTGAACTTCATGTCAGAAATCCTCGCGGAGCGCCCGGCCTCTCGGAACGGGCACACCACGCGCCGCCTCGAGACCCGCCGCCGGCTGCTCGAGGCCGGGACCGAGCTCTTTGCCGAGGAGGGAGTCCGCGCCGCCACGAGCAGCGCCATCGCGCGCCGGGCCGGAGTGGCCACCGGCACCTTCTATCTCCACTTCCCCGACAAGCACGCGCTGTTCGAGGAGCTGGTCGATGCGGCCCTCGAAGAGATGCGCCCGACGCCCGACCCCGAGCGTTCGGACGGCGGGAGCGCGGAGGCGCTCCGCCGGGATCTCGAGCGCATGGTCGAGGTGGCCGTGCGCCGCCGGAACCTGATCCGCGCCGTCTTCGATCGCGGCGAGAGCTCGGGGCTCGCCGAGCGGATCCAGGATCGGATCGCGGGCTCGCTCGAGGAGCGGTACGCGAGCGTGTTTCCCGAGCGCGGCATCGCGCTGCACCCGGGCGCGGCGGCCCAGGCGCGTGCCGCGCTGCTCGTCCGCGTCATCGCGTGGTGGGTGGAGGACCCCGACCGCGCGAGCCGCGAAGAGATCATCCAAGTCCTGATGGAGCTGGCCCCGGGCCGGACCAAGGAGTGAGACCATGAGCGAGACCGCCATCCAGCAGAGCCAGCCGTACACCGGGATCATCACCCCCGAGAAGGAGCAGGCGATCAAGGGCGAGGGCGTCGCCCCGGCCCACGAGCTCGCGCTCGAGGACATCAACCCGCTCAACGCCCACCTCTTCCGCGAGAACCGCTGGCACGACTACTTCGCGCGCCTGCGCAAGGAAGACCCGGTCCACTTCAACGAGATCGAGACCGCGGGCCGCTACTGGTCGATCACGAAGTACGACGACATCAAGACGGTCAGCTCCAACTGGGAGACCTTCTCGTCCGCCCACGGCATCACCCTCGGCTTCCGGCCGGGCACCGACACCAACCCGCTCGGGCTGGGCACGAACCCCCCCTTCATCTCCCAGGACCCGCCCACCCAGACCGAGCAGCGCAAGACGGTGCGTCCGTCCGTCGCGCCCCGCAATCTGGCCAAGCTCGAGCCGCTGATCCGCGAGCGCACCTGCCAGGTGCTCGACTCCCTGCCCGAGGGAGAGACCTTCGACTGGGTGGACACCGTCTCCATCGAGCTCACCACGCTCATGCTTGCGACGCTCTTCGACTTCCCCCTCGAGGATCGCCGCAAGCTCACCCGCTGGTCCGACGTCGTGTTCGCCATCCCGGAGCCCGGCGGCGTGGTCGAGTCCGGTGACCAGAAGCGCGAGGAGCTCCTCGAGTGCGTCCACTACTTCTCGAGGCTCTGGGACGAGCGTCGCGCCGAGCCGGGTGAGGACCTCGTCTCGATGCTCGCCCACGGAGAGGCCACCCGGGACATGTCGGCCATGGAGCACCTGGGCAACCTGC
>JASJCN010000155.1 GCA_030065975.1 Myxococcota bacterium
GCGAGGCCGAGCGAGTCGAGAAGACGGCGAGGAAGGCGCTGGCGGATGCGCGCGAGCGCCGCGATGAGGCGCGCCTCGACGTCACTCGACTCAGCTCGAGCGGGCGGCTGATCGAGCTCGTCTGGGAGGAGGTCAAGAGAGTGATCGGTGGTGAGCAAGCGCAGGAGCTGCGCGAGGCCACCGACGAGATCCTGGCCGATCTGGGAGGCGACGCGACCAACGGCGACGTGGCCGAGCTGCTCTCCGAGTCCTCGGAGCAGCTCGATGCCCTCGTAGCCGAGGCACGAACGACTCATGCTTCGGTGCGCGGCCTGCTGACCGGAGAAGTCAACATCGTGGTGCTCGTGCTGGTCGCACTCGGCCTCACCCTCACCTGGCTCCTGTCCGGGGTCGACTGGTCGCCCCTCGTGCCCATTGCCGGGGCGATGGCAAGTGGCACGACCCTCCTGCGGGACTTCCGACGACGCACGCAGCGGGTTGCCACGCTGGCGGCGCATGCCCAAGCCCTGCAGGGCTACGGCAGCTCGATCCGAACGCGGGCGTTCGCAGCGTTCCGGGATTCCGAGGCCACGGCGGAGGCGAAGGAGCTGGAGGAGGCCGAGCGAGTGCACGCCGCTTCCGTCGCCGAGGTGCGAGACATCGAGGCGACCCTCGACCGCGTGAAGGGAGAGCTCGAGGCGCTCCGGAGTGGGAAGGCGGTGTACGACTTCGCAATCGACCGGCTGCAGCGGACCAACGGCTACGAGGACCTGCAGGGAATCGTGTCTACGGTTCGTCGCGATCTGCGCGACCTCTCCCGGCTGCTCGGGACATGGAAGGAAGGCGATTGGGGACAGGACGCGGGTCCGCTGGCCACGGCGCCCGAAGAGATCGCTGGACCATGCTCGTCTTCCGAGAAACGACGAGGCGAGATCGAGGACCTCCCGATCCAGCGTATCGTCCTCTACATCGACGACCTCGACCGTTGCCCCCGCGAACGGGTCGTCGAGGTCCTGCAGGCCGTCCACTTGCTGCTGGCATTCGACCTCTTCGTGGTCGTGGTCGGTGTGGATGCACGGTGGCTGGAGCGCTCGCTCGAGGACTGGTACGGCGATCTGCTCGGCGAGCCGGACGAAAAGAAGCAGCGCGGCTACCGCGGCCCGCTCCCCAGCGCTCGTCCACACGACTATCTGGAGAAGATCTTTCAGGTCGCCTTCACGTTGCCTCAGGTCGACGACGACGGCTTCAAGTCCCTCATCCGCAGTCAGCTAGCGACTCGCCAGGAGGCGGAGTCGGCCGCGCCTCCCGATGTGGCTCCGGATGCCGCCGGGAGGGAAGCGAGCGCCGAACCGCCGCGCCAGGATCCCGGCGGTGTCGGCCCGGAACAGCTGAAGCACCAGGTCGCCGGAAGCTCCTCGATCACGGAGGGTTCTTCGGCTGTGCCCGGAGCGCAGCCGGAAGGAACTTCAATGGACGCAGAGGAACCGGACGGAGCCGTGGAACGCAATAGCTCGGATTCGGAGGTCTCCAACGAAGCGACGCAGGACGCATTCTTCGTGGAGGCGTGGGAGCGAGCTTACCTCGATTCGCTGGCCGACTTCCTTGATACGCCGCGCGCAATCCTGCGCTTCTCCAACAGCTACAGGCTCTTGCGTCTCGGCCATGTGCAGCGTGGCGAGAGCATCGATCGTCGACGGTACGTCGAGTTTGTCGGCGCTGGACCGCAGGACTCGGATGCCTCCTATCGGATCGCCGGTTTGCTCCTGGCGATCAACGTGGCCTTTCCGCGATACGCGGCCGAGCTGCTTCGTCGACTCTCGCGCATCGAAGAGCAGGAGGCCCGAGAAATTGGAACCCTGGGACAGCTGATCGCGCGTCTCGAGCAGCCGACCGCTGGGGCGGGGACACGGTTCCTCCGGCTTCCGCCGGGGGGAGGCGATTCTGACTTCGAACAGGCGCGGGAGCGACTCATCGCGCTGCTCAAGCGGCGAGAACGCGATCACGACCTGCCGATCATCGCGTCGCCGGAGGATGGGGCGAGCAGGGGAATTCGCTACTGGGCGGCCCGCGTGGGTCGGTATTCAATGTACTGGCGCGAGCGCTAGTCCGAACCGCGGGGGGCTTCCGATGAGGCTCCCCAGCCCAGCACCTCCGACAGGGAGCGCCATGCGACCCTTTGAGCCCTCCTCGTCCCGGCGCGGGCGATCCGGAATCGCGGGCCCGCGATCGCTGTCCCAGAGGTCCCGATTCAGCTAGCTACGGACTGAGTTGCCGGGTCGGAAGACCTGTCCGCCGGAGGACCTCGACTACTCCAACGTCATCGCGTTCGAGGGCGCGCCTCAACGCGTGCCGTTCGGCCAGGGCATCAAGGACTTCGTCGAGCGAGAGTCTCGCCACGATCGACGGAAGCTCCTCGACGGCTTCTGGTTCGACTGATCCGGGTCATCCTCGTCGGTGCGAGAGTGAGCACCGACGAGGGCGTCCTGGGGCGGAGCTCGCCGCGCCCTCGGTCCGGCCTCTCCCTAGACTTCCTTGGTCCAGAGGCTGGCCTGGTAGTTCTTCACGTCCTCGATGAAGCGCTCCGGGAAGACGTTCCGGAACTTGTGATGATCCTGCGGGATCACGTCGACCATGAAGTCGATCATGTCCTTGGGATCGAGCTGCAGCTCGTCGCCCTCGAAGAGCCCTTGGGCGTCCCGGATCGGCTCCTCGGCGGTGAAGTTCCGGGCCGGGTCGTACCACTGGTCCAAGGTGTCGTACATCCGGTCGTTGAAGCCGGTGCGGAACGGACCGGGATTGATCGTCGCGACCTGGACGCCCGTCCCCTCGAGCTCCTGCTGGAGCATCTGCACGACGCCTTCGAGCGCGTGCTTCGACGCGACGTAGGGGCCGAGGAAGGGGAAGGTCGTGAAGCCCGCGATCGACGATGTGAAGACGATCTTCCCCTTGCCCTTCTCCACGAAACGGCGGGCGAACGGCTGGGTGAACTCCAGGGGCGCGAACACGTTCACGTCGAACTCCCGACGCACGCGATCGACCGGAACCTCGGCGAGTGGGCCCGTCTCCCCGGTGGCCGCGTTGTTGACGAGAATGTCGATCCGGTCTCCGTACTTCCGGAAGATCGCCTCGTGGTCATCCGGGTCCAGGAGGTCGAGCTTCGCGACCTCCAGCTCGACTCCTTCCGCCTCGGCCGCGGCCATGAGCTCGCTGGCCTGGGGCCAGATCTGCACCGTCGCGATGATGGTGTGCCCGTTCTTCGCGAGGCCGAGGGCGGTTCCCTTGCCGAAGCCGGACCCTGCGCCGGTGATGAGGATCGCCTTGCTCATGGTCGTTTCTCCTGCCTTGGCTGGGCGCGTTTCCCGATGCTTGGCGGGTCAGATGATCTTCGTGCCCTTGTGGACGACGGGGTCGCCGTCCAAGAGGTCGTCGAACTGCTCGATGGCCCTGGCGAGGTGGGGCGTATCCCAGTGGGCGGACTCGGCGCCGGCGTCCGTCCATCTCTCGTAGGACAGGACCACCTCGGGCACGTTCTGGTCCCGGATGAAGCCGTACTCCTCTGCGCCGGCTTCCTTCCGGGTCTCGGCCGCGAGCTCCTCGAGGACCGAGATCAGTGCCTCCGCCTTGCCCGGCTTGGCTCGTAGGACTGCGATGGTGTAGAGCTTCGCGCTCATTCGGGTTTCCTTTCGTCCGACCCCTTCTGGACGTCGCTCGCGAAGCGCGCAGCGTTCTCCGCCAGGAAGGACGCCTCGTCCGCCTGGCCCCAGAACGCCGGTACGGGTCTGGGCTTCCGCAGTGCGCGC
This sequence comes from Myxococcota bacterium, assembly GCA_030065975.1. Lineage (GTDB taxonomy): Bacteria > Myxococcota_A > UBA9160 > UBA9160 > UBA6930 > JASJCN01. The sequence continues at coordinate 3,780 of JASJCN010000155.1, forward strand.
TGCACGGCCGGCCGGGCGTCGATGCGGTCGAACCAGGCCTGGAGGTGGGGAAGGCCGTCGACGTCGACCCGGGCCCACGGATACGCCCGCGCCCAGGGATACGTCGCGATGTCGGCGATCGAGAACGCGTCACCCACCAGGAAGCTGCGCCCGTCGAGTCGCGCGTTCAGCACCTCGAGGAGCCGCCGCGACTCGCCCACGTAGCGTTGGATCGAGAAGGGCTCCTCGTGTCCGTTCGGGGCCGCGATGCGCTGGAAGTACATCGCTTGGCCCATCATGGGGCCGACGCCGGCCATCTGGAACATCAGCCACTGCAGCGTCTCGGAGCGGAGCTTCGCGTCTTCCGCGAGGAAGGCGCCGTACTTCTCGGCGAGATACCAGAGGATCGCGCCGGACTCGAAGACGACGAAGTCGTCGTTGCCGCGGTCCACGATCGTGGGGATGCGGCCGTTCGGGTTGAGCTTCACGTACCAGTCCGACTTCTGCTCTTGCTTGGCGAAGTCGATGAAGGTGAGCTCGTAGTCGATCTCGGCCTCCTCCAGGAAGATCGTCGGCTTCCAGCCGTTCATCGTGGAGGCCGTGTAGAGATGGATGTCGGGCATGCTCGCCATGTCCCAGCTCCCCTGTCGTGGACCGAATCTCCGGGTTACCCGGCATTCGAGGGTGTATCCGGAAGGCGTCGGGGGCGGAATGGGCGATTGGCGCAGAACCTTGCCTGATCGTGCCGTGCGGGGAGTCTCGGTCCGCGCCTGGGGCTCTCCTCATGCCTGATCGTGTGCTACCCGGGATGCAGGAGGGCCGGATGGCCGACACTTCCATCCGGACGCTGTGCGAGGAGCTGGGCTTTGGCGCCGGTCACGGCTACCGGGAGACGGCTCTCCCCGAGGTGACGCTGTTCCGAGCCGCAGGCCACGAGTCCGCGTGCCCGCTGCTCTACGAGACCGGTCTCGCGTTCATCCTGCAGGGCTACAAAGTGGGCTTCGCGGGCGGCGTCGACTTCCGGAACGGGGGCGACCGTTATCTGATCCTGAGCAACCACCTGGCGGTCCGCTGCGAGACGCTCGCGACGAGTGAAGAGCCGGTGCTGGGCCTTCACGTCGGCATCGATCGCCTCGAGCTCCAACGACTCGTCCACGCGCTGCACGACGATCCGGCTTGGAGGGAACGTCAGCCTTTGCTCGAGCGCTCCGTCGTGTCCGCGCAGCTCACGGCCGAGATCCGCCGTGCCCTCGATGCCCTCATCGAGACGCTGCACGATCCCTACGCCAGCCGCGCGCTCGGTCCCGCGCGGCTCACCCAGCTGTACTACGCCGTGCTTCGCTCCGAGGACGGTCGCGTGCTCGAGCTGCTCGCGCGCACCGACAGCAAGCTGGCGAGGATCTCCGCCACGATGCGCCACATGGAGCAGCGTCTCGACGAGAAGATCTCGATGGAGGACCTCGCGGCGATCGCGAACATGAGCCGCTCGGCGTTCCAACGCGCGTTCAAGGACGTCACCGGTGAGTCGCCGCTTCAGTACCTGAAGCAACTTCGCTTGAGTACGGCCCGCAACCTGATTGCCTTCAAGGGCGAGCCGGCGTACCTGGCGGCACACCACGTCGGCTACGAGAGCGCGAGCCAGTTCAGTCGCGAGTTCAAGCGCTACTACGGAGTGCCGCCGAGCCGGGTCTCGGAGCTGCCCTACTCGAAGTTGCAGGGCTTGGGCTAGTGGCCCCAGAAGTCGTCTGCGGCCGGCTCGCGGATGCCGCGTCTCCGGAATCCGTGGTGCTTGGCGGACCGATTCGGGCCGTAGCCAGGCGCGCGTCCCTCGGCATCGGAGCCAGCTCGGAGTCCCGGGGCCTGCTTCTCAAGTTCCCGCAAGCACTACGGAATCTCGAGTCGAGGTCGGGTTCGATTCCCGCCAGCAAGTAGCGTTGGTCTCGCCCAGGCAGATCGTCCAGGACCGCTCGCCGCGCCGATCCTCGCTCGAGGGCTGACGCGTCCGGCGAGGGAGACGCGGGTCAGGCGTCAGCACCCGACCGAGCGCCCAACCTCTGGGCCAGGGGCTGGGCCAGGGCAAGGCCGACCGCCAGCAGGGCAGCGGCCGACGGCTCTGGCACGGACGTGCCGAAGCCGTTCACGGAGGTCAGCGAAACGCCGGGCGGCAGGTCGAAAGACACGGTCGCGGTGTTCGTAAAGTCCGCCGTGACGGTGCCGCGCATGTTCAATCCGACGGCGTAGGCCAGCGTGAACGTGTCTCCGACCCGCGTGCCGACGACCGCCGACGCCGTGAGGTCGATCGGGTTGGGCCCGTTCGGGAAGAGGAAGGTGCCCCCGGTGACGGCGCGCCCCGGACCCGCGATCAGCGGGGAGCCAGAGATCTCGAAGGGGCTGTCGCCGAAGAAGTCGCCGCCGATCAGGCCGTCCACGTTGCCCGAAGTCGGAAACAACGGATGGCCCTGTATGACGTCGACATCGCCCTCGATGTGCAGTGACACGGTGAGCGCCACGGGCGTGCCGGCCGTCGCTCCGACGACGGTGTAGGTGTCGCGGACCATGGCCTGCAGGATGCGGGTATCTCCTTCGCCCTCCGAGTAGAGCCGGATCGCGCCGTCCACGACCTCGGCGGACGCCGTGTGGTAGCGGTTGGGGAACCCCGGATCTGGGCTGTCCACCGTCGTGAGGGGCAGGTCGGTGAACGCTCGGATCGTGTTGTCGGGGAAGCCAGTCGTGTACTGCGTCGTCATGGCGATACGCGCGTCCTCGATCGGGACGGCGAAGGCCGGCGAAGCCAGGAGCAGGAACAGGGAGATCGCAAGCGCCGCAGCCTCCGGCGCGCGTCGCTGAATCGTGAGCAGGCGAGGCATGACTCGTCTCCTTCGGGAGGGTTCCGGTGGCCCCGCGGGACCGCCGAGACGGGATTCATTTCCCGAATGCAGGCTGGCCTTCGCCCGTTTCCGGATCGTTACCGGCTCCGCGTGGCCCCACTCGCGCCGCCAGGGAAGCTGCCCGGTGCGCAGCCGAGCTCGCGGTCGAGAAGCAGGCGCGCCCGCTCGAGCGTGCGCTCGGCTCCCGCGCGGTCGTCGCGCGCCAGCTCGACACGGGCGCGAGGGGCCCAGCTTCCCGCGTCGGGAGGGCCGCGAACAGTTCTTCGAGGAAGAGCGCAGGATCCGAGCGGAACGGCGTGAGCGCCAGCCAGGCGCAGTCGGCGCCCGCGGCCTCTGCGAAACGACGCCAGCAGCGTGGACTTGCCGCTCCCGGCCGGAGCCACGACCAGCGTGAGGCGCGCGTCCGCGACCCGCGGAAGGAGATGGTGCAGGGCGTGCCGGACGGGATGTCGCGGCTGGCTCATGAGGGCTCAGATCGACCCTCCGGGCCCAGGCCTCCCCCCTGACGCGCGTTGCCCCCCATTTCGGGGGACGGTCTCCCTAGCCGCGGCCGCCGGCCGGAAACGGCGGGGAAACGGTCTCGGGCGAACGTTCCCCTGCGGCCCCAGCTGGGCCCATTGGAGGTACACGATGCCCTCAGGAATCCGACGCACCGGCCTGACCGCCGTGATCATCGCCCTCGTCTCGATCGCGGTCGCCGCGACGGCAGAGCCGCCGCCGGACGTCGCGTTCCAGGGACAGCTTCTCGACGCGGCCGGTCTACCCCTCGCTGGTCCGGTCGACCTCGAGCTGTTGGTGTTCGACCAGCCGATCGACGGCGCTCCGCTCTACGCGGAGGATCATCCCGTGCTGGCGCTCGCCGAGGGGGCCTTCACGGTTCTGCTCGGAACCGGCAGCAACCCGCAGGGAACCTTCGACGCGACGCTCTTCTCCGGAATGAGCCGCTGGCTCGAGGTGGTGGTGGACGGCGAGGTGCTCGCCCCGCGCCAGCCCCTGAGCTCGGTTCCCTACGCGCTGCAGGCCGAGGCGGCCGTCTTCGCCGCGACCGCTGGCGATGCCCAGACGCTGGGCGGCGCCGATGCCGCCGCGCTCGACCAGTCGGCCCACGCGGCCGACACGGCCAACCCCCACGGTGTGACCGCGGCCGAGGTCGGCGCCGCGAGCGCCAGCGAGATCGACGCAGAGATCGCCTCGCACGCCAGCGACTCGGAGGCGCACCACGCCAAGACCGAGAGCTTCACGGAGCTCACGGGGCAGGCGAGCGACGCGCAGATCCCCGATGAGATCACGCGGGACACCGAGCTCGCCGGGGGAGTCGATGCCCTCCAGGCACAGATCACGGAGCTCGAAGCCGAGAACGCGGCACTCGGCACGCAGCTGGCGGCCGTCGAAGCCGAGAGCGCCAGCCTCACCACCCTGGTCGCGGCCCTCGAGGCCGCCAACGCCGGTCTCGGCGCGAGCGTGGCCTCCCTCCAGTCCGCCGTCGAAGAGCTCGCGGCGCGCTTCGCGGGTGTGTCGCGGAGCGGCGACGTGCTGCGCTTCGACGCGATGAACGTCCAGTTCACGAACGGCACCGGTGACACCGACACGGAGAACGGCCTCGGCAACCTGATCGTGGGCTACGACGAGGCGCCGAGCCTCGGGTCCGCAGACCGCTCCGGCTCGCACAACGTCGTGCTGGGCACGGAGAACAGCTACAGCTCGCACGCGGGCCTCGTCGGCGGTACGCGCAATGCAATCTCCGCGCCGTTCGCGAGCGTGTTGACCGGCACCTTCAACGTGGCCAGCGCCCAGGGGGCCAGCGTGACCGCAGGCTCCTTCAACCAGGCCAGCGCCCTCCACGCAAGCGTGAGTGGGGGGGAGCAGAACACCGCCAGCGGCGAGGGCTCGAGCGTGAGCGGCGGCGACACGAACACGGCCAGCAGCTTCCGGTCGAGCGCGAGCGGCGGTCAGGCGAACGTGGCCAGCGGCGGCATCTCGAGCGTGAGCGGCGGCGCGCGAAACGTCGCCTCGGGCCCTGGAACCAGCATCGCCGGGGGCGCGGACAACGTCGCCGCGGGAAGCACTGCGAGCGTGAGCGGGGGGCGCAACGGCCAGGCCCTCGGTGACTCGAGTTCGATCGCTGGTGGTGGTGGTGCCGAATCCGGCGAGGGGAACATCGCCCATGGACGCTACTCGTCGGTGCTCGGCGGGCGGGCCAACGCGGCCGGCGAAGCAGGAGACACGACCCTCGGCGAGGCGGCGAGCGTGAGCGGTGGCCGGTTCAACCGAGCGCTGGGTACGACATCGGCGATCGCGGGTGGCGGCGGAATCTTCCCCTTCGACGGAAACGTCACTCACTCCCGGAACTCGGCGATCCTCGGTGGCCAGCGGAACTCGGTCGGAACGGCAGAGGAGTCGCTGCTGGCCACCGGTGCCACGGTGATCGGAGGCCTGCAGAACCAGGCGACCGGCGACTTCGCGAGCGTGAGTGGAGGCTTCTCGAACAGGGCCAGCGGTACCCGTTCCAGCGTGAGCGGCGGCCAGTCCAACCGCGCGACGGGTACGGATGCGACGGTGGGAGGCGGCGAGGACAACATCGCGGAAGGATCCAGATCGGTGGTGAGCGGCGGTCTCGGCCGGGTGACGAGCCAGACTCACGACTGGCGCGCCGGAGGTCTGTTCCAGGACAACTAGCGGACGCTGCTCCTGGAACGGAGCTGCGCGTCGGGTCGAAGGCGGTCGCGATGATGGGATGCATGGGGCGTTCGATCGACGGGGCTGAGCCGAGTACGCACTGGTATTCGCGGGCAGCGCCGTCTCGGCAGGAAGGCCGACTTCGAGAGTGATCCGGGCGGAGTGTCGGGACGCGACCTACCGCCTCTTCTTCCGACCGGAGGGGCTGTGCCCCGTGAGCCGCGTGAACACCCGGTGGAACTGCGAGTAGCTACCGAACCCGCCCTCCAGAGCTGCCTCCGTGAGCGACGAGCATCGGCCCGAGGCCAAGAGCTCCTGGCAACGCGCGAGGCGCTTTCGGTTGCGCACGTCGCGGAGTGACTGCCCAAGCTCCTGGACGAAGAGACGGCTGAGGTGCGTCGGACTCACTCGGCATCGCGCGGCCAGGTCGTCGCGGCTCAGCTGAAGTCCGTCGCCCTGCATGAGGGACAGTGCGCGGGCGACCGCAGGATGAAGAGCCGCTGGCTGATCGGAAGGTGTAGAGCTTCGAAGCGCCAGATACGCCCGTGCGAGCGCATAGCCCAAGGCGGCGTTCGCGGCCGACGGCCCACTGCCAAGCTGGCCCGCCACGTCGTCGAAGACACGGCCCAGCTCTTGGAGCTCGGCACGAGCAAGTCGGACGCACTGGACCTGGCCCGTGCGGGAGAGGACGAGGGCAGCCTCCTCTCGAGACAGGATTCGCTGCACTGCCCGGACGCGCAGGCAGAGGCACCAACGCTTGAGTGTTTCCGACGCCGGCAGGGTGAGGTGCTCCGTCCGGGGCGGAATCCAAAGAAGGGAGCCGGTTGGCAAGTCGACACGCCGGCTTCCCATCACGACCGAGGCGCTACCGCGAACGAGCAGCTGGACTTCGAGGAAGAGATGGGAATGGCGCTCCATCATCTGAAGCCAGATCGGATTCGTGAACGCTTCCTGGTGGAGCCGGCCAACGAGGTTCTTCGGCACGTTGATGGGCTGGTACGGCACAGGCTGTCCGCTCCTCGGCGATCGCACGAAACGCGAAGCGGCTCCGCACTTCGTGAGATGCTCGCTGGTGGCGGCAGAATACAGTCCCTGAGAACGGATTCGAGGCGACGCGACCCCCGAACCCCGGTTGGAGGCTGTCACTTCATGAAGCCGAACTCTCTGCTCATCGATGCGCAGGACGATGTCGTGACGGTGCTCGAGACGGTACCGAAGGGCCGGGCCGTGCGTTGGGCCAGCGGCGATCCGCTCGTTGCTCGCGAGGAGATCCCCGTCGGGCACAAAGTGGCGATTCGGACGATTCGTGCAGGGGAGGTGGTTCGGAAGTACGGGGCGCCCATCGGAACCGCGGGCGTTGCGATCTTCCCGGGGGACTGTGTTCACACCCACAACCTGTGCGCCGTCGAGGGCTAGCCATGGGCTTCATGGGATTCGAGCGACCCGATGGGAAGGTTGGCGTCAGGAACCATGTGTTGGTGATGAGCTCCGTGAGCTGCGCGAACGCGGTCGTGGAACATATCGGCCGCCAGCTCCCACAGGTCAAGACGATCACGCACACAGAAGGCTGCGGGCGGGGTC
>JASJCN010000156.1 GCA_030065975.1 Myxococcota bacterium
GCGCTCGCCCGACTCACGCCGCCCGGAACGCCGAAGCGGAGCCCGAGCTCCCGGAGCACCGGAAGCCTCGCGCCCGAGTCCCACACGAAGGTGTGTTGGAGCTCGATGCTCGGCCGGCCGGCGTGGAAGTGCAGGCGCAGGATCCAGCGCGGCGCCCGGGCGCGACGGCCCGGGATCGCGTAGCGGCCCTCGGTGCGGATCACCGTGTGCAGGGGCCCGGCCCGCTCGACCGTCGCCGGGGCGGAGTCGAAGGCCGCCTCGCCGATCTCCGGCCCTCCGGGCCCGAAGGCGGCGAACTGCACCTCGGACTGCTCGAGCACCAGGTCGCCGTCGAGCCACACGCGACGCAGGCTCCCGCCACGCCGCATCACCTCGGCGCGCAACCGTCCGGTCTCGACGACCAGCACGTCGGGCCGCGTCTCGACCTCGACGGCGTCCGGGATCGGGGGCGCGACCCCCCTCTCGAGCCGATAGCCGCCGACGCCAGGCTCCGAGAGCAGCGAAACCCCGAGCCAGCGCACGCTGCCGTCCGGCCAGGAGCCCCGACGTTCGAGCTGCGCGGGGACGGGCCGCCCGTCGGCGGTCACCACCCGGAGGCCTTCGAGGCCCGCCCGCTCGCCGCGGGCGAAGGGCACGCCGGCCGAGAGCAGCGGCCCACCCGGGATCGGCAGCGAAGGCGCGGAGAACGGGTCGCGCGGGGGACCGTCTGCGGGGTCCGTCGCGGGCACCACCCGGAGCGGAATGCGGACGCCGGTGGCCCCGGGCTCCGCTCCCGAAGCTCGGGCTCCGGCGAGAACGACCGAAGCGAGGAGGATGCACGCCAGCGCGCGGCCGAACCCTCTCATTGCGCTTCCATCTCCTTCGCCGCTTGCCTTCGGCCGCTCGCCTTCGCCGCTGGCCTTCGGCCGCTCGCCTTCGCCGCTTGCCTTCGGTCGCTCGCCTTCGCCGCTGCTTCGGCCGCTCGCCTTGGCCGCTCGCAGGCCGATCTCCTACCGTCCGCGCCATGCCGGACCCGGGAGCGTCGCACCGCTGCTTCGAGGCCCGTGCGCCTTCTGCGGCGCGCGGCTCCGGGCCCGGGAGCCGTCCCCCGTGCTGAAGTTTGGCATCTGCACGGCGGATGCGCTGGCCGAAGGCTTCGGAGACGAGACGACCACCGACAGCGGCAGCCGCGACGCCCGTTTCCTGCGCAAGTTCGCCGCCGTCTCCCTGTACGCCCGGGTCGCGGCCAGCGACCGTCCCGACCGCGACGCCCTGCTCGAGCGCATCCTCGTCCGCTTCCCGACGCGCAACGCGAGCCTCAAGCGCACCCAGAGCCGGCGCTTCGAGGAGTTCGACGCCGCGGTGGCCGACCTCGTTCGCGAGCGCTGCCATCCCGGGCGCACCTGGCAGGTCCACGACGCCGCGGTGTCGGACGGCCGCACGGCGGTCGACTTCTTCGCCCTCCTCGACGGCATCGAGGGATGCACGTTCCAGACCCTGGCGTCGGACTACGCCCCCGACGTCGAGATCGTGGCCGACCGTCGCAGCCGGCTCGAGGTCGCACGGGACCCGGTCACCGGGACCCTGCTCCAGGTGATCTGGCCGCCCTTCGTCTTCAACGTGCAGCAGGCCGAGAGCCCGGTGCTCTACCCGCTGAACCACCTGATCCGGGGCTGGCTCCTGCGCTCCCGCGTCCCGGATCTGCTCGAGCGCGCCGAGCGCGGCGAGGACACCGGCCCGTGGGAGCACGTCTGGCTGCTGCACCCGCGCTGCGCCGAGCTTCGGGAGCGCGATCCGCGCTTCGACTTCGCGCGGCGCGATCTCCTCGCCCCGAGCGAAGACCGCTACGACCTGGTGCGCGCCATGAACGTGCTGAACCCCTCGTACTTCGACGAAGGCCAGCTCGGGCAGGCGGTCGCGAACGTGGCGGCCACGCTGCGCGAGGGGGGACTCTTCGTGACCGGCTCCAACGCCGACGCCGGGTCCACCGTGGACGGAGCCGTGTACGAGCGGACCGCCGATGGCTTCGTCCGTTGCTTCGCATCGGGACAGGGAAGCCCCGTGGACGCTCTCGTGACGAGCCTCGAGCTCGAGGCTCCTTCCGACCCTCCCGAGGCCCGGTAAAGCCCGCTCCGGGAGGGCCCGATAAGCAGCGGATCGGCAGGTCGTGACCCCGAGTCCGGCTGTGACAGGCCCGGCGACGGTTCCGTATACTGCCGGGCTCGCCGGGGACCGGTCCCGGAGAAGCCCGATCCAGCCCCCGGCTCACGCAGATCTGCCCGGGCACATCTGCCCGGTCACATCTGCCCGGTCACAGAAGGCGACGAGGAGAACGATGACGGCCCAGGAACTCGCCGTGAATGGCGGGCCGAAGACGGTCAAGAGCCATCGGCCCTTCCAGATCTATCGGCTCCGGCGCGGCCTCACCCGCTCGATCGACCTGCTGCACATGCTCCCGCTCACCGCGCGCGGCATCACCTCGATCCAGGACGGATCCGGCATCGTCGGTCGCTTCGAGCAGGGCATGTGTCAGCTCACGGGCTGCAACCACGCGCTCGCCATGAACAGCGGCACCGCCAGCCTGCACAGCGCGATGGTGGCGCTCGGCGTCGGGCCCGGAACCGAGGTGATCGTCCCGGCCTACACCTGGCACGCCAGCGCCACGCCGATCGTGCAGTGCGGGGCCACCCCGGTCTTCTGCGACATCGAGGCCGAGACGCTCACCGCCTGCCCCGACGACATCGAGGCCAAGATCAACGAGCGCACCCGCGCGGTCTGCGTGGTGCACATCTGGGGCAACCCCGCGCGCCTGGACCGGATCCGCGAGATCTGCGACCGCCGCGGCGTAGCGCTCATCGAGGACTGCTCCCACGCCCACGGCGGCCAGTACCAGGGCCGCGGCATCGGCGCCTGGGGCGAAGTCGGCTGCTTCAGCCTGCAGGGCTCGAAGGTCGTCGAGGGCGGCGAGGCCGGCGTGGCGACCACGGACGACCCCGAGCTCTTCGACCGCATGTGCCTGCTCGGGCAAAACGTGCTCGTGTGGCGCGGACAGCGGGCGAACACCTTCCCCGACTTCGGCGACATCAGCCTCGGCGTGAAGTACCGGCCCCACCCGGCCGCCATGTATCTCGCGAAGACCTCCCTCGGCCGGCTGGCCGACCGCAACCTGCGGGCCGCGCGTGCCTGGAAGTGGATCAAGGAGGAGCTCGCCGACACGCCCTCGATCCGGCCGATCGCCGAGCTGCCGGCCGCCAAGCGAGGCGGATACTACGCGTTCGCGATGGAGTACCGCGGCGAGGCCATGGGCGGCCCGGACACGGAGACCTTCGTCTCGGCCGTGGAGGCGGAGGGCTCGCCCCTGCAGCTCGACCAGTTCCGCGGGCGACTGCTCCACCAGACGATGTTCTTCTCGGAGTTCGATCGCCGGACGATCGGCGGGGGCTGCTACGACCCGACGCGCCCCTACGAAGAGCAGCTCTCCAAGGACACGAAGCTCCCGGTGAGCGAGGACTTGATCGACCGCCTGGTGAAGCTCCCGCTGTACCTCTACGCGGTCCCCGAGGACTACGTGCGCAGCTGCGCCCGGGCCATCGCGAAGGTCGCGGCGGGGCTCGTGCCGTCGGGAGCCCGGGTGCCCGAGAAGGCGCGCCCCGACACGGCCGGCCTCGAAGCCCACGGCTGATCCGGTGGCCCAACGCACCGTCCTGGACCGGATCAAGCGCCGCGTCCGCTGGCACGTGACCGAGCCCTTCGAGGCGAAGGTCAAGGCTCCGGCTCGGGGCTTCCTGAACGGCCAGCGGACGTATCAGCCGATCTTCGTGGCCGGCGCCTCGGGCAGCGGGACGAGCCTGCTCGCCCTGTCCCTCGGCAAGTCGCTCGACTGCGCGGGCGTGATCTACGAGACCAACTTCCAGGTCGCCAGGAGCTCGCCGCTCTACGTGCCGGACATCGACGAGTTCGAGAGCGTCGCCGCGTATCAGGAGTTCATGACGCCGAAGGCCGACTGGACGGTGGAGTCGGGCCGTCGCGACCTGCTCGACTGCTACCGGCGCTACTGCTGGGGCTCGAGCCGCGTGGTGGTCGACAAGGGCCCGGACATCAACCTGCTTCGCGCCGGCTACCTGATGCAGTGCTTCCCCGACGGCTGGCTCGTGCTGATCTACCGCGACCCGGTCGCGAACGTCGAGGGCCTTCGCCGCAAGTGGAAGACCTTCGGGAGCGATCCGCTCTCCGAGACGATCCGCTTCTGGCGGGAGATCCACGAGGCGTTCCTCGATGCCGCGGCCGAGCACCCGGACCGTTCGATCGTGCTCGAGTACGAGGCCCTCGTCGAGGCCCCGGACGCGGCCCTGGCCGCCCTGCGCGAGCGCATGGGCATGGGCGCGGCCCGCGGCGACCGCAAGCTCATCGAGAGCCCCAACGTCGAGGGCATGGGCATCCGCAACGTGAAGGGCAACCAGATCGGCTACGTGACGGACGCCAACCGACGCTCTCGCGAGCGCCTGGCTCCCGGCGAGGCCGAGGAGATCGAGAGCGCGCTGGCCGATCTCGTCGAGCGCCTGAAGCGCTACCCGGATGCCATCGACCGCGACCACCTCTCCGCCTGAGCGCGGAGACCCGGCCCACCCGAAACGGAGATCCCCATGGCTTCCTCGTCCGCCCCCTTCGGCATCGGCCTGATCGGCGCCGGCGGCATCAGCACCCTGCACTCCCAGGCGTTCCGCGCCCTCCCCGACCTCGCCCGGGTGGTGGCCGTCGCCGACCTGGACGCCGAGCGCGCCGAATCGCTCCGGGACCGCTTCGGCTACGAGGCGGCGCTCACCGACCACCGCGAGATGCTGGCGCGGGAGGACGTCGACGTCGCCGTGGTGTGCACGCGCCCGAACCTGCACGCGCGCCTGGTGAAGGACGCCCTCGACGCCGGCAAGCACGTGCTGTGCGAGAAGCCGCTGGCCCACACCCTGCCCGACTGCGACGCGATCATCGAGGCCGCCGAGCCCCTGGCCGCCGAGCAGAAGGTCTCGGCCGTCTACCAATGGCGCCACGACCGCGCCTACCAGCGTCTGGCTGCGGTGGTCGGACGCGGCGACCTCGGCCGCCTCATCATGGGCTCGGTGCACGTGCGCACCAACCGCTCGCCCAAGCACTACGAGGCCGCGCGCGAGTCGTGGGAGCTCGACGGCGGCGGAGCGCTCATGGTGATGGGCATCCACCAGCTCGACCTCCTGATCTCGCTCTTCGGCGACCCCGTCGAGTGCTCGGCCCGGCGCGCCACCTTCCTGAAGCCCACCGAAGCGGAGGACTCCATCGCGGGCTGGGTGCGCTTCGCGAGCGGAGCGCTGGTGACCGTGACCTGCTCGGTGTGCGAGCACGAGTCCAACTTCGAGCTCCACGTGGTGGGCGACCGCGGCGCCGGCCGCCTGATCGGGGCCCGCCGCGGCCGGCCGCCGGCGCCCCAGACCTGCCGCCTCGAGCTCACGTCGAACCGCCGCGGTGACCGCATGGCGCTCGCCACCGAGCCCCTGGCCGACCTCCCCAAGCAATGGGCCGAAGGCACCCTGCGCTACCGCGTCGAGCAGCTCGCGGCGCGGCTGCGACGCCGGGGCTGGCAACCGCCGGCGAGCTGGTGGCACGGGCCCATGGCCGAGGCCTTCCTCACCGCGATCCGCGACGGCCTGCCCGCACCGGTGCCCCCGCGCGAGGCGCGCCGCTCGGTCGAGCTGGCCGCGGGCCTCTACCACTCCTCCGAGACGGGCGAGACCGTGCAGCTCCCGATCGGGCCCGGGCACGCCGGCTACTCCCACCTGCCCGAGGTGGAGACCCCGGTGCGCGCCGTCTCCTGAGGCCCCCGGTGCCCGCGAGCGACAACGAGGTCCTCGAGCGCCCGATCGTCATCATCGGGCCGCCGCGCTCGGGAACGAGCCTCCTGATGAACGTGCTCGGCGTCCATGCGGACGTCGTCCACGTGAACGAGCCGCGCCTCACCTGGCGCTACGGCAACGACGGGCGCTCGGACTGGCTCCGGCCGGAGCACGCGACCCCCGCCGTCCGCGAGCACATCCGCCGGGAGTTCGCGGCCCGGGTTCGCGAAGGAGGCGGCCGCCGGCTGGTGGAGAAGACGCCGAGCAACGCACTGCGCCCCGCATTCGTCGACGCCGTCTTTCCCGACTGCCTCTTCGTCAACATCCTGCGCCATCCCTACGACACGATCCTCTCGATCCGTGCGGGCTGGGAGGGCAAGGCGGCCGGCACCAAGGGGATCCGCGTCAACCGCTGGCGCAATCGCTTCCGCGAGCTCGATCCGCGCCGCGCGCCGCACTACGCCAAGGAGCTCATGCGACGCACCCTGCCCGCGCCGCTGGCCGGCGTGGTCGGCCGACCCGAGTGGGGGCCCCGCCTGCCCGGCATGCAGGGCCTGCTCGTCGAGCTCTCGGTGCTGGAGGTCGCCTGCCTGCAGTGGCGGGCGTGCGTCGAGATCTCCTGCCAGTACGGCCGGGCGCTTCCGGCCGAGCGCTACCTCGAGATTCCGCTCGAGGAGCTGACCCGGGAGACCATGCAGCGCGTGCTCGACTTCTGCGCGCTCTCGTCGGACGAGGCGCTCTGGCAGCGCTTCGAGAGCGACGTGGATCGGGCGCGCGCCGGATCGCGCCGGGAAGGAGCCTCGGCCGAGGATCTCGCCTGCATCCGCGGCATGGTCCGCCCGACGGCGGAGTGGCTCGGCTACGAGCTCTGAGCGCCCCCGCGGCGCGCATCCCGCAGCTTCTCGTACGTGGCGTCGAGCTCCTGTTGCATCGCCGCGCAGGCATCCGAGATCTCGGGGGCCAGCTCGGGCACGTCCTGCTTCCCGATCGAGCTCGAGAACACGTCGTCGAGGTAGCGCTCCTCGAAGCCGCAGCCCGCGAAGCGGTACAGCTCGCGGAAGGCCTCGGCGTCCCCACTCACCAGGTCCTCGTAGCGCACCATCAGCACGCGCGGATCCTCGGCGAGACGCAGGTCGAAGAAGAAGCGGTTGCGCAGCCACCACCACAGGCACGCCGCCTCGAACAGCGACATGTCGGGCCGGTAGCAGCGTCGCACCAGCTCCTGGGCGTCGGCGGACAGGCGCTCGCCGCGCCAGTCCAGGTAGTCGGTGTCGCCCTGCACGATCCAGCGCATGATGTCGCGCACGTGCTCGCCGAAGTTGGCCACGTTGGAGTTGGCCACGTCGGCGAAGCGACGGTAGATCCACACCGCCCGCGCCCCCTCGTGTCGGTCGAGCAGCCGGTCGGTGAGGTGCGAGTCGCAGACGGGCTTGAAGGCGACCACCGGGCTCGGCGCGCGGGCGACCAGGCGGTCGATCACGGCGGTCTCGCGCAGCCGGTAGTTGCGGAAGGCCGGGCTGATGAGGTGCTCGTGGTAGGGCCAGACCTCCGGCGCCTTCTCGAGGGTCCACATCACCATGTTGGTGCCCGAACGCTGGCAGCCGACCAGGAAGAGCGGCGTCCGGGTGGCGTCGGAGCCGTAGCGGCGGCGGGCCGAGAGCCAGCGACCCAGCCGGTCTCGCTGGATCGTGAACTCCTGGCCCACGCGGGCCAGGCGCAGTCTGCGTTTGCGGGTCGTCGACATGGTTCGTGCCGTGTCCCGGGATCGGACGCGGGCGTCCATCGTGCATCGGCCGCCCGGGCGACGGAAGCGAGGGATTATCCGGGCTGGCGCGGCGCGCGTCGACCCAGGAGCTCCCGGTACAGGTCGAGGTGCTGCCGGGCCACGACCTCGACGCGATAGCGCTCCTCGACCCGGGCCCGGGCCGCGCGCCCCATCCGCTCCCGGGCCTCGGGCCCCATCTCGTCGAGCTCGATCAGGGCCCGGGTCAAGGCCGGGACGTCCTCGGGGTCTTCGACGAGAAGCGAGGTCTCGCCCGGCTCGATGATCGAGGGGACGTCTCCCACCGGCGTCACCACGCTCGGGAGGCCCGACGTCATGGCCTCGAGCAGGACGTTCGGGAAGCCCTCCCAGCGAGACGGCATCACGAGGGCGGAGAGCCGGCTCATGAGTGCGGGCACGTCCTTCACCGGGTCGTGGAAGCTCACGACGTCGGCCAGACCGCGCTCGGCCACCCGCTGGCGCAGTCCCGCGGCGAAGGCCTCGCCGGCCGTCGCCGCGCCGAAGCAGGAGAGACGCCAGCGCTGCCTTCGCTCGGCGGGCACCGCGGCCAGCGCGTCGATCAGGGTCTCGTGGTTCTTCTGCGGATGCAGGCTGCCCACGAGCGCCAGGTTCCAGTGCGCGGGGTCCAGTGCCACCGGGCAGGGACGACGGCTCGCCTCGTCCCAGGCCTCGACGTCGATCCCGTTCGGCAGGTAGTGCAGGCGATCGCGGCGGATTCCGCTCTTTGCGAGGGTGTCGAGCATGGGCCGCGCGTTGGCGGTGACCGCGTCGGCGAGCCGGTACGAGACGGCCTCGGCGAGCCCCTTGCCGCGCTCGCTGGCCAGCCGCCCGGTGCGCTCGCCCGCCAGCAGGAGCGGTCGGTCGGCGCCCATCCGACGGACGGCGAGCGCGCTCCACAGGGCAGGGCCCGGCATGAAGGCGTGCACGACGTCCGTCCCGGTGCGCCGGTAGGAGTCCGCGAGGCGCGACGGAAAGCGCAGGTCGAGCCGTCCGCGCCGGGGCAGCAGCTCGCGTTCGACTCCGGCCTCGGCGAGGCGTTCCCCGTAGTGGTCGTGGGGGTGGTAGGTGACGAGCCGCGCATCGACGCCGAGCCGGTGACGCAGGGCGATGGCGAGCTCGACGGCCTGGCGCTGTGCGCCACCCGGGCCGAGGTGGTCGATGGCGAAGACGATCTTCAACGCCGGGGTTCTAGCA
The DNA here is from genome assembly GCA_030065975.1 of Myxococcota bacterium. Lineage (GTDB taxonomy): Bacteria > Myxococcota_A > UBA9160 > UBA9160 > UBA6930 > JASJCN01. Next base: position 8,818 of record JASJCN010000156.1, read on the forward strand.
GGATGCACGCGCGCCCACCCGCTGGCCTGCTTCGCAACGGGTTCTCTGCCGATGGCCTGCCGGCGAGATGCCCGTTCGGTGCCGGGCCGTGGCCCGCGATGGCCGCCCCCCGAGCGGCCGGTATCATCCCGGCCCACCATGGCACCCGACCTCGATCGCGACGCCGAGGGCGCGCTCACCTACGTCTGCGTTCCCGGCTGTGCCTACACGGGATCCACGCTGCTCGGCTTCCTGATGAACGCGCACCCCGAGTGCGCCTCCATCGGCGCCGCGACCGGGCTCACGCCCAAGGTCGAGGTCGAGACGTACCACTGCTCGTGCGGCGAGCGATTCGCCGATTGCGGCTTCTGGCAGCGCGTGGGACGCCGCACGGTCGAGCTGGGCCATCCCGTGGACGTTCTCGCGAACAACTACTGGACGACCCACTTCGCGCCGACCCGCAACCGCTATCTGGACGGGCTCCTGGTGCGCAACCTGCGCAACGCGCCCCTCGAGGACCTGCGCGACCGGCTGATCGGCGGACTGCCCCCGATCCGCGCGCTCGTGCAGAAGCCTGCCGAGTGCTCCCGCGCCCTGGCCCAGGCGATCCTCGAGGAGACGGGCAAGCGGGTCTTCGTCGACACCTCCCGCGACCACCAGCGCCCGAAGCTGCTCGCCTCCTCGCCGCGACTCGACGTACGCGTGATCCATCTGGTGCGCGACGCGCGCGCCAACACCGCGAGCATCCTGAAGCACCAGACCACCGACGACACGGCCGAGGCCGCGCGCATCTGGGAGCGCGCGAATCGCCAGGCGGACGCCGGCCGCAAGCATCACGCGCCCGAGAAGTGGCTGACCGTCCGCTACGACGAGCTGTGCGGCGACCTCCAGGGCACCCTGGACCGCATCTCCGACTTCCTCGGGGTGTCGCGCGCCCCGATGCCCGAGGACTTTCGCGCCGTCGAGAACCACATCATCGGCAACGAGATGCGCATGGGCGGCCCGGGGCAGGTCCACGAGGACGTGTCGTGGAAGTCGCGCCTCTCGGACGCGCAGCTCGAGATCATCCAGCGCGTCGCCGGCCAGACGAACCGCCACTTCGGGTTCGACTGGCCGTAGCCACTTCTCGTATCCTTCTCGTATCCGGAAGGCCGCCTCTGGAGCGGGCCGCCTCTAGAGCGGCGCGACCCCGGTGTCGCGGATCTTCTGGAGCAGGGTCTTGTAGGAGACCTTCAGCATCCGCGCGGCCTCCTTGCGGTTCCAGCCGGTCCGGATCAGCACCTGCTCGATGGCCTCGCGCTCGGCCTCCATCGAGGCGCGCCGTCCCACCTCGCGCAGCGGCAGGTCGCCCGCCGACTCCTCGACCTCGTCGAGAACCTCGCGGAGCGCGGCTCCCCGGGCGCGGCGCCGGCTCTCGCGCTGGATCAGGTCCTCGATGACGGGCTCTTCGCTGCCCAGCACCACGATGCGCTTCACCAGGTTCTCGAGCTCGCGGACGTTGCCGGGGAACGGGTAGCGCTCGAGCAGCTTGAGCAGGCGCGGCGAGGGATCGGGCGCCGGTCGGCCGTAGCGGGCCGAGGCCTGGCGCAGGAAGTGGTGGAGGAGCGACAGCGCCTCGTCGCGGCGCTCGCGCAGCGGCGGGATGGTGACGCCCACGACGTTGAGGCGGAAGAAGAGGTCCTCCCGGAAGCTCCCCGAGGCGACGCCCTTGTCCAGCGGGCGGTTCGTCGCGCTCAGGATGCGGGCGTCGACCTGGATCTCCTTGTTGCCGCCGAGCCGGGTGAAGGTGCCGTCCTGCAGCACGTGGAGCAGCTTGGCCTGGGCCTCCGGGCTCATCTCTCCGATCTCGTCGAGGAACATGGTGCCGCCGTCGGCCGCCTCGAACTTGCCGGCCTTGCGCGAGTTGGCACCGGTGAAGGCGCCGCGCTCGTAGCCGAAGAGCTCGCTCTCGAGCAGCCCGCCGGGGAGCGCCGCGCAGTTGACCTTCACGAACGGGGCACCGCGACGCGACGAGCTCTCGTGGATCGCGCGGGCCACGACCTCCTTGCCGACGCCGCTCTCGCCCTGGATCAGCACGCTCACGTCGGTGTCCTTGATCTGCTCGAGCACGGCGCGGATGTCGTCCCACGCGGCGCCTTCGAGCAGCGGCCCCTCGAGCCCCGGGTCTGCCTTCTGCGCACTGCGTCGGCTGCGCGCGCGCTCGAGCA
>JASJCN010000009.1 GCA_030065975.1 Myxococcota bacterium
GTGGTCGAGATGCCGCCGTCCACGGGGATCACGGCACCCGTCACGTACGCGCCGGCCTTGGACGAGAGGTAGATCGCCACGCCGGCCATGTCCTCGTCGGCGCCGATGCGACCGAGGGGACACGAGGCGGCGATCTGATCGCCGAACTGCTCGAGCGTCGCGGCCATCATCTTGCTCTGGAAGGGGCCCGGCGCCACGGCGTTCACGGTGACGGCTTCGCCCGCGAGCTTGCGCGCCATCACCCGGGTCAGGTGGTGTACGGCGGCCTTGGACGACGAGTAGGCGTAGGTCTCGAGCATCGGGACCTGGATGCCGTCGATGCTTCCGATGTTGATCACCCGGGCCGGCGGGCGCTCGGCCGCGGCCTTTCGCAGCAGCGGCAGCAGCTTCACCGTCAGGTGGAAGGGCCCCTTCACGTTGAGGGCCAGCACCTTGTCGAAGGCGTCGTCCGGGTAGCTCTCGAGGGGCGCGCCCCAGTTGGCGCCGGCGTTGTTGACCAGGACGTCGACGCCGGAGAAGTGCTCTCCCACGGCGGCGGCCAGGGCGGTGGCCCCGGCCTCGCTGCCGAGATCGGCCGGTATGCCGATGCACTCGCCGTGCTGCCCGAGGGTCTCGGCGGCCTCCTTGCAGGCGTCGGCCTTGCGCGAAGCCACGATCACGGATGCGCCGTTCTCGACGAAGCCGCGCGCGATCATCATGCCGATGCCGCGCGTGCCGCCCGTGACCACGACTCGCTTGCCTTCGACCGAGAAGAGATCCTTCACCCGTCCGTCCTCCAGTGGAGCCAAAGGGCGACGAGCATAGCGCGGCCGACGGAGGAGCCGGCGGGGAAGGGGGAGGCCCGGGGCGCCGGGCTCGACGCCCGGGCCTCCACGACGACGAATGGGATCAGGAAGGCGCCATCGCGCGCTCTTCCTCGATCAGGCCCTTGAAGCTCGGGCGGGAGTGGATCCGCTCGATGTAGGCGGCGAGCTTCGGCCAGCGGCCGGCATCGATGGTGCCCTGCCCGTGCGCGAAGTTGACGAACTGGGTGCCGACGCCGATGTCGGCGATCGAGTAGCGGTTGCCGACCAGATAGTCGTCGTCGCCGAGCGCGTTCTCCAGGTAGTCGAAGAAGGGCGGGAGCGTCTCGTTCAGGGCCTCGTCGATGCGGGCCTGGTCGGGCTCGCGCTGGAAGAAGGCCCTGGCCAGGAAGTTCTCCTGGAAGAGCGCCGCGGTGCCCTTGACGATGCCGTCGTCGGCGAACTCCTCGTACCACACCGCCCGGGCGAGCTCGTAGGGATCGGTGGGATAGAGGGCCGGCTCGGGCACGGTCTTCTCCAGGTACAGCGAGATGGCCGAGGAGTCGGGGATGATCTTGCCGTCCTCCTCGTAGACCGGGATGCGGCCCTGGGGGTGCTTGGCCTTGTACTCGTCGGGAACTCCCATGGGCATCATCGGCTCGTGGTCGTACTCGAGACCCTTCTCGGCCAGGACGACCCGGACCTTCCGCACGTAGGGCGAGAGTCCGATTCCAATCAGCTTGCGATTCATGTGGGTTCTCCTTGCGGCTCGTGGGCCGCATCTTCGGGCGCAGACGAACGGGGGGCAGGAACCTCGAAGAGCTCGGGCAGGCGCGCGAGCGCCGACTCGTCTCCTTCGAAGGCGACATCGGGGTGGGCGAGCACGTCGTCCGCCGGGAGCGCGCGACTCAGGAAGCCGAGCAGCAGGAGCACGGGCGCGCGCAGGACGGCATGGGGCTCGGCAACGGGCTCGAGCCGGGTGCCACTCTCGCCGCCGCGCAGCTCGAGGATCTCCGGCTCCGGCGCGGGCCCGAGAACGACGAGACGAAAGCCCAGGTCCGGCGTCGGGTGGGGAGACGCGAAGGCCCGCAGGCCGAGGCGCATCCAGTCCGCCTCGACGTGATCGTCCGGGCGCGGGGCGTCGAGGAAGCGCGCTCCCCAGCGCGTGAGCTCGAGCAGCGCCGGCTCGAGCCCGCGGCCGGCGTCGGTGAGCTCGTAGACGCTCGCGGAGGCCGGGGGCGGCAGGGTGCGTCGTCGCACCAGGCCCTGGGATTCGAGCCCGGCCAGGCGCTCGGTCAGCACGCTCGAGGAGAGCGACCCGCCCATGCGCCGGCGCAGGTCGCTGAAGCGCTGGGGCCCGGTCATCAGCTCCCGGAGCAGCGGAATCGACCAGCGGGGGCCCAGGACCTCCGCGGCGCGAGCCAGCGGGCAGAACTGGGGGTAGCGGAATCCGTCCACGGATCGGGACGTTATCTCATCGACTTCGGAAAAACAACCGAAAAGTTCGATTTTCGAATCTGTGCTCGTCCGACCCCGCCCCCACCAGGCTGGTCTGGCGGGCAGCACGAAGAGGGCAGGAGCGGAGGCCGGACGAACGAGGAGGGCTTCGTCGGCCAGCAGGGGGCGGATGCATCCACACCCCGTCGCGACACAAACGCATCTCCCGAACCACACAGTCTCGGCGGGTAGTACGCGACGAGAACCCTCACCAGGAGCCCCTTCGTGTTGCGATCTCTCTTCCTCCTCCCCTTGCTCGGCCTCATGCTGTCGACGCCCAGCTTCGCGACCCCTGTCGCGGCCAGCGGAGCGACCGAGCTGTACGTGAGCTCCCTCGACACCCTCGAGGGCGGCCTGGGCCTCACGGTCGCGCCCCTCGGGCCGACGTCGGCATTCCAGCCGCCCACGCTTCCGAGCCCGTTCCTGTTCCTCCCGATCACGGCCTTCGACTCGGTGGAAGACCAGGTCCTGCACGAGGGGGTCGGGCTCTCGCTCGCCGCCGGCGGCAACTCGGTCGCACTCGAGAACTTCATCGTCGATCGTGACGATCTCGTGATCCTCGCCGACGTTTCGGTGAACGGAGGCCTCGCCGCCAGCGACGCGCCGGTCTTCGACCTGGTCGACTGCGCGGTCGGCGGGGGCTGCCTGGGCCTCGACGGCGTGCTCTCCCTCGACGGGCTGGGCCTCGAGCTCTCTTCGGTGGCAGCGGACGTGCTCTTCGACGTGTTCGGCGTGCCCGGCCTCGAAGACACCCCGATCGGCGTGGCCAACGTCCACCTGCTCGTGGCCGCCGAGCCTTCGGTGCTGCTCCTCGGCGCCGGCCTGGCGGGCCTGCTCGTCTTCGGCCGCCGACGGGCCTAGCCGCACGGCACTCCAGGTGGCCCGGCCCGGGGAATGCCCCGGCCGGGCCACTCGTGCGTGGACGTGCCACCATGCGCGGAAGTGAGCGCGCCGCACCCGCCGCCGTCCCAGAGCCTCGAGCCGGCCTCCCGGAGTACGCGGCGAACGGGCCTCTCCCTCGGCCAGACCCTGGTCTACGGCTCGGGCAACTTCGCCTTCGCGCTGCTCGGGCTCGTCGTCGCCGTCAACCTGCAGTTCTTCTACACGGACTACGTCGGGCTCACCGCCGGCCTGGTCTCCTGGTCGCTGCTCTTCGCGCGGCTCTTCGACGGCATCACGGATCCCGTGATGGCCTGGCTCTCCGACCGCGCGCGCACGCGCCTCGGACGGCGGCGGCCCTTCATCCTCGGCGCGGCGATTCCGCTGGGCTTCGCCTTCTACTTCCTCTTCACCCCGCCGGATCTCGCGAACCCCGAGCAGCGCCAGGGCACCCTGCTGCTCTACATGCTGAGCTTCTACGTCGCGACGTACGCGATCTGGACCATCGGCGCGATTCCGTACTTCAGCCTCGGCGCCGAGCTCACCGACGACTACCAGGAGCGCACCCGGGTGATCGCGGTGCGCGAGGGCTGGGCGCTCTCGGGCCTGCTGGCCGCGACGATCCTCCCGGCCTGGCTGATCCACACCTACGGCGGACGCGACGGCTACTCGTTCATGGGCGCGATCCTGGGCGGCGGAACGGCGCTCTTCCTGCTCGTCTCCGGTGCTTTCGTGAAGGAACGCCCGGAGTTCCAGGGGCGCGAGTCGATGAGTCCCTTCGCCGGCTGGGCCGCGACCCTCGCGAACCCCCATTTCCGTCGGGTGCTGCCGCCCTTCGCCCTCTCGGCGATCGCCGGCGCCGTCCCGGCCGTCCTGATCATCTACGTCTCGGTCTACATCATCGGGACGCCCGAGTGGTGGGCCGAGGCGATCCCCGGCTGGCTCCCCACCTGGTCCTACTACCTGCTGGTCTACTTCACCTCCGGCGTGATCTCCCTGCCGCTCTGGAACTGGATGTCCGGCCGCTTCGGCAAGCGCACGACCTGGGGCGTGGCCATCGCGCTGGCGACGGTGACCAGCGCCGCCTGTGCCGCCCTCGACGAGGGACGCGTGCTCTACTTCACCGTGCTGCTGGTGTTCGGTGGCGCGAGCTTCGGCAACTACCTGTCGCTTCCCGCCTCGATCGTGGCGGACCTGATCGACTACGACGAGGTCGTGACCGGGCGGCGCCGGGAGGCCTCGTACTTCGCGATCTGGGCCTTCGCGACCAAGTTCGGCAACGCCTTCACCGGCTTCGCGGCGCTGCAGGTGCTCGAGGCGGTGGGCTACGTGCCGGGCCAGCCACAGACCGAGACGGTCAAGCTGTGGATGGTGGCCATGTACTCCTGGTTCCCGGCGCTCTTCTACCTGCTGTCGGGGCTCTCGCTCATGCGCTTCCGCTTCACGCGCGACGACCTGCACGCGGCCCAGCAGCGGATCGGACGGGCCGCGGCGGGCTAGGGAAGCTCTGCACATGGCTCTCTACACGGACCGTCGGGGCTCGACAGTGGCGTGTAGTCGACATCGGCAGAGCTTCCCTGGCGGAGCTAGTTGATGCCGCGGGTCCCGACGAGGGTGGCCGGCTCGATGCCCAGGCTGCGCACGGCCGCGGACCAGAGGTCGTCGCGATCGGTGTCGAACACGAGCGGGTGCGACACGGGGACCACCAGCCAGGCGCCCTCGGCGATCTCGCTCTCGAGCTGGCCGGGGCCCCAGCCGGCGTAGCCCAGGAGGACGCGCAGCTGCTCGGGCGGCCGCGCCGCGGCGTCGCGCAAGACGTCCTGGGAGCGGCTGTAGCGGATGCCCGGCGCGACGCGTTCGGCATCCAGATCGTCGGGTGCCCCGTCGCCGAGCAGCACCCAACCGTGCTCGGGGTCGACCGGACCGCCCCAATCGACGCGCGCCTCCTCCGAGCCGTTCCAGCGCATGTCGATGCTCTCGCAGAGCACCTCGACGGGAACGTCGGTGGCGCGGTTGAGCACCAGGCCGACGGCTTCGTCTTCCCCGTGGTGCAGCATCAGGACCACGCTGCGCCGGAAGTTCGGGTCGACGACGGATTCCATGGCGACGAGCAGCGCCGGCGCAAGGGGGGTGGCGGTCACTGCCCGAAGGTAGCAGCGGCGCCGGGTGCGCGTACCCTGGCGGCATGAGTCGCACTCTCGCCGCCACGCTGGTTCTCGCTGCGAGCGTGGCCATCCCGCCGGGCGTGGCGAGTCTCGCGCCCGCCGAGAGCGCGAACGCCGTACTCTGGCTCGGCCTGCTCGTGCAGCTCGGCTGGCTCGGCCTGGCGCTCGGCGGTGGGCTCCTCACCGAGCAGCCGATCCCGGTCGCGATGGGATGGGTGCGCGGGCGACTCCCCGCCCTCGCCTGGCTTCCGGCAATGCTCGGGTTCCTGCTGGCGTCGGCCGGCGTGCATCAGCTGCTGGTGGAGCTCGAGCTCCGGGACCTGGGACAGCTCGCGGAGATCGACCGCTCGTTGCGCGACAGTCGTCCGAGCGCTCCCTGGCTCGCGCCCCTCGTCGCCGGCCTGCTTCCCGGTCTCGCCGAGGAGACGCTCTTCCGGGGCTTCGTGCTCGGGCGACTGCGTCGCGTGACGGGGCCGCTGCTCGCGGTCGTCGTCTCCGCGGCGGCGTTCGGCGTCGTGCACTACGACTGGATCCACGGGGGCGCGGCGTTCGTCCTGGGCCTCTACCTCGGAACCCTGGCGCTCCTCTCGCGCAGCATCTGGCCCTGCGTGCTGGCCCATGCGGGCAACAACCTGATGGGCGTGATCGCCATCCAATCCGCCCCCGGAGCCGAGGCGACCGGCGTGGCGCTGCACCCCGCCTGGGCCCTCGGGCTCTCGGCCCTGCTCCTCTTGGGTACGGCGCTCTTTGTCCGTCGGCGGGAGCGGCATCGGAGCCTGCGCGGGGAGCCCCCGGCGCCGCCCCTGGGCGAGACGCTCGATCCGGAACATCCGGGGGATCGATAAAGCCGGCCGGGCGATTCGCCGACGGACCCTGTGCACCTGTGTGCGGAGGCCCCGGTGAGCAGCCCCATTCTCCTGGTCGACGACGGTGAGCTCGAGGACGTGCGCCTCCTGCTCGCCGAGCTCGGACTCCCCTTCACCCATCTTCGGGGCGGCGCGATCCCGGACGAGTGCGAGCGGCCGGAGAAGCTCTTCGTCGCGAGCCCGCGGCGAAGCGCCCTGGCTGCAGAGTGGCCGCAGGACGCGGACGGCCCGTCCCTGGTCTGCATCAGCGCCGAGGACTCGAACGCCCTGCGCGATCAGCTCCGGACGCGTGGCTTCCACTTTCTCGTGCGGCGTCCCATCCACAGCTACGCCCTGCGGCTGGTGTTGATCCGCGCGCTCTACGGCGGCAGCGAGAAGCGGGAAGAGGAGCGCGTGGTCGTGGGCCAGGAGGTCGAGGTGCGCGCCGGGACCCGGGCCGGCCGCATGCTGCTCGTCGACCTGTCGACGCGCGGATGCCGGCTGGTGGGCGACCAGCCGCTGACCGAAGGCTCGCGCGTCACCGTGCTGATCCCCGCCAGCCTCGCCTGCGGCGAGCCCCTCGGCCTGCGCGCCAAGGTGGTCCGCTGCGATCCCGTCGGGCGCGGCCACCACGATGCCGCTCTGGCCCTCGAAGATCCGTCGGAGAGCGTGCAGGAGCGCCTCGAAGGTGCGGTGGCCCAGCTCCGCGAGCGGAACCAGGCGGCGGAGGGGGCCGCGGCGAGCGCGCTCCCGGCCGCCGGCCCCGCCTCGGACGATCGCCGCAAGCACCGCCGGGTCGCCTTCGACGGGACCGTCCACGAGCAGGGCGACGCCGAGCGGACCGTGCTGGGTCGCGACCTCTCGATGGGGGGCATGCGGATCGGGCCGCGGGCCGATCTGTCCGTGGGCGACACGCTGCGCCTCGCGGTCTACGCGGAGCCCGGTGGGGAGCCCTTCGAGGTGGCTGCCGAGGTGGTGCGCGACGACGGCGACGGGGGCATGGCCCTGCGCTTCACCGCTCTCGACCCGGCGGTGGCAGCGCGCATGGAGGCCCTGGTCGGCGAGCTGCCGGGCATCGAGGCGCTGGATGCCGGCGAATCCGCGGGCCTCGGCGCCGTGGTGTCCGAGATCCTGGAGCGCGAGGGCGGTCTCGAGGACGACTGACGGGTGCCGGCCGGCCGATGCTGCCGGAACCTGCGCAGTCAATCCTCACGCAAGGCTCACGCATGGCGAGCCGCTACGCGGCTCTGCGGGAGCGGCCGCGGGCTAGAATCCCCTCGATGGCGATGGATGCGGACGCGACGCTGATCCAGGCCTTCGATCGCCTGAGCACCGGCGTACTCGTTCTGGACGCCCAGGGGCGGGTGGTCCGCGCCAATCCCCTGGCCGTCGCGATGCTCGACTCCTGCCCCGAGCTCTCGCTCGTGGACGAGCGTCTGGTCGCCACCAGCGCCGAGGTCGCGGACGCGATCGACGACCGGATCCGCACCGTCACCCGTGTGCAGCCGATCCCCGCCCCGGCGAACGGAACCAACGGTCACGCTGCGAACGGCACCGCGAACGGGAAGAACGGCAGGCGCGGCAAGCCCGTGAACAGCGGCGACGCGGAGTTCCTCAAGCTGCTCGGCGACGAGCCGCACCAGACCCTGCTGCTGCGCTTCGTGCCGTCGAATCCAGAGCGGTCGGAACCGCGGCCGGTCGTCGAGCCCACGCGGCGCGACGCTCTCGTGTTCCTGAGCGACGGCCGCTCGGCCGTGGATCGCGAGGCGCTGCGCCACGTGCACGGTCTGACCCGGGCGGAGGCCCAGCTCGCGTCCGGACTCGTCGCCGGCCTCAACCTCGCCGAGGCCGCGGCCAGTCGGGGCGTCGAGATCGAGACGACGCGAACCCAGCTCAAATCGGTGCTGCGCAAGGTGGGCGCGCGCAGTCAGGCGGACCTCGTGCGCCAGCTGCTGACCGGCGTGGCACGGGTGAGCGAGCCCACCCTGGCCGAAGAGCCGAATTGCGCCCGGCAACAGGCCCGACGGCAGGCCGGTTCCTAGGCGCCGCTCTCCGAGCCCACGCCCGCAAAGCGCTGTACGGCTTCGTCGCGGCAGACGCCCTTCGGGCAGAAGACGGCTTTCAGCACCTCGGCCGAGACCTGGCTCGCCGTGAGCCAGTAGAGATCGCTCTGCACCACCACGCTCGCGACGACGATGCGCGGCGCCTCGGCGGGAGCGGCACCGACGAACCACTCATAGCGCCCGTCGGGGTCGCGGCCCGAGAGACTCCCGGTCTTGCCGGCGACGCGGATGCCCTGGAGCAGCGGATGGCCGCGGCGCGTGCGGAACGCCTTGCGCGCGGTGCCGCGCCGGGTGGTCTCGGTCAGCATCTCGCGCAGCTCGCTGGTGAGCGAATCCGTGAGGACGCGCTCCTGTCGTTCGGCGCGAGGCAAAACCAGCGACCGCCCCGATGCGTCGGCGACCGCATCGAGCCAGCGGGGCTCGCGCAGGTATCCCGTGGCGATCACGCCACCGAGCTGGGCCGCGTGCAGCGGAGTGATCCAGGTGCCGTCGAGTCCGGAGCCGAGCTTCCCGAGGGCGAAGCGATCGCCGCGCGGTGCCTCGGCGTCTCCGGAGGCGTGCCCGCGGGTGGGGGGACGCAGGAATCCGAAGCGATCGATGGCGTCCAGCAGCGCCGGCTCGCCGATCCGATGCACCGCGAGCTGGGCGAAGCACTGGTTGTTCGACTGGGCCAGCGCGCGGCTCACGCTGATGCTGCGCCCGCTCCGCGGCGGATCGACGCGTCGCGGAGAGAGGCGGTACGGATTTCCCACGTAGCGACAGGTCTCGTCGCCGATGCCGGGCTTGCGGTGCAGGGCGGCGGCCGCGGTCACCACCTTGATGAGGGAGGCCGCGGGATAGCGGCGCGTGGGCGGAAAGCGCTCGGGATCGGTGGACACGTAGGCGAGCAGGCGACCCGACCACGGGTCCAGCACGATCACGTGGCCGAGCTTCACGCGGCCGCGATCGAGCACCTTCCAGATCGCGGTGGTGAGATCGGGATCGAAGTGCGTCGAGAGCACCAGCGGACCCGGGACGGCGGGATCCGGAGAGTCCACCGGGACGGCGCGCGGATCAATGCCGAGAGCCTCCCGGCCGGTGGGAACCGCCGCGAAGATCTCGTCGGGCACCATCGGCGGGGGCGCGGCCACGGGGGGCGGCACGGGTGCGACCGCGGGCGCCACGGCGGAGGGCGTGGGCTCATCGGAATCCGAGCCGCCCACGAGCGCTGCGGTTCCGCCCAAGAGGGCGAGGACGAAGAGCGCGATGGTGACGCGACCCCTCACGGTCATCCGGCGCCGCCGCGGAGCGGGCGGCGTCAAGGCGCCGTGCATCTTCCCCCGATAGATGGTCACGCGTCTCCAGCTCGCCCTGATTTCACCGACCGGACTTCACCGACCGGACTTCACCGACCTGAGTTCACCGACCGGACTTCGCCGATCCGAGTTCACCGATCCGACTGCATCGACCGGAGGCCGGCGACGGAATGTGAGCGACCGAACCGGGCTCGGAGTGAGGTGCCGGGTCGGGGGAGGCCCTGCACCGCGCTCGTGCGCACCCGGTCGCCCGCGAACCGCTAGACCGACACCACTTCCCGGACCTCGGGAACGGCCTCCTTCAATCGCGCCTCGACCGCCAGGCGCAGGGTGATCGAAGAGCTGGGGCAGCCCGCGCAGGCGCCGACCAGGCTCACGCGCACCTGTCCGTCCTCGAAGCCGACGAAGACGACGTCCCCGCCGTCCATCTCGACCGCGGGCCGGACCTCGCGCTCGAGCACCTCTCGGATGCGAGCGACCACGGAGTCCTCCGAGCCCGCCTCGACGTCGCCCTCGGCGTACTCCGGGCCGAGCGCCGGCTCTCCGCTCGCGGCGAACTCCTTGATCGCCAGGACCACCTTGTCGGCGAGGTCCTGCCAGTCGAGGTCGGTGTCCTTCGTCACGGTCACGAAGTTGCCGGTGACGAAGACGCCGGTGACGCCGGGCACCGCGAACAGACGCTCGGCCAGGGGCGACACGGCGGCCGCGACCGGGGCGTCGAACTGGGCGGCGCGGCCGGGGGCCAGGGGCTGCGAGAGCACCCACTTCACGCTGTGCGGATTGGGGGTGCGCTCGGCATGCATGCGGAAATCGGGGTCCACGTCGGGAACCTAGCCGTTGGATTCCGCTGCCGCGAAGAGCTGCTGCTCGAGGGTCTCGAGCGAGAGCAGCAGGTAGCCCTGCTCCCGCGCCTGCTCGTACTCTCGCTCCCCGTTGTAGCCCCAGGTGGCGAGCCCGCAGCGCGCGCCCGTGGGCGCCACGTCCTCGAGGTGGTTCACCTTGTCGTCGACGAAGGTGATGTCCCGGGGCGGAATGCCCGATCGGCCCGCCAGGAGCCGGACATGGGCGCTCTTGTGCACGCCCGTCTCCTTGTCGAGGATGCTGCCCTCGCTGAAGAGCTCGGACACGCCATACGCCTCGACCAGCCTGCGCACGGAGCGGCGATCCTTGGCGGTGGCGATGGCCAGCTCGACGCGGGCGGAGAGGCGCTCGAGCAGGGCGGGGATCTCGGGGTAGGCGCCCATCTCGCGGAGCCACCCGTCGGGGTCGGCCTCGGACCACGCGGTGCGCTCCTGGTAGAAGCGCCGGTGGAAGGCGCGCAGGGCCTCCTCGGAGTAGCCGGCCCGGAAGGCGTCGTAGCCGGCCTGGTCCTCCACCCGCGCCCCGCGGCGCAGGATCTCGAGGGCCAGGAAGAAGTCCTCGGCCCGGTTGCCCAGCGGCATCAGCTCGAGGAAGCCTCGATACAGCGCGGCATCGCCCTCCCCTCCCCGGAGCTCGCGCGCGGGATCCAGCGCCAGGTGCGTGCGCACGGCGACCGCAAAGGCCTCGCGAGCGCTGTCGGAGATCACACCATCGAAGTCGAGCGCCAGCAGCTGCACGGCCCCACTCGATAACGAACCGGGCGCGGGGGCGCCTCGCTCTGCCGCGGGAGGCGCCCTCGGCGCTCCGGCCCTAGCCGCCCTCGCGCTCGTGGGTGCGGTCGGTGCCCCGGTTGAGCACCTCGTGGGCGAAGGACTCGGACAGCAGCTGCACGATGTCCCGAACCGAGACCACGAAGACCGGGCGCTGGGCGGCATCCACGATCGGCACGTGGCGGAAGCCGCCGACGCTCATGAGCTCGAGCACCTCGGCGATGCTCTGGTCCTCGCGCAGGCACTCGGGATCTGCCGTCATGACGTCGCCCAGAGGCAGTGTCGCCGGGTTGCGCCCCCCGTCGACGATGCGCAGCAGGACGTCTCGCTCGGTGAAGATCCCGGCAATGGGCCCGCTGGACGAGCCGTCGCCGGTCACCACCACCACGCCGCGCTTCTCGGATTTCATGGCCCGCACGGCATCCGTGACGGATTCGTGTCGGGCCAGGATCAGGGGCTTGCGCGTGGGCAGCGCCGACACCGGGTCGCGTAGGCGACTGGCGGCGAAGACGCTCTCGCTCCCGCGCCCCTCGAAGTAGGCCTCGTCCTTGTAGTCTTCGAAGTCGTCTCGATCGGGCATGATGCGCGCTCCGTTCGAGACTATATCGCTCCTCGAAGCGGACGATATGTCCCTGAACGCCCCACTCGGCGCTGGCCCCCGCGGGGCCGTCAGCTGCTGCCGTTTCGGATCACGACCTCGCGCGGCGGGATGCCGAGACCGGTGCCGATGCGAGCCAGGAGGCCCCGCACCTCGGGGGCGATCTCGTCCTCGCGCATCGCGCGCGCGATGCTGCCGGGGTCCACGGCCCGGCCCGAGAGACGCGCGATCGGGCCGTTGCGGTGGAGGAGGCGCTTGGCGTCGAAGCGCGGCGCGCTGTCGCGATGACGGGCGCCCTCCACGGTGAGCAGCTCGTCGAGCTTGCGGGTGAGTCGGCGGTCGGTGATGCGGAGCGCCCGCCGGATCACGTCGGGCTCGAGCAGGTAGGCCTCGATGTGGCGCCGCTCCCAGACGTGGATCTCGAGGCCGACCTCCGCGCCGGGCGCCTCGATCGGCCCGGCCGAGACGTCGCGGTCCAGCACGCACAGGCCGCGCGCCGGGCGCCCGGCCGCGAGCTGCTCGTCGAGGTGGGACACGGCCCGTGCCGGCTGCCGCCCTCCGAGAATCACCAGGCGCTCGCCCAGGCGGCGAGCCAGCTCCCGGGAGAGCTGCCGGGCCCACCCGCGCAGGATGTCCCCGTCCCGGGGGCCCTCTACGTACACGAAGAACGGAGCCGCGGGACGCGCTCCCGCGGCCTCCTGGGCGTCGTACGAAGCAGTGGTCACGGCCCCTCCGAGAGCAACGTCGGGTGTCGGATCTGCTGAGAGGACAGCTTCGGGGGCGACCGACCGCGAGACCCCGGGAACGACCCGGATCCTCGAGGCGGCAGCCCAATCATCGTCCGAAATCCCCCGGCTCACAAGCGCTCTGCCGGAGTCGGTGGAGTCGCTGGAGCCGCGAGCAGAGCGCCGGGAACGGCACACCCCGCCTCGTCTGTTCCGAGGCCCGGGGATGCCTTAGCATCGCGGCGGGAACAGAGGATCGCGTCGTCTTGGGCTGGATCGGATCGCGTGGAAGCCAGGGTGGGTTCGAGCCGGGTGCCTTCGAGCCGCGTGCCTTCGAGCCTGGTGCCTTCGAGCCGGGTTCGGCGCGGAGGCCCGAATGATCCGCGCCGTGATCGCCGACGACCACGGCATCGTTCGCGAGGGCCTGCGCAGGGTGCTCGAGGCCGAGGCCGACATCCAGGTCCTCGGCGAGGCGGCGGACGGCAACGAGGCCTTCCAGCTGATCGAGGACGAGGAGCCCGACGTGGCGATCCTCGACATCAGCATGCCCCGACTGGGCGGCCTCGACACCCTCGAGCGGATGCGACGGCGCTTTCCCCGGGTTCGCGTGATCCTGCTCTCGGTCCACGGCGAGTCGTCGTTCATCCAGAACGCCGTGAACCTGGGTGCCGACGGCTACATCCTCAAGAACGGCCGGGCGGACGACATCGTCTCCGCCGTGCGCGCCGTGGTGAACGGGGGCAGCTACTTCAGCCCGCCGGTCGCTCGGGAGATCGTGCAGCAGATCCGCTCGCCAAGGACCGAGAGCGACGAGCCCTTCTCCACCCTGTCGCGACGCGAACGCGAGGTGCTCGGGTGGATCGCGGAGGGGCACTCGGCCAAGGAGGTCGGAAACGAGCTCGGCATCAGCCCGAAGACCGTCGAGGCCCACCGAACGCGCATCATGCGCAAGCTCGGCGCGCGCAAGGCGACCGAGCTGGTGCGCTACGCGGTGCGCCACGGGCTGATCGAGCCCTAGTCGGCGCCGCGTTCCAGGACCGCGACCGCCTCGAGGTGAGGCGTCTGCGGGAAGAGGTCGAAGCCCGTCGTGTCGGTGAGCCGGTAGCCGCCGGGCACCAGGGCTCGCAGGTCGCGCGCCAGCGTGGCCGGGTCGCACGACACGTAGACGATGCGCTGGGCCCGGAGCTCGAGGACGCGTTCGGGAATCCCCTTGGGAAGGCCGCTACGCGGGGGGTCGAGCACCAGGGTGTCGACGCGCTGCAAGGGGCTGCGCCGCAGCCAGTGCTCGACGCGGTCGCGGATGGAGCGCACGTTGCGGATGCCGGCCGCCCTGCAGTTGGCGCGCAGGTCGGCGATGGCGCCCGCGTGGGACTCGACCGCCTCGACGATCTCGTGGCGGAGCGCGAGGCCGAGGGTCAGGAAGCCGGCCCCGCTGTAGAGCTCGAGCAGGCGCCGTCCCTCGCCCGCCATCGCGATCGCGTGCTCGCCGAGGGGGCCGCGCAGCGTCAGGTGCGACTGGGCGAAGACACCCGGGGAGAGGCGCAGCACGTGGGGCGTGCCGGGGGCCTGCAAGTCGATCGTCGGGCCGCCGCGAATCGAGAGATCGTGGCGGCGCGTCTGCCCGTCGTCGCCCAGCGCGATCTCCCACTCGCCGGGTCGTGCGCCCTGCTCGGCGAGCTTCCGGCGCTCCTCCTCGAGTGCCGGAGCGAGGACCGGGCAGCTCGGCGTCGCGCAGGGCTCGTTCGAGCGCTGCTTGCGGAAGCCCACCGCGCGGCCGTCACTCAGCAGGCGGGCCCGCGCGCGGTAGCCGTACGGCGTGGGCGAGGGCACGAAGCCGGGCTCGGAGTCGAGCTCGAGCTTCCCGATGCGCACCAGCGCGTCGCGCAGGCTCGCGCGCTTGGCGGCCGCCTGGGCTTCGTACGAGAGGTGCTGCCAGGTACATCCGCCGCACTCGTCGAACACGGAGCACGCGGGCTCGGTGCGCCCCGGGCCCGGTTCGAGCAGCGCGACCACGCTCGCGCGCTGGAACGACTTCTTCGACTCGGTGATGGCCGCGCGCACGCGGTCGCCGGGCGCCGTGCCCGGCACGAACACCACGCGACCGTCGGCCCCCCGAGCGATGCCGTCGCCCTCGTTGGTGAGCCGGTCGATCACGAGCTCGACCTCTGCCTGCGCCGCCGTGGGCTGCACGTTAGCCTCCGGTCCCGGGCGGACCCGGGCCCCCGAGGATAGGAACCCGAAGCCCTCCATGCGCTCCTCCGTCCGATCGATCCTGGCCGCGATCTCGGCCGCGGCGCTGGCCGCGATCCTGGTCTGGAACGCACGCGATGTCGAGGTCGCGCCTCCGGCCGACCCGAGCCTCTCGCTGCTGGCGGTCGGCGACGCCGGACAGCCGCCGGAGAAGGATCCGGACCGGATCCAGCTGCGGGTCGGCGAAGCCATGGCGGCCGAAGACCGGCGGGAGGCGGCCGACGCCGTGCTGCTGCTCGGAGACAACTTCTACCCGAAGGGGCTTCGGACCGAGGAGATGCTCCCGCGCCTGCGCGAGAACCTGGTGCGGCCCTACTGCCACTTCCTCACGCTCGACGGACCGCGTTCGGACGAGGTGGCGGATGCCTGCCCCACACCGCTCGAAGAGCGCCACCCGCTTCCGCTCCACGCGGTGCTCGGCAACCACGACTATCAGAGCGACGAGAGCCCGGGGCTCCAGCGCCAGGTGGTGCCCGAGCTCGTTCCCCGCTTCCGCGTCCCGCCCACCTTCACCGACGAGATCCGCTTCGAGCCCGACGTGAGCGTGGTGCTGATCGACTCGCAGAAGCTCTTCCACAAGCCCGAGGAGCGGATCCGCTTCCTCACCGAGGCACTGCGTGCGTCGCGCGGGCCGCTGCGCATCGTCGCGTCCCATCACCCTCCCCGGGTGCTCGACCCCGACGGCGAGGATGCGGAGTGGACGAAGCGGGCCGAGCCGTGGATCGAGCGGGCGATCGAGGAGGCGGGCGTCCCGGTGCACCTCTGGCTCGCCGGGCACGAGCACAGCCTGCAGATCGTCGAAGGCTACGAAGGCGGGCCCGAGCTCCTGGTGATCAGCGGTGCGGGCTCGGACCCGAGGAGCGTACGCAGCCACGAAGGAGTCCGCTTCGCGGAGTCGGTGCCGGGCTTCGTCCGCGTGGATCGCGTCGACGGCGACTCGGGCTCCGAGCTGGTCGTGACCCTCTTCGCCGCGGAGACCGCTGGGCCGCGCGCGCTGGCCCAGGCGCGCGTCGTCCCCTAGTGACTCGCCATGCGCATCCGGGTGGCAGAGCCTTCGGAGGCCCAGGCGATCTCGGCGCTGGCCGTCCGCTCGAAGGCCCACTGGGACTACACCCCGGAGCAGATGGCGGTCTTCTCCGAGGAGCTCCGCGTGCTGCCCGAGCAGGTCGCGGAGCGGCACGCCCACGTCGCCGAGGACGGCGGACTCCTGGGCTTCTACACCCTGCTGCCCCTCGAGGACGGACGCGTGGAGCTCGAGCATCTCTTCGTCGAGCCCGCGGCGCTGGGATGCGGCCTCGGTCGGGCCCTGTTCGAGCACGCCTGCGCCTGCGCGGCACGGCTGGGCTTTCGTGAGCTCTTCATCCAGAGCGACCCGAACGCCGCCGGCTTCTACACGGCACTCGGCGCGCGCGCGTTGCGCGAGATCCCCTCGAGCATCCCGGGCCGCTCCATCCCGACCTACGCGTTCCCGCTCGAGCCTTTGCCGTGAGCGGCTCGGGGCCCGCCGACGCGCCGGGTCAGCTGCTCTTCGCGGGCTTCGAGGGCAGCGAGGTCCCCGACGACTTGGCCGAAGGGATCGCCTCGGGGCGGATCGGCGGCGTGGTGCTCTTCGCGCGCAACCTCCCCGACGAGCCCACCTCCCGGGCCCTCGTCCGGAGCCTGCACCGATGCGCACCCGCGGAGGCGCCGCTCATCGTCTCGATCGACGAGGAAGGCGGCCGCGTGCAGCGCCTGCCGGCGCCCTTCTCGCGCTGGCCGGCCGCCCGTGAGCTCGGCGACGCGCATCCTCCCGAGAAGAGCGGTGAGGTGGGCCGGGGCCTCGGCCGCGAGCTCGGAGAGCTCGGCATCGACCTCGACTTCGCACCCTGCGTCGACGTGGCCGGAGAGGGCGTGACCTCCGCCATCGGAGACCGCAGCTTCGGCTCCTCCCCCGAGCGCGTCGCCGCGCACGCGGTCGCCGTCGTTCGGGGTCTCCAGCAAGAGGGCGTGGGCGCATGCGCGAAGCACTTCCCCGGCCACGGCCGGGCCCGGGTCGACAGCCACGAGTCGCTCCCCTGCCTCGACGTCGGACTCGACGTGCTGCGCGCGTCCGACTTCCTCCCCTTCCGCGCGTGCATCGAGGCCGACGTCTCGTCGGTGATGGTGGGACACCTGGCCCTGGCCGAGCTCGACGCCCGGGAGCCCGCCACCTTCTCGGTGCCGATCCTCCGCTGTCTGCGCGAGGAGCTCGGATTCCAGGGCGTCGTCTTCAGCGACGATCTCGACATGGGCGCGCTCCGGGGAACGCCGGCGTCGGAGATCGTCGCGCGGGGACTCCGCGCCGGCATCGACGGCTTCCTCGCCTGCCGCGACCCCGAGCTGCGCGTGGGCCTGCAGGACGCCCTCGAGGCGTCGCCACGTTCGGCGCTCCGGCCCGCACTCGAGCGGATGCGGCGCCTCAAGCGCCGCTTCGCCGGCGGCCGGCGCCGGCCCCCGGGCGCTTGATCAGGCGGGATCGGGCGCGCCGAATCCGAGGGCGGCGAGCTCGTCGCGGAGGGCGCTCCCGGGCTCGAGCAGCCGCGCCAGGGCCACCACCGCCGGACGCTCGGCGCGCGCCCGCGGTACGGCGAAGTCGTAGTGCTCGTTCTGCAGCGGACGGAAGCGCAGACCCGCCCCATTCGCGACGGTCTCGATCGTGACGCCCCAGTCCGCGCGCTTCTGGGAGACCGCCGCGGCGACGGCGAAGTGCGAGCGCGGCTCGTACGGGAAGCCCGGCGGCCGCCGCTCCCCGAGGAGCCCGTCGATCAGCACGCGGGTGCCGGCACCGCGGTTGCGATTGACCATCCGCAGCGAGGGGTCCGCGAGCAGCGCCTCGACGTCGCGCGTCTCGTCGGGCCGGGTGACCACGCCCTGCATCCGGGTGTAGCCGCGCAGCAGCGTGAGCCCCGCGTCGAGGAAGGGCGCGTTGTACGTGCCGCTCGCGGGGTCGAGCAGGTGGATCGGCGCCGCATCGCACTCGCCGCGGCGCGCCGCGGCGAGGCCGCCCTGGCTTCCGACCGAGAGGACCTTCACCTGGAAGCCCTCGCGGCCGAGCGCCGCCGCGATCACGTCGAGGCCGACGCAGTGGCTGCCGATCACGACGAGATCCGCAACGGCGGTCGCCCGGCCGATGCGCGTCACCTCGACCTCGCTCCCCGACTCCACGATCTCGACGTTGCGCTCGATGCGGACGAAGCCGTCGGCACGGCTGAAGCTCGTGACCGACCCGCTGCCCTTGCCCATGGGCCAGGCCGAGTAGCCGCCCTCGGGGCGCTCGACCAGGCCGACCAGCAGGTACTCGATGCGGCCGCGCTCGGAGTTCGTCTGCTGCGCGAGGCTCGCCGTGACGCTCTCTCGCTTCTCGCCGGCGAGGCCGGCCATCTGCCGGATCACCGGGGCCACGAACTCGTGGAAGGTGAAGATCGCCGAGGTGGGGAAGCCCGGGAGGATCACGACGGGCTTCCCGCCATCCGAGGCCAGGCAGATGGGCTTGCCCGGCTTGAGCGCCACGCCGTGCACCACGATGCCCGGATCGAGCTCCGAGACCACGAGTGCGTTCAGGTCGCCCTCGCCCTTCGACGTCCCGCCGGAGAGCAGCACCATGTCTGCCTCGGCGAGGCCCCGTGCCAGGGCCTCGCGCAACGCGGCCTCGTCGTCGCGAAAGGCGCCGAGGAAGTGAGGCTCGCCGCCGAGCTCGCGCACGGCGTCGGCCAGGATGCGGCCGTTGCTGTCGAACACGAGCCCCGGGCGCATGGCCTCGCCCGGCTGCACGATCTCGTCGCCGGTGGAGACGATCGCGATCCGGGGGCGCCTTCGCACCGGCACCTCGGAGCAGCCGATGGCGGCGAGCACGCCGGTCTCGCGCGAGGTGAGGACCGTCCCGGCGAAGAGCACCGACTCGCCCTGGCCGATGTCGGTCCCTGCGAAGGAGAGGGCCCCGCCGGGCACCACGCTGCGGCGCACCTCGACGCGTCCGTCGCCGCACAGATCCGTGACCTCGACGGGCACGACGGCGTCGGCGCCGCGCGGCAGCATGCCGCCGGTGGCGATCGACGTCGCCGATCCCGCGCCCACCTCGAGGCGGGGCGCCACGCCGGTGGGAATCGACTCGTCGTTCAGGGTGAGGAAGACCGGCTCCTCTTCGGAGGCGCCGAAGGTGTCGGCCGCCCGCACCGCGAAGCCGTCCATGTTGGAGCGGTCGAATCCGGGAACGTCCACGTCCGACGCGATGCGCGAGGCGAGCACCCGTCCGAGGGCTTCTTCGACGGGCACGACCTCGACGCCCGGGTCGGGCAGCACGATGGCCTCGCGCCAGCGTCGCTCGGCCTCGTCGCGATCGAGCACCTCGAGGAACTGCTGCTGTCTCATGCCGGGGCCTCGGCGAGCCGCTGCTGTCTCATGCCGGGGCCTCGTCGTAGAGGAGCACCTCGACCGTCTCGCCTTCCGGCATGCCTTCGCGCCCGCGCGGAACGATCACGGCGCCGGCCGCGCGCACGGTCGAGGACAGGATGGAGGCTCCGGCGGTCGCGATCGGCACCACGCGCCCCGACTCGATGGCCACCCGCACGTAGTCGACGCGCCCGATGGCGGAGCTGATCTTGCGGGCGAGCGGGAGCGTCGCGCGCCGGTGCGGCCACTCCCGGGAGCGTCCTCCAAGCGCGCGTACGCTCGGGCCGGCGAAGAACTCGTAGGCGCAAAGGCAGCTCACCGGATTGCCGGGCAGCAGGAAGGCGAAGCGCTCGGGCCCGCCCTCCGTGAGCGCGGGGAGTCGCCCGACGCCGGCGGGGCTCGAGGGGCGCATGGCGACGCCGTGGAAGTCGAGCCGGCCGAGCTCGGAGACGAGCCGTGGCGCGTGATCCTCGCGGCCCACCGAGCTTCCGCCGGAGACGAGGACCACCTCCGCCGGGGCGTCGCGAAGGGCGGCGCGGATCGCGTCCTCCCGATCCGGAAGCCGCTCGGTCAGGACCTCCGCGGCTCCGTCGCGGCGAGCCAGGGCCTCGAGCACCAGCGAGTTGCTGTCGACGATGTGGGCACCCGAGGGCCGGCTGCCCGGGGGCAGCAGCTCGTCGCCGGTGACGATGATCCGCACGCGCGGACGACCGACACACGGGACGTCGGCCACGCCGATCGAGGCCAGCAGTCCGGCGTCCTGGGGACGCAGCCTCCGGCCGGCACGCAGCACCACGTCGCCGTTGCGGATGTCCTCGCCCGGCGCACCGACGTTCTTGTGGGGCGCCACCGCATCCCGGACCGCCACCGAGGCGTCGCCCTCCTCGCACACCTCGGCCATCACCACGGCGTCGGCGCCATCGGGCACCGGAGCGCCGGTCATGATGCGCACGGCCGAGCCCGGCGTAACGCGGCCCTCGAAGGGACGGCCCGGCATCGACTCCCCGAGCAGCGCGAGGGCGAGCGGGTCGTTGGGAGCGGCGCCGAAGGTGTCCTCCCCGCGCACGGCGTAGCCGTCCATCGCCGAGCGGCGGAACGACGGGACGTCGACCTCCGAGGCGACGTCCCGGGCCAGCACCCGCCCGGCGCACACGGCCACACCCACCGGCTCCGAAGGGAGCTCGGAGACGGTGCCGGCGAGGAAGTCGCTCACCTCCTCGACGTCGGCCCGTTCGGCGAAGCCGCGCATCCGGACGTCGCGCATGGTCCTCCGATCCTGGGCTCGCCTGCTTGGGGTGAAACCGGGGTGAAACGCAAAGCGGGCAGGGGAGGACCCCCTGCCCGCCTCGATGGTCGGCTCGCGATCAGCCCGAGGCCTTGGCCTCGAACAGATCGTCCTGAGCGGGCATGCGCTGGCGCGCGGCCGCCACGATGTCGGCCGGCACGTCGAAGACCTGCCCGTTGATGGGATCCTTCGACAGGCACTCGGCCATCACGTCGTCGCTGGCGCCGAAGCCCGCGGCGTCGTTGAACGCCCACTCGTCGGCCAGGCACTCCCAGCCCTGGTCGTGGATCGCCTCGCGGCTGAACTCCTCGCCGTAGAGCGCGCCGTAGAAGTCCCGGATGTTGTCCAGGTTCGGCTGCAGGAACTGGCAGAAGCCCGAGGAGTCGCAGACCGCGTTCACGATCTGGACCTTCTGGGACTCCCAGGCGAACTGGTCGGGCTGCAGGCCCGGGTTCACGATCAGTCCCGCGGTGTGGTCGGCGCCCATGGGGCTCGTGCAGTAGGTCACGCCAGTGGCCTTGAGCGGCCGCGGATCCCAGGCCGGGATGGCCTGGCCCTTGGCGTGGGGCACGCGGTGGTGGCCCGTGAACTTGCCCGTGGCCACCGCGCCGTTGCCGATGGCCTTGCCGCGGTCGGTGAGCTCGGGGATCTCGGCGATCAGCTTCTTCATGGCCTCGGCGTCGCCCCACTCGAGCTGGCCGGCGTCCATCAGCACGGCGATGGCGGCGCCGGTCTCGATGGTGTCCAGGCCGACCTCGTCGCAGAGGCGGTCCATGTCGGCCACGTCCTCCCAGCTCGCGACCGCACAGTTGGCACCGAGCAGGGTGAGCGTCTCGAACTCGAGCGCCGAGGTCTTGTACTCGCCCTGGGCGTCGTGCACGACGTTCGAGCACTTCACGATGCAGCCGGTCATGCAGTTGTGCATCTCGCCGCCGCGGGTCTCGAAGCTCTCGACGATGCGTGCGCCGTCGAGGGTCTGCGCGTCGGGCGACTGGCCCTCCACCCGGTTCTTGTAGGGGAAGGTGTGCAGCATGTTCGCGACGGGCACGACGGAGCTGGTGCCGGTCTTGAACATCTGGGGGCCGTCCAGGTAGTCCTTCGTGTAGGTCTTGCACAGCTCGCCGAACTTCTTGCGGTCCGAGGGCTGGCGCACGCTGGCGCGACCGGGGTCGACCATCACGTACTTGAGACCCTTGCTGCCCATCACCGCACCGAGGCCGCCGCGGGCCGCGTGGCGCGCCGGGAAGCGGTTGTCCTGGTCGGTCGTCGCGACCGAGGCGCCCGAGAGCCGGGCCTCGCCCGCCGGTCCGCAGGTGATGAAGGAGGCGGTCTTCGGATACTGGCCGTGGAGGTCCTGGCACAGGGTGTAGTTCCACTTGCCCTTGTGCGCGTCGGCCGAGGTGACGCTCACGCCGTCCTCGTTGATCTCGACGGCGTAGCGCGCCTCGGCGTCGGACGGAGCGCCCTTCACGACGATCGCGCGGTAGCCGAGCTTCATCAGGTGCTGGCCCGGCTGGCCGCCGGTGTTCGCCTCCTTGATGCCGCCGGTGAGCGGGCTCTTCGCGCCGATCGAGATGCGGCCGGACGTCGGTGCGGCGGTTCCCGAGAGCACGCCCGGTGCCATCACGAGCACGTTGTCCGGGCCGAGCGGATCGCACTTCGGATCGCAGTCCGCCGTGAGGATCTTGGCCGACAGGGCACGCCCGCCCAGCAGCTTCCATTCCTCGGGGAAGTCCTTCACCTCCGCCGTCTGGTTGGTCATGTCGACGTAGATGATCTTGTCGCCGCTCGGGCCGCTCATTCCAGGGCTCTCCTCGTCCTGTTCCTGTTCCTGTTCCTGTTGGGATCCAGATCCTGTTCGGATTGGATCGCGTTCTCTCGGTTTGCCGGCGCCGCTCCCGCGGGTCCGGGCGAAGTGTTCAGCCGCCGGCGATGGCGGCGAGGATCTCGATCGAGTCGTCTTCGGACACGGCCACCGAGAGCACGTCGCCGTCGAGCTGCTCTCCGTTCTGGAACAGCTTGACGAAGCGATGCACGGCGCCGTCGGCCGTCAGCACCTGGTCCAGGAACCCGGGGTACTTGCGTCCCACGGCTTCGAGGCACGCGAGCACGCTGTCGCCCTCGACCACGATCTCGGCCGCTCCGTCGGTGGGGCCTCGGTAGGGGGGCGGAATCAGGACGGTGGGCATCTCTTCTCCGGGCGACTCGGGGTCACGAATTCGCATGATAGCGCCCGTCCCGGGGATGGGGGCCGTTCGGCCGCCCCGCAGCGGCCCTGCCGGAATCGACGGGGGAATCGACGAGGGAACCGACGGAGGACCACCGACCGATGGCCGCCGGGAGGGCCCGGGGCCGGCTATCCTCCCGCCCCCATGAACGGCACCCGTCGACGCGTCCGAGCCCGACTCGCGGGGCTCGCACTCCTGGCCCTGACGCTGGCCGCGAACCCGGCGAGCCCGCCCGCCGCCGCCCAGGGGTTCCATGGGGGTGGCCCGACCCCGAGGCCCCTCCACGTGCGCATGGCCGAGGCCCAGGTCGCCGCGGTGGTGGACATCGCCTGGGTCGAGGAAGGTCGGATCGGCGTCGAGCTCCGCCAGGCCCTGCTGGGATCGCCCCCCGAGAGCTTCGAGATCAAGCGCGCCCCCTCCAATCCGCCGCCCCTGGCCTCGGGAGAGCGGGCGGTGGTGATCCTGCGGGGAGCGCGTCCCCCCTACGTGCTCGTCGACGAGGCCCACGAGACGATCCGCATCAGCGACGACGAGATGGGCGAGCGCTGGTCCCGGGCCGCCCGCGACGTGGCCGAGCGCCTGGAGAGCCCGGCCGAGCTGGCGTTGCTCTATGCGCGCTGGCTCGATCAGGGCCCGGCCACCCTGCGCGAGCTCGGCGCCCGGGGGCTCGGCGACGAGGGCCTCGACGTCCCCGAGGCCCACGAGCGGCTGGGCGCCGACCGGGCCCGTGCCGCGTTCGACCCGACCCTCCCGCCCGACGTCCGCCAGCTCTCCGCCGTGCTGGCCGGCCGGTCGAGCGCGGGAGCCGCTGCCCTGATCGAGCGCATCCGGGTCGAGCAGCCTTCGGGCATCCTCGGCGTTGCGCTGCGCGCCGGTGCCGCCCACGAGGTCGCGGGCACCGAGGCGCTCTTCCTCGAGCTGCTGGCCCATCCCGAGGTCCGGATCCGCGCCGAGACGCTGCGGGCAGCCGGCCCGATGCAGAAGCTGATCGGCGAGGAGCGGACCCTGACCCTCGTCGCGCGGATCGGCGAAGACGACCAGGACGAGGGCATGCGGCGCATGGCCCGCCGCGTGCACGGCCAGCTCGTGCGCAACGATCCGCACATCTTCAACTGAGGGCCTTCAGCCCGAAGGAGATGGCGGGGTCGCTCGCCTGACGATCCCGTGGACCGTGCCCCCGGCTAGACGCTCACCTCGTCGTGGCGCCACTTCTGCAGCACCGCCGGCTCGGACGAGGCCACGGCGCTCCCGCGCGTCGCGACGATCAACACGAGGCCGTCGTCTGCGACGAAGCCTCCCACCACCTCACCGAGGGACTCGTCGTCGAGGCGGCGGACCACCACGCCGATCAGTCCCTCGAGGTTGAGCGCGGTCGTGCTCACCTCGTCCTCCTCTGTGGAGACCGACGTCGCTCCGTCGGCGCGCGGCCGCCTGCGATGCATCGCCGACTCTCGCGCCGCGTAGGCGTGGGCGACGCGCTCGAGCGTCGAGGCGTTGGCATCGCTTGCCGTCTCGCTTCGAAGTTCCCTTCGAAGTTCGCTTCGGAGTTCGCTTCCGAGATCGCCGTCGGCTCTGCTCATCGTCGAGACCTCGTCTTCAGGTGTACCAAGATCTCGACCGACGCAAAGGCCGCTCGTTCCGGCACAGTCGAGAGCGTCTCTCGCTAGTCGCGTGGCAAGTACCGACGGTGGCCGCGGATCTTCCAGAAGCGTGTGTCGGGAACGGCGAAGGGCTCGCCACGGTCGTCCGGCAGCCACGCGGTGAGGAATCCGTCCCCGCTTCGGCCGTGATGAACACACCCGGTATCGAGTCCCCGGATGCCGGACGCTACGTGGAGGCCCTGCAGGGACCAGTGTCCGTAGACCACGCCGTAGTCGCTCTCGTCGGGTGCGAAGCATTCATGCCAGGGCACGCTCCCACCGCTGGGCTCCGCATCCGACCACGCCCCGTCCTCGGAGAGCGAGCGACAGGAGACCAGGTGCCCCAACCGGTCGGCGGCGCGCGCGATCCGCGAGCCGGAGTCCGCGCCGTGATCGCGGGCGAGGAGCTTCCGCAGGACGGCGGGGGTGCCCTGCAGCTGGGCCTCGATCTTGCCAACCCGGCGCACGGTCTCGGGCAGCGACCACCCTGGGAAGGCCGCCGCGTGGACCATCAGGAAGGGGAAGCCCCCGATCTCGTCGGCGCGCACCAGCGGGAGACTCCGCAGCCACTCGAACCAGAAGCTGCCATCGGGGCTGTCCAGCACCTCGCCCAGGGTGTCCAGACGGCTCGGCGTGCGGAGCCCGAGAGCGGTGCGGAGCAGCGCGATCTCGTGGTTGCCCAGGATCGGGAAGGCCCGGCCCTTGGCCCAGAGCTCGTGGACCCGCTCGAGGACGCGCAGGTTCGCCGGGCCCCGATTGATCAGATCGCCGACCGCCCAGAGCTCGAAACGCTTGCCGAACCGGCTGGTTGCGCGATCGAGGAGCTCGTCCAGCTCGTCGGCGCAGCCCTGGATGTCGCCTACGAAGATGCGCTGCACGGGCAAAGGGTTGCCGCGTCCAGATGAAGGTTGGCTGAGCCCGGGCCTTCGACGGCGGACTCCCCCAGGGGCATCTCCGCTGCCGGAGGCGGGAGCCGGACTGCTAAGATCCGCCCGCTCCGAGGCGCACCCGCACCCCAGACGCCGGCGCCACACCCCTGTTCGGAGTCCAAGGAAACCGCGCGCCAGAGCCCTCTCGTGGCCGGCCGCATCGAGGAACGGTTGGCACGTCGCTTCATCATCTGTGACGGCGCGGAGCTCGCACGGCTCTGGGGCCGCATCGGTGCCGGCGAGACCGAGGAGCTCACCTGGGTGCCGCGCGAGGACGAGTCCCGCGCCCGGCCTCCGGGCTTCCGTGCGCTGGCCGGCGGACTCTGCGCCGAGGCGATCGGGAAGCTCGACCCGAAGGATGGGGACGAGTTCGCCCTGGTGAGCGAGGAGGGCCCCTTCGTGCGCGCCGCCGTCGCGGCGCTCTCCGAGGCCGCCCCGGCGGCTCCGGTCCTGGTGATGTCCGACCGGGTGGGCGACGACGAGCTGCCCGAGCACCCCTGCCTGCGCACGACCGGGCTTCGGACCCTGATTCGCGACGACGTGGACGCGGAGTTCGCCCATCTCGGCAACCTGCGCCGGGTCGTCGCCCTGCGAGAGCTGCTCGGCGGCCGCGAGAAGATCGCGATCCTGCTGCAGCCCGATCCCGACCCCGACGGCATCGCGGGCGGCTATGCCCTGCGCATCCTGCTGGGCCGCAAGTCCCCGACGGCTCCCCTCGTGTCCTTCGGCGACATCAAGCGCCCCGAGAATCTCGCGATGGTCAACGCGCTCGGCATCGAGGTGCGCACCATCGAGCCCGACGACCTCGACGAGTTCGACGGCATCGTGCTGGTGGACGTGCAGCCGACGGTCTTCGGCGATCCGCCGCCGGCGCGCGTGCTCTCGGTGGACGCCGTCATCGATCACCACCCCGAGCGCTCGGGCTACGACGCCGTGATCCGCGACATCCGCACCGGCTACGGCGCCACGGCCTCGATCCTCACCGAGTACCTCCAGGCCGCGGGCGTCGAGATTCGCGCCAAGGTGGGCACCGCGCTGCTCTACGGCATCAAGAGCGACACCCAGCTGCTCGGCCGCGACACCAGCTCGGCCGACATGCAGGCCTTCGCGACGGTGCACGCGGCCCACAGCCCGGCGCTGCTGCGACGCATCGAGCGCCCCGCCCTGCCCCAGGACGGCCTGCGCGCCTTCGGGCGTGCGCTCGCGAAGAGCCACGTCGAGGAAGGCATCCACCTGCTCGTGCTCGGACGCGTGCGCGAGGACGTGATCCCCCAGGTGGCCGACATGGGCCTGCAGGCCGAGGGCGCCGAGTGGGCGATCGCGGCGGGCACCGTCGGCAGCGATCTCGTCTTCTCCGTCCGCAACGTGGGCTACGTGCGCGCGGCCGGCGAGGTGGTGCGCGGCATCGTCGAGGGCATCGGCGTGGGCGGCGGCCACCGCTCCATGGCCAAGGGCATCATCCCCGTGGCCGCCTTCCGCGAGCGCTACGGCAAGGCCGACGCCGCGACGGTGCACCGGATCCTGCTCGAGGCCTTCTCGAGCGCCATCCAGGGCGAATCCTCCTAGGGAAGCTCTGCAAGGGTCTCCCTACACGAACCATCGGAGCCCACGAGTCCCATGTCGTCCACAGCTGCAGAGCTTCCCTAGTGGCACTCCCGGTGCTCGAGGGGGAGGAGCTCGCGCGAGCGCTGGCCGACCTCCCTGGCTGGGACGTCGTCGACGGCAAGCTCCACCGCGAATTCCGCTTCGCGGACTTCAACGAGGCGTTCGGCTTCATGAGCCGCGCAGCCCTCGTGGCCGAGCAGATGAACCACCACCCGGAGTGGTTCAACGTCTACGCCATGGTGCGGGTCGACCTCACCACCCACGATTCGGGCGGCATCACCCGCAACGACGTGGACCTCGCCACCGCGATGAACCGCTTCGCGGACCCGCGCTAGGGAAGATCCGGCGGCTCGCGCGTGAGGCGTGCCACTCCCGAGCGTAGTGAGCGGGGTCGGGTCCGATCCGGCGACGACATCACCCGACTCTCGTCGGAGACGGACCGGACCCGACCCCGCCTCCTCCCAAGCCCGCGAACCGTGTCCGCTCCCGGCTAGCGCCGCTTCGTCAGCTGGTTCACCGAGACGAGCCCGCGCAGCTCGCGGTCGTTCGGCGGCGTGCCGACGTTGTCCCACGACTCGCGGCGCCAGCTTCCCGCCTGGGACAGGTTGGCCATGGAGGCGCCGATCGAGTCGAGGATCCGGATCGGGCGATCCTCGTCGTCGGGCCACTTCGGATAGTCCTCGCGATCCTCGCTCCAGCGCGAGGCGTACATGCCGACGTTGGTCATCTCCTCGTTCTTGTCGAAGGTCGCGACGTAGATCGGGTGGAGGGTCTGGAGGTCGAGGTAGAGGATCTGCCGCGCGGCCTGCAGCGACTCGTTGCCGAGCTCGTGGGTCGTGCGCATCTCGATCACCAGGGCCCGCCGCAGGTCCCAGCGGTCGTTCGCGAACGAGAGGCCCCAGGGCCCGAAGTCGCGATCGGGGTTCTCGGGATAGGCTGCCGACGCGGAGTTGATCGGCGTCAGCACGTCGTGGAGGCCCAGGATCTTCGCCTCGTAGAGCAGCGGACGGATCACGAGCCCCTCGTAGCCGCTGCGCTTGTTCTGGACGCTGCCGCCGGGCACGCCGACGGAGCCCATGCTCGCGCCGCCGCCAAAGGAGGCGCCAGAGCCCGAGGCACCCGCGATCTGCTGGGTCGGAACCACGCCCACCGAGAACGAGGGCATGTACAGCCCTTCGACCTGGTTGGCCGAGAGCCTGCGCACGCGACGCATGTTGGGCACGTAGGCGTGCAGGTCGTCCGAGCGCTTCACGCTCGTGTAGTGCTCGATGTCGCGGAACTGACGCCAGGCGTACTCGCGCGCGTCGAAGGGCTTGTAGAAGAGACCGCCCGCGACGAACTGCTTTCCGCGCGCGCCCTTCATGATGTACTTCTCGTCCGGCAGGTCCGCGCGCCCGGCCATCAGCATCTTGAACATCTCGCCCTCGAAGGGCTCGGCGCGACCGACGCGGCCCACGAGGTCGGTGTTGCGGAACTTCCCGCGGAAGCCGGCGCCCTGGTAGCGCATCTCGGCGTTCCACAGGATCTTGATTCCGGCCGTCGGATCGTCGAGGGCGACGCCGCCCATGGGGAAGGGCTGGCCCGCCGCGTAGCCCACGAGGCCGCCGTCCGCGTCCAGGCTCGCGCTGCCCGCGTTCGCGGTCGTGGCCTCCTGGTAGAAGGCCGGGGCCGAGTAGTCGAAGAAGCACGGGCCGATCTCGAGCCGCATGCCCTCGAAGAAGAACTTCTCGCGATGCTCCCAGATCGACTCGGGGACGAAGTTCTTCAGCACTTCGAGGGTGTCCAGGCTGAACACGTCGCCGGTCTGGAAGGGCACCGAGACGGCGTCGTCGGCCGGGCCGCTCCCGGCGCTGACGAGGCCTCCCTGGGTGGCGCAGCTGCCCGGCTCGGGAAGCTCCCAGGGCGAGGGCTCGCCGTCGGCCAGCAACGGCGCGGGAACCAGGACGAAGAGGACGAGGCAGGCGAGGCTCGATAGTCGCATCACGACGGGCGCACCCTCCAGTGGACGTGGGGCCGGGAGTATAGGGTGGGTCGGGCCGGCGAGGGTGGCGCGTGGTCAGGACCCGCGGAGGGCGTCGCGCACGAGGCCAGGGAGCTCCCGGACCGCATCGAGCCCGGCCTCGGGCAGCGGAAACACGAGATCGGTGGCGGCGCGGGTCTCCCGGCCTAGCGCCGCGGCCCGCTCGACCGGATCGGCCGCGCCCTCGAGCAGCCAGGCCAGCCGCGGCCCGTCCGGCATGGGCTCTCCCTCCGCGTGGGCCTCCACCTTCGCGTGAGCCTGCAGGTACGGAGACGGGTCGGCGCTCTCCGGGAGCATCAGACCCGCTCCGAGGCGAGCCGCCATCCCCTGGGCCTCGGGCCGGGTGGCCCCGACCCAGATCGGCGGCCCCCCCGGCGTGCGGGGGGCGGGCGTCACCGCCGTCCCCTCGAGGTGGAAGTGGCGACCCTGGAAGCTCGTCGGCCGCCCCGTGAAGGCCTTCTGGACCAGGGTCACGGCCTCCTCGAAGCGCGCGCTCCGCTCCTCCCGGGCCACGCCCCAGGACTCGAGGCCCAGGGGATCGCTGCCGAGGCCGAGGCCGAGCTCGAAGCGGCCGTCGGAGACGAGGTCCAGGGTCGCGGCGTCCTCCGCCACGCGCAGGGGATGGTGCAGGGGAAGCGGCAGCAGCCCGGTCGCCACGCGGAGCCGCTCGGTGCGTGCGGCCAGGCCGGCGCACACGAGCAGCGCGGAGGGCACGAGCGCATCGGCGCGCGTCGGCCGCTCCGCGATCCAGACCACGTCGAAGCCGGCCTCCTCCGCACGCGCCAGCTCTCCGATCCATTCGGGGCCGGCCGCATCGCCCTCCCCGGACGCGGGAGGCTCGAAGCGCAGGCCGATGCGAAGGGCGGGCGCAGGGCTCGGGGGAGACATCGAGGCGTTATTCTGACCGCTCCCGAGACGAAGGGCCCGAGCCTTCGACGCGACGCCCGACGGAGACCCCGTTGCCCACGAGGCTCTTCGAAGCCGTCCTGTCGACCGCCAGCGCCCACGGCCCTCCCGAGGCGCCGTGGCTGGCCCTCACCTTCCGGCTCCTCGGCAGCCGGGCTCCGGTGGACGAGGTGCACGACCGGCTCGATCTCGGGCCGGAGCTCACCCTCGAGAGCGCGAGCAGCATGGCCCGGCTGCTCAGGCTCCTGCGGGTCGCGCGCGTGGCGACGCCGCGGGATGCGCGGGCGCTGCTCGGCCAGCCGGAGGAGGCCCTGCGCCGGACCCTGCGCGCCGTCGGCGTCCCGCTGCTCCTCGAGGTGCGCCCCCGCTCGACCCTGCGTCTGCGGATCTGGACCGAAGAGGGGGTGGAGGAGATCGACTCCGTGGCCGAGGTCGTCGAATCGAAGGACGCCTTCGTGGTGCGTCGTCTGACCGGGGAGCTGCCGATCCGGATTCCCCGGGAACGGGTGGTCCGGCACGAATCGCGCCGGGAGCGTTGGTACGAGGTGACCGGAATCGAGCGCCCCGAGCCCAAGGGCCGCTGAGCCAGGCCGAACGCCGCCGCATGAAGCCGACGGGGCCCGGCGCATGCGTCCCGAGTGGCACCCGGGTACGTTCCGATCTCCCATGCAGAGCCGCTGGAACGACTCCGAGGCCCGCC
This sequence comes from Myxococcota bacterium, assembly GCA_030065975.1. GTDB lineage: Bacteria > Myxococcota_A > UBA9160 > UBA9160 > UBA6930 > JASJCN01. Next base: position 30,451 of record JASJCN010000009.1, read on the forward strand.
AGGCCGTCGACCGCTGGGCAAGCGAGGGCGGCCCGGAGCTCGCGCTGCGCGTCTACACCTCGCGCCTGATCGGCGTCGACCCCGAGCTCGTGCTCCACGGTGGCGGCAACACCTCGCTCAAGAGCACCCGCGACGACATCCTGGGCGAGCCGCTCGAGGTGCTCCACGTGAAGGGCTCTGGCAGCGCGCTCGACTCCGTCGCGCCGCGCGACCTGCCGGGCCTCGACCTGGCCCGGCTGCGTCGGCTGCGCAGCCTGCCCGCGCTCTCCGACGAGGAGATGGTGAACCAGCTGCGTACCCATCTGCTCGACGCGACCTCGCCCAACCCGTCGGTCGAGACGCTGCTCCACGCGTTCCTGCCCCACCGCTACGTGGATCACTCCCACGCCGACGCGGTGCTCGCCCTCACCAACCAGCCCGACGGCGAGGCGCTGGCCCGCGAGGCCCTGGGCGACCGCGTGGTCGTGATCCCCTACGTGATGCCCGGGTTCCCGCTGGCCCTGGCCGTGGCCGACGCCGCCGAGGCCCACCCCTCGGCGGAAGGCGCGGTGCTGCTCAAGCACGGCCTGTTCACCTTCGCGGACGACGCCCGCGAGAGCTACGAGCGACACATCGAGTTCGTCTCGTGCTGCGAGGCCGTGCTCGCCAAACGCGCCGAGGGGCGCCCGCGCCTGCGCGCCCGGGCGATCCGCATGGAGGACGAGCCGGCCGAGCAGCGCGTCGCCGAGGCCGCGCCGATCCTGCGCGGCCTGCTGGCCGAGCGCGGTGAGGATCCCGAGGTCCCGGCGAAGCCGCTGGTGATGGAGTGGCGCGGAGACGAAGCGACGCGCGCCTTCTGCGAGAGCGAGGAGGCCCTGCGCCTCGTCACCGAGGGGCCGCTCACGCCCGATCACGTGATCCGCACCAAGGCGCTCCCGCTCTTCGTGCCCCAGCCGTCCTTCGGAGACGGGGAGGCGCTCGCTCGCGAGCTCTCGCAGGAGGTGGGGCGCTACCGGGGGAGCTACGACGCCTACTTCGAAGCGTGCGTCGCGAGCAAGGGCGTCGTCCGCACCAAGCTCGACTCCGCGCCGCGGGTGGTGCTGCTGCCGGGCGCCGGCGCGCTCTGCTTCGGACGTACGAAGAAGGACGCGCGCATCGCGGCCGACATCACCGAGCACACCCTCGCCGCCAAGGCCCTGGCCGAGGCCGCGGGCCACTACGAGGCGCTCGCGGCGGACCACCTCTTCGACATGGAGTACTGGAGCCTCGAGCAGGCGAAGCTCGGCAAGGCCAAGGACCGCCCGCTCGAGAGCCGCATCGTGTTCGTGACCGGCGGCGCCGGTGCGATCGCCCAGGGGATCGCCGAGGCCTGTGCCGAGGCCGGCGGCCACGTCGTCCTGGCCGACCTCGACGAGGAGGGCGCACGCGCCGCCGCGAGCCGGATCGAGGAGCGCCATGGCGCGGGTAGCGCGAAAGGCATCGGGCTCGACGTGACCGACGGCGCCTCGGTGCGAGAGGCCTTCGACGCCTGCTGCGTCGCGTACGGCGGCGTCGACGTCGTGGTGCCCAACGCGGGGCTCGCCCACGTGGCACCCATTCGCGAGCTCGAGCCCGGGGCGGCCCAGCGCGTCTCGGACGTGAACTACATGGGCGTCCTCCACACCCTGCGCGAGGCCGGCCGGCTCTTCGAGCTCCAGGGCATCGGCGGGGACATCGTGGTCAACGCCTCGAAGAACGTGTTCGCCCCGGGCAAGGACTTCGGCGCCTACAGCGCGAGCAAGGCGGCGGCGACCCAGCTCGGCAAGATCGCCGCGCTCGAGCTCGCGCCCCTCGACGTGCGCGTCAACTTCATAAACGCCGACGCCATCTTCGAGGGCGGCGGCCGGGAGTCGGGGCTGTGGGCGGAGGTCGGCCCCGAGCGCGCCGCGCGCCGTGGTCTGTCGCCCGACCAGCTGCCCGAGTTCTACCGCGACCGGAACCTGCTGAAGTCGCGCGTCCGGGCCCGGCACGTCGGGAACGCCGTCGTGTTCTTCGCCAGCCGGCAGACGCCGACCACGGGCGCGACCCTGCCCGTCGACGGCGGCATCCCCGAGGCCTTCCCGAGATGAGCGAAGGGCGCGCCGACGGCCCCACCGAGCGCCTCGTCGTTCCCGACCTGGCCTCGCTGAAGCAGCTCGTCGGCAGCGAGATCGGCGTGTCGGAGTGGATCACCGTCGACCAGCGGCGCATCGATCTGTTCGCCGAGGCCACCGGGGATCACCAGTGGATCCACACCGACCCCGAGCGCTGCAAGAAGGAGTCGCCCTTCGGGTCGACCATCGCCCACGGCCACCTGACGCTCTCCCTCGCGCCGCACCTGCTCACCTCCATCCTCGAGATCCAGTACGCGAGCATGGTGGTGAATCCCGGCATCGAGAAGATGCGGCTGCGCGCGCCGGTCCGGTCCGGCGACCGCGTGCGCCTGCGCGCGAGCCTGAAGGCGCTTCGCGAGCTTCCCGGCGGCGCGGCCCGGGGCACCATCCACATGATCATCGAGATCGAGGGCGAGTCGAAGCCGGCGGCCGTCGGCGACGCGCTGCTCGTCTATTTCCCGTAGTTGAGCTCGGTACAGGAGGCTCGGGTGAAGATCGCCATCGCGCAGATCAATCCGATCGTCGGTGACCTCGCGGGAAACCGCGCGCTCATCGAGGCCGAAGCCCGCAAGGCCGAGGGCCTGGGCTGCGATCTCGCCGTCTTCCCCGAGCTCGCGCTCACGGGCTACCCGCCCATGGACCTGCTCGAGCGCGACGGCTTCGTGCGCGACCAGCTGCGCCACCTCGAGACCCTGGAGAAGGGCAGCGGGCGCACCGCACTCGCCATTGGCGCGGTGCTGCCGGTCGAGCGACGCGGGGGCAAGCACCTGGCCAATGCCGCGGTGCTGGTTCGTGAGGGGCGGCGCCTGGCGGTGCAGTCGAAGACCCTGCTGCCGACCTACGACGTCTTCGACGAGAACCGCTACTTCGTTCCGGCGAGCACGCGCACGCCCATCGCCCTCGCGGGCGGGCCGCGGCTCGGCCTCTCGGTCTGCGAGGACGCCTGGACCGATCCGCGCCGCTACGACGTCGACCCGGTGGTGGAGCTCGCCAGTGCCGGCGCAGAGCTCGTTTTGAACCTCTCGGCCTCCCCCTGGCACGTGGGCAAGCCGGCCGAGCGCCGCCAGCTCTTCTCCGAGCTCGCCGCCCGGGCCGGGGTGCCCATCGTCTTCTGCAACCAGTGGGGCGGCAACGACGAGCTCGTGTTCGACGGCGGCTCCTTCGTGGTGGACCACCAGGGACGCGTGACCGATGCCGCCCCGCTCTTCGAGGGCGGGCTGCACGTGGTGGAGGTCCCGACCACCGAGCGGGGACGCCTGCCCAGCGAGATCCTCGACCCGGATCCCGTCGCCCAGCTCGAGGAAGGGCTCGTGCTCGGCATCCATGACTACTTCAGGAAGCAGGGGCTGCCTCCGGGCGCGGTGATCGGGCTCTCCGGCGGCATCGACTCGGCCGTGACGGCGCACCTCGCGGTGCGGGCGCTCGGCGCCGACCGCGTGCTGGGCGTGGCCATGCCGGGCCCCTTCTCCTCCGAGCACAGCATCGAGGACGCCCTCGAGCTCGGCCGCTGTCTCGGCATCGAGGTGCGTCGCATCGACATCGGCCCGGTGTACGAGGCCTATCGGGGGCTCTTCGCCGACCTCTTCGGAGCCCGCGACGACTACGGGCTGGCCCAGCAGAACATCCAGTCGCGCATCCGAGGCGCGCTCCTGATGGCCGTCTCGAACGCCGAGAACCGCCTCGTGCTCGCCACCGGGAACAAGAGCGAGCTCTCGGTCGGCTACTGCACGCTGTACGGAGACACCGTCGGCGGCCTCGCCGTCCTCGGCGACGTGTACAAGCGCGACGTCTACGCCCTCGCCCGCCACGCGAACAAGGACGGCGTCCGCATCCCCGAGAACACGATCGAGAAGCCGCCCTCGGCCGAGCTCGCGCCCGACCAGCTCGACACCGACGACCTGCCGCCCTACGACGTGCTCGACGACGTCCTCTACCAGGCCATCGAGGAGGGCCGCAGCGCCGCGAGCGTCGTTCCGCCCACCGGCACCACGCCCGCCGAGGCGCGCGCCATCGTGGGACGGCTCGACCGCAACGAGTACAAGCGGCGGCAGTCGCCGCTGGTGCTGCGCGTCTCGCCGAAGGCCTTCGGCAGCGGCCGCAGGCTCCCGATCGTCCACCGATACGCAGGGGAGTAGCCGGCCATGGGCCGGCGATCGGCCGGCCGGCGGGTCAGCTGGCGGGAGCGGAGGTGGCCTCTTCGGGCGCCGCCGCGCGGACGTGCTCGGCGCGGGCGCCGCGCGGGCCCTCCTGGATCACGTACTCGACGTTGTCGCCCTCGGAGAGCGCATCGTAGTCGGCGCCAGCCATCCCGGAGCGGTGGAAGAAGACCTCCTTGCCGTCCTCCCCGCGGATGAAGCCGAAGCCCCGGTCGCGCACCATCTTCTTGATGCGGCCCTTCGACTTGGGGCCGATCGGCGCCGGCGTGCTGGCGGCAGCGCCGGTGCGGCGGCCGCGTCCGCGACCCCGGCCCCGGCGCGCGGCCGTATAGCGCTCGCCCAACACGAACTCCTCGAGGAAGAGATCGATCGGGACGGCGAGGTCCTGCAGGCCTTCGCGCTCCGCCTGGAGGAGGATCTCCTCCTCACCCACGTCCACCACGCTGTAGCGGAAGTTGGTGTTCTTGTGGGTGCACTGTGCTCCCGGTTCGACTTCGTCGAGCGACAGCATGGCGTGACCTCGGTGGCGCAGAAGGTGGGTCCGGTGGAGGGCCGGAATGCGACGGTGGTCGCTGCGCGGGGGGCGCGGAGCGACGGAGGCTAGAGAATGGACAAAGGCCGGTCAAACGAGACGCCCGGGGGCCGTCTCCCCAGCCGCGCCGCTAGTCTGGCCCCCTCGAGGGGGACGCACATGCGAGGGAAGATCGGCCGCATCGCCGGAGCCGGCGGCGTCGGACTGGCAATGAAGCTTCACCGTCTCGTCATGGTCGTCGTTTGGCTCTGCGCCGGGGCGGCGGCAGCGACGGGAGCGGAGCCCGAGGCGACGCTCCGGGTGGGAACGAGCGGCGACTACGCGCCGTTCTCCGTCTCGCACGAGGACGGCTACCGCGGCTTCGACATCGCGGTGGCGAAGGCGTTCGCGGCAGAGCGCGAGCTGCGCATCGAGTGGGTGCCCTTCGAGTGGCCGAAGCTGCGAGCCGACCTGCTGGCCGGTCGCTTCGACGTCGCGATGAGCGGCGTGACGGTGCGCCCCGAGCGAAGCCTCGCCGGATCCTTCTCGATCCCGGTCGCGGCCAGCGGAGCCGTCGCGCTGGTTCCCGAAGACGGTCCGCACCAGACCCTCGAGCAGCTGGACGCCCCTTCCGTGCGCATCGCGGTGAACCAGGGTGGACATCTCGAGCGCGTGACCCGCGCCCGCTTCCCGGCGGCCCGGGTGGTCGCGATCCCGGACAACGCGGCCGTGCCCGAGGCGCTCTCGAGAGGCGACGTCCACGCGGTCGTGAGCGACGATCTCGAGGCGCCCCACTGGGAGCGGCAGGTGCCGGGCCTGCGGCGACTCGGGCCCTTCACCCGGGACACCAAGGCCTATCTCGTCGCGGCGGACCGCCGCGACGTGGCCGGCAACCTCGACGCCTGGCTGCTGGAACGGGAGGCCGACGGCACGCTGCAGCGGCTGCGCAGCGAGCACCTGGGGCGCCCCGCCGCGGAGCCGCCCGCCGCCCCGCTGCCGGCGCTGATCCGGAGCATGCAGGAGCGCCTGGCGCTGATGCCCGCGGTCGCCGAGGCCAAGCGCGGCAGCGGAACGGCCGTCCGGGCGCCCGCCCAGGAGGAGCGCGTGATCGAGGCGGCCCAGTCCGCGAGCTGGGCGGCGGCCGCCGTCGCCGGCCTGCCCGTGCCCGACGCCGAGGGGGTGCGGCGACTCTTCCTCGCGCAGATGGCGGCCGCGCGCGGCATCCAGGAGAGCACCCTCGCCGGTGAGCCCCGGCCCGGGACGCCGGACGCGAGCCTCGAGGAGCTGCGTTCCGCGCTCGCGCGCATCGGCATCCGCGTGGCCGGCCTGCTGCCCTACCTGCCCTTCGAGCTCGACCCCGACGCCACGAGGGCGCGCATCGACGCCGGCCTCGCGGTGCCGGGCCTGACCGACGAGCACCGGGCGGCGATCACGGCCGCCCTCGTCGACCTGGCGTCCGCACCGCGCAGCGAGCCGTGACCCGCCGCACCCGGCACTGGCGGGGGGCCGACCCCGACCGGGCCGCGCGCCGGGCCGCCCGCATCCTCGCTCCGGGAAGCGCGGTGCCGCGCTCGATCCGCACCGGGCACAACGCCGTCTACCGCCTCGAGCATCCACGGGGCCGCCGGGTCCTGCGCATCTCGCCCCCCGAGTGGCGACGCCGCTCGGAGATCGAGGCCGAGCTCGACTTCATCGAGCACCTGGCGGGCTCGGGGCTCTGCGTGGGACGCCCGCTCCCGGGCCCCGACGGTCGGCGCGTCGTACCGCTCGGGCGGGGCCTGCTCGCCTGCCAGTTCCGCTGGCTCGAGGGCGTTCGCGTGACGCGCTTCGGAGCGGATCCAGGCGCCGGGCTTCTCGCGGCCTGGGCCACGCTCCTGGCACGCCTTCACGTGGCCTCCCTCGCCCACCGGCCGCGCCCGGGTCGCGAGCGCCCGCACTGGAGCGACGACCCGCTCTCGGGCTGCCCCACCCGCCACCTCGGCCCGGACGAGACCGGGCTGCGACGCGCGCGCGACGAGCTGATCGACCGGGTACGCGAGCGTCCGGAGACTGCGGACTTCGGCACGGTCCACGGCGACGCGAGCCTGGTCAACCTGATGCTCCGCCCGAAGAACGTCGCACTCTTCGACTTCGACGACGGCTGTCGGCACCACTTTGCGTGGGACCTGGCCTGCGCCCTCCACGGGCACCGTGAGCACCCGCACTTCGAGCGCATCGTGGACGACTTCCTGTCGGCCTACGCCCGGGTCCGTCCGGTTCCGCCCGACTTCGTCGCGAACCGCGACGAGTGGCTGCGGCTCCGGACCCTGTCCGTGCTGCTCTACTTCCGCGGCCGCCGCCGCCAGGGGGACGCCTGGGTGCGACGAGCCACGCGGGAGGTGCTCGAGGGCGCTAGAGGCGCAGCCAGCTGAGCGCCGCCTTGCGCAGATCGGAGTAGCTCCGCTCCTTGGTGCCGACCTTCGGGGCGGCCGTCTTCGGGGCGGGCTTCTTCTTCGCGGCGGTCTTCTTCTTCGCCGCCGTCTTCTTGCGAGCGGTGGTCTTCTTCCTGGCGCCGGTCTTCTTGCGGGCCGCCTTCTTCGTCGAGGCCTTCTTCGTCGAGGCCTTCTTGCGCGTGGCGGTCTTCTTCCTGGCGGAGGTCTTCTTCTTCGCCGTCTTCTTCGTGCTCGCCTTCTTGCGGGCCGTCTTCTTCTTCGCCGAGGCCTTCTTCCGGGTGGCGGTCTTCTTGCGCGTCGCCTTCTTCCGGGCCGGAGCCTTCTTGCGGGAGGCGGTCTTCTTGCGGCCGGCGGTCTTCTTGCGGGTCGTCTTCTTGCGGGCAGCCATGTCATCCCCTCTCGTGAATTCGCGAGCAGAGTAGCCGGTGGGGTGGACGCGTCGAGCACGGGTGATCGATCGTCCGCTTCGACGGACTAGGGTGCGCGGAAGATCGCGCGCGTCGCGAGCCCGGCGAGCACCGGGAGCAGAAGCGAGATGCCGTAGCGGATCGCCGCGAAACGCAGCCCGAGGATCGGGATCTCCCAGGCGACGAGGCGATGCATGGCGAGCAGCGACCAGGCGGTCAGGAACGCGACGACGGCCGGTGGCGCGGCGCCCGCGCGGATCAGGACGGCGGCGATCGGCATCGAGACGAAGGGCCCGGCCGGGGTGACCATGCCGGCGCCGGTGGCGATCAGGATGCCGCGCAGTCCGGCCTCGTGGCCGAGGTTCTCGCGCACCCACTCGGTGGGAACGAGCCACTGGAAGAGGCCCGCGGCCAGGAAGGAGACCACGATCACCGGGCCGAAGCGCAGCAGCAGGCCGCCGCCCTCTCCGAACGCGGAGCCCAACGCGTCGGCGCCTCCGCGTGCACCCACCACCCCGGCCAACAGGAGGAGCACCACCAGCATGAACCAGAACTGGCCCTCGAACATGGCGGCTCCCTTCGAAGCCGGCGCCGACCCGGCCATCAGTAGTAGCTGCAGCGCGTGCGATGACGCGGCTGCGACTTGATCTGGGGGTGCTGGCCCCGCGTCCACAGCAGCGCGTCCAGCCGGTGGATCCCCGGGGCGTAGCCCCGGCGGGCCGCCGACGCGGCCAGCCGCTCGAGGGCAGTGAGGGCCACGGCGCGGATCTCGACCTCTTCCTCGCATCCCCACTCGATCAGGCGCTCCATCTGCACCCGCGCCAGCAGCCGGCCGTCGTACACGAGGATCCCGAGCATGCGCATCACGTGGGGAACCAGGTTGTCGGCGAAGAGGGTGAGCTCGCCGACGTCCTCGAAGTGGCCGAGCCCCTTTCCGCCGAGCGCCTCGGAGAGATCCGCGCAGGTGATCTGCGCGCGCTTGTAGAAGGGGACCTGCAGCTCCTGGTAGGAGGCGACGTCCCGATACAGCGGCATCCGCCAGAGGATCCGCACGAGCTTCGAGGCACGATGCTCCGCCGCCTCGACGACGCCCTCGAAGCGCCCGGCATGGTCGCTCGAGACGAGCTCGCCGAGATCGCGCAGCGCACGGGCGTAGAGGGCCATCAGCTCCTCGACGGGCTCGACGCCCTCCTGGCCGAACAGCCGGGCGCAGTCGGCGGCCTCGAGCTCCTTCAGGGCCTCGGCGCGGATCAGCCCGTTGCGCTCGAAGTGCTCGCGCAGGGCGCTCGCGAGGCTGCGATAGCCCGAGAGCCCCTTGCGCTTGCGGAGCTGCGGAAACCAGCCGGATCCGAAGTTGATCGCGTTCATCGTCAGCACGAAGGCCACCGTGGTCGCCTGGTGCTTGAAGGGCGCGTGGGTCGGGTCCAGGGAGCGGACCGAGGGGCGCTCGGCTCCCAGGTGCGCCGCGAAGGCCTCGAGGGCGGTGTCGTCGATGCGGACGTGCCGGGCGCGCCGCGTGACCTCCGCGCAGACCGTCCGGATCTCCTCGAAGATGTCCTCTCCGGGCTCGGCGACGTCGGGAGTCGTCAAACCGGGCACCCCACCATGCGCAGCGCGCCGGGCAGGCACTCGACCTCGACGGGCGTCGTACCGAGCGACTCCCCGTCGATCTCGATGGGTGCCGGGGCGCCCTCCGTGCGGAAGCGCTGGCCGCGGAAATGACCGACCTCCGGCAGCAGGAGGTGCGTGCCCCGATACAGGCTCGGAAGCTGGGAGAGCAGTCGCCGCAACGGAACCTCCGGAATGACGACGAGGTCGAACAGCCCGTCGTCCACGCGCGCCTCGGGAGCGACGTGCATGCCGCCCCCGAAGTAGCGCCCATTGGCCACCACCGCGAGGATGGTGTTGCCCTCGTGCACCAGCTCGTCGTCGACGTGGAGCGAGAGGGGAACGGGCCGGAAGCGCGCGAGCGCGCGGAGCGTCCCGATCAGGAAGGAGGCGCGCCCCCCCAGGAGCTTGGGCGCGCGATCCACCAGCTCGGTCACGAGCCCGCTGATCCCGACGCTCGTCATGTTGGCGAAGTAGCCCGTGCGCGGAGCGCCCTGCCGATCCCGGTAGCGGATGCGCCCCGCATCCACGACGCGCAGGGTCCCGGACGCGATGCGCTTCGCCGCGGCCACCACGTCTTCGGGAAGCTCGAGCGTCTTCGCGAGGTCGCCGCCGGTCCCGAGCGGCAGGATCCCGACCTCCGCGTAGTCTCCGAGCTTCGCATCGAGCAGGCCCGTCACGACCTCGCTCGTGGTGCCGTCGCCGCCCGCCACCACCAGCCGCTCGACGCCGGCGCGCACGCCCTCCCGAGCGATCCGCTCGGCATCCCGCGGCCCCCGCGTCCACTCGATCTCGAAATCACCGAGCGCCTCGCGCAGCCCGGCCTCGGCCCGCAGCAGCGCCTTGCGCGCTTTGCCGGCCCGGCTCATCGGGTTGGCCACGATCAGGGTGCGGGGCGCCATGGACGCCGGATGCTAACCGCTCTGCGGCTCTTCCGCGCGGCGCGCGCGCTCCTCCAGCACGACGTGCTCGAAGGCCCAGAGCACCACGAATCCGAACGCGCCGACCAGGTGCCAGATCGCGTGGATCGAGAGGAAGGGCCACACGATCTGCTCGTTGCTCGCGGTGGCGAGCAACATCCCGACGAGGAAGATCACGAGGACGCAGAGGAGCAGGGGCCGGGCGCGCTCCGGAATCTCGGCCCGCTTGCGGAAGAAGAGCAGGAACGACGTCACCGAGAGCACGATCAGGAGCGTCTCGCCCGGGTAGAAGCCGCCCCAGCTGCCGAGCGGCACCAGCAGGGTGCGCGGGGTGGACGGCATGCGATCGACGAAGTGCCAGACCACCCCGATCACCATGAGCGCCGCGATCGCCCTCGACCCGATCTTGCGGGTCCGCTCGGGCCAGTAGTCGGCCAGCGCGCAGGCCGCGAACGCCCAGGCCACGACGATGTTGCTCCCCGTGTCGAGGAACGACCAGAACCAGCGCGGCAGGAGCATCGGGTTGGTCTCGCCGAAGCCGTGGAGCGTGACGGTGAAGACCCCCGTGATCACCACGAGCCACCAGGCGCGCTCCCAGTGCGGGGGCTGGCGTCGCACGAGCGCGCAGAAGAGGAGCGCCGTCATTCCCGAGAACAGCGTGGCGAACCCGGTGGTGGCGTTCGCCAGGCCGAAGTTCGGGAGCGACTCCATGGCCGGGACGGTAGGCGCTCCCGGGCTCTCGGGTAAGGGTGGGGCTAGGCCGCGGCTGCCGAGTCCCGGCGTTCGGGCGCCTGAATCTGGTAGCGGTGCCGCACCACCTCGATGTAGCGGCGCGTCTCCTCCCGGGTCCGGGCCTCGTCCCACCCCGCGACCTCCGCGGCCACCCGCGAGAGCTCGTCGAGCTGGGCCAGCCCCTGGCCGATCGAGAAGATGGCCACGCGCACCCGTCGCTGGAGCAGGTCGCAGAGCGACGCCGCACACTCGTACTCGAGGCCGTGGCGAAGCTCGGCGTACAGGAAGCGCGATTCGCCGATGGTGCGCGCCTCCGCCTCGCTGGCGCCGTCGAGGATCGCCTCGGCCGCGAGCCCGTGGGAGCGGACGAGGTTCGAGAGGGCGGGCTCCGGGATCGACGTCCGAGCGGCGAGGGCCGCCTGGAACTCCTCGAGGGGGAAGTCGTCCTCGCGCAGGGGCAGCTCGGCCGTGCGGCTGCGGCCGGCCTCGGCCCTGCGCTCGGCGGGGAGTCCGCGAACCGCGAGATCCACGACCCGCTCTCCCATCGCCCGGTAGGTGGTGAGCTTGCCTCCCGAAACCGTGATCAGGCCCGAGTCCTCGACCTCCACGTGGTCGTCGCGCGAGACGCTCGACTCGGGGCTCTCGTCGTCGTCGCTCGCCACCAGCGGCCGCACGCCCGCGAACACGCAGCGCACGTCGTTGGTGGTGAGGGCGAGGCCGGGAAAGGCGTCGTTGCCCGCCGAGAGCAGGTAGTGGACCTCGTCGATGGTGACCACCGGGTCGCGCACCTGATCGGTGAAGGAATCGGTCGTCCCGAGCAGGATCACGTCGTCGTAGGGCGCCGCGAACACGTTGCGGCCGTCGCTGCCTTCGAAGCTCACGACGCCCTCGAGCGGGATCCGCTCGCGCGGGATCACCACGTGGACGCCCTTGGCCGGGCGCAGCTTCTGCTTCGTCTCGGGCCGGTCGATGCCGCGAACGCCCTCGACCCCGGGCCCGGCGGCGTTGACGGTCACCGAGGCGGCAATCCGGTGGTCCTCTCCCGAGAGCCGGTCACGCACCAGGGCGCCGCGGATCCGGCCCTTCCCGTCGTGCTCGAGGGCCACGAGCTCGGCGTGGTTCGCAGCCTCGGCACCCAGGTGCCGTGCGCTCTTCAGCGTCTCGATCACGAGGCGCGCGTCGTCGACCTGTCCGTCGGTGTACACGCCCGCTCCGCGCAAACCCTCGCGGCGAAGAGAGGGAGCGTAGTCGGCGATGGCCTGACGGGAGAGCATGCGGAAGCGCGAGCTCTTGCGGAAGCCGGCCATCGCGCTGTAGGTGCCGAGCGCGGCGCGCACCATCCAGAGCGGCAGCTTGCCGCCCTCGAAGGCGGGAAGCAGGAAGGGAACCGGCCGCACCAGGTTGGGGAGCTGGCGCATCAGCAGGTCCCGCTCGCGCACGGACTCCCGGGTGGTTCCGAACTGCCCCTGGGCCAGGTAGCGAAGCCCCCCGTGCACCATCTTCGAGGAGTAGCTGGAGGTGCCCGAGGCGAAGTCGCTGCGCTCGACGAGCAGGGCGCGCAGGCCGCGGCTCGCCGCGTCGCGCAGCACGCCGGCCCCGGTGATCCCTCCGCCGATGACGAGCACGTCCACGCCGGCCCGCGCGGCCTCGCGCAGCGCGGGGGCCCGATCGGCGACGCTCCAGGCGAGACGCCCGCTCACGGCAGCACTCCGCCGCCGGCCTCGGGCCCGATCAGACCCTCGCGCTCGAGACGCTCGGCCTCGGCGAGGATCGCCGTCTCGCTGTAGGCGAGCATGCCGCCCACGATCTCGCGGGCGGCCTCGGGGTCACCGGCCTCGAGGGCCGTGAGGAGCTCGCGGTGGGTCTCGAGCGAGCGGCGGTGGTCCCGCGACTCGTTGTAGTAGATGGGGCCGAGGCGCCGGATCAGCCGACTGAAGAGGTTGGTCACCAGCTGGTAGAGGAGGTTGTGCGTCGCCTCTCCGAGCAGCCGGTTGAGCTCGACGTCGATGGCGAGGCTCTCGCCGGGGTCACGGGCCTGGGCACGCTCGCGCTCGAGCAGCGCCCGGCCGCGCGCGAGCTGCTCCTCGGTGCGGTGCTCGGCGGCGAGGGCCACGACCTCGAGGGTGATGTTGCGCCGGAACACGAGAAGCTGGGCCAGCAGGTCGCGCGTGATGCGGCGCGGCTCGCGCAGCAGCGATTCGATCACCTGGAGCGCCGCGGAGTCGCCGAGCTCCCGCACGAAGGTGCCGAGCCCGTGACGCACCTCGACCAGCTCCAGGAACTCGAGCCGCTTGACCGCCTCGCGGACCGACGCGCGGTTGACCGCCAGCTGCTCGGCGAGGTCGCGCTCGTTGGGCAGCCGCTCACCGGGCGCGTAGTCGCCGGCCAGGATGTGCGCGCGGAGCTGCTCGAAGACGCCGTCTGCGCGGCGCGGAGCTTCGAGCGGGCGAAGGGCGGTCTGCATGGGAGGGCTCCTCGAATCGGGACCTGTCCGGTTTCGACTTTCGGGTCCAACTTCCGGGCAAGACATCCGGGTACGACATCGGAGGTCCGACCACTGACTCTAACGCGCTCTCGAGCCCCATCAATCCGCCCCTGCGAGGCCACTTCCCCGCAGGGGCAAGCACCGCCGGCTAGCCTTGGCGGGTCATGACGCCTCGCAACTGGGTCCGGCTGCGGTGGCTCGGGGCCGCGGTGTTGCTGGCCGCCATCGCGGCGGGCCTCGTCCTGCGGGCCCGTCTCGGCATCGAGTGGAGCCTCGAGTCCGTCCGCGCCGTGGTCGACGACCTCGGCATCTGGGCGCCGATCGGCTTCACGGGGATCGTCGCGGTGCGCTCGCTCTTGTTGCTGCCGTCGCAGCTCGTGCTCACCGTGGGCGGCCTGGCCTTCGGTACGGCGGGAGGAACCGTCTGGGGTGGGCTCGGGCTGCTGCTGAACGGCGTGGCGATCTTCGCCGTGGTGCGTTGGCTCGGTCTCGAGTCGGTACGCACGCGGGTCCCGAAGGCGCTGCACCGCGCCCTCGACGCGGCCGGGGGCCGGGCGGGTGCCGCCGGGCTGGCGGTCGCCACGAGCTATCCCGTCGGCCCCATCGCGATCTACCAGGCGGCCGCGGGACTCACGCGGATGTCCGTCGCCCTGTACCTGATGGCCGCGACGCTCGGCTGCTTCGGGCGCGCCGGGCTCTACGCCACCTTCGGCGGGGGCCTCGTCGAAGGCCGCACGATCCAGGTCGCCGCCGCGCTCGGAGTGATCGCGATCTCGCTGATCCCCCTCGCCCATCCCCGGGTCCGCGCACGACTCGCGGCCCTCCTCGAGCGGCCGGGAGCAGAGGCCGCGCACCGCGAGGGCCACGCCGGCAGCGGACCGGCAGGCCCCGAGGGAGATGTCTCAGCCGGTGAGCGGCGTCACCCGATCCAGCAGGGCGATCGCAACGCGCCCTGAGTCCCGCCCGCGAGGGGGCCCGCCGGGCGCGCGGAGTCGTCGTGCCCTACTCGATCGGAATCCAGGCCGCCATGATGCTGGCGCTTTGGGTGCTGCTGTGCGCGTGGTCGCGTGATCGCCACTCGGACTCGGGCCCGTGGTTCGTCGCGCTGGCGGCGGCTCTCGTGCTGTGGTGCGCGGGCGAGGTGCTCTTCGGCTTCGGCGCGGTCGATCCGGTCACCCGCGACCGCATCTCCTTCCTCGGCATCCTGGCGACGCCGCCGCTCTGGGTCGGCGTCGCGGCGCATTCCGGCGGCACGGACTTCACGCGGCGCGTACCGTGGTTCCCGCTGGCGCTGCTGGCACCGAGCGCGGTGTTCTACGCCCTGCTCTGGTCCGGCCCGCTCGCCGCGGTCTTCCTGATCTCGGACGGCGGCATCGGCAAGGAGGGGCCGCTCTTCGACGTCTGGATGCTCTGGGCGTACACGCTGATGGCTGGCGGCCTCTACTACCTGCTCTTCGCGGTGCGGAGCTGGCCGCGTCGCGGGCTCTTGCCGCGGATGGTGGCGCTGTGTGCGGCGGTGCTCCTGCCGGTGCTCGGGAACGCCGTCTACGTCTACGGCAGCCTCGACCCGATCCGCGATCCCACGCCGATCCTGATGGCGCTCTCGGCCATGCCCCTGCGCCGCGCGCTGTTCGCGAGCCGCTTCTTCGAGGTGCTCCCCGTCGAGCAGCAGGACATCGTCGCGGGCATGCCCGTGGCCGTGGTGCTGGCCGACGCCACCGGCACCGTGGTGATGCTGAACCGCCGCGCCGAGGAGGTGCTCTCCCACCGCCGCGCCCAGCTGATCGGCCGCTCCCTCGATGCGGTGCTGCAGCTGGTACCCGAGGGCGTGGGCTCGCGGGTCGCCAACGGCCCCGGCGGAGCCCAGTGCGCCGTCCTCGGCGTCAGCTGAGGCGGATCTTCCCTAGCCCTGCTTCAGCAGGTTGAGCGCGGACCCGGCCCGGAACCAGGCGATCTGGTCCTGGTTGAGCGTGTGGTTCGCCTGGAATACGTCCGTGCTCCCGTCCTCGTGGTGGAGGGTCACGCCCACCGGGCGGTCGGGTGCCAGATCGGCCAGTCCCGTCACGCTCACCCGGTCTCCCTCCTGCACCTTGTCGTAGTCGGCGGGGTCGTCGAAGGTCAGCGGCAGCACGCCCTGCTTCTTCAGGTTCGTCTCGTGGATGCGCGCGAAGCTCCGCACCAGCACGGCGGCGCCACCGAGGTGCCGCGGCTCCATGGCCGCGTGCTCGCGGCTGGAACCCTCGCCGTAGTTCTCGTCGCCCACGACGACCCAGCGCAGGCCCTTGCTCTTGTAGTCGCGAGCGACGGCCGGGAAGCCGACACCCCGCTCACCGGTCACCTGGTTCAGCCCGGTGCCGGCGTCGCCGGTGAAGGCGTTGATGGCACCGATGAACATGTTGTCGCTGATCCTGTCCAGGTGGCCGCGGAAGCGCAGCCAGGGCCCGGCCATCGAGATGTGGTCGGTGGTGCACTTGCCCTTGGCCTTGAGCAGCAGATTGAGCTCGGTGAAGTCGTTGCCGTCCCAGGCCGCGAAGGGCTCGAGGAAGGCCAGGCGCTCGCTGTCGGGGTCGACCACCACCGACACCGAGGAGCGATCCGCCGGCGGCGCCTCGTAGCCGTCGGCGTTGGCCACGAAGCCGTTCTCGGGCACGTCGGGGGCGGGCGCCGGCGGCTCGAGCCGGATGCGTCCACCGCCCTCGAGCTCGATCTCGTCCCGGGTCGGATCGATGTCCAGCTTCCCCGCGATCGCGTAGGCCACGGTCAGCTCGGGGCTCGCGATGAACGCCAGGGTCTCCGGGTTGCCGTCGTTGCGCTTGGGGAAGTTGCGGTTGAACGAGGTGAGGATCGAGTTGCTCTCGCCCTTCTGGACGTCGTCGCGCTTCCACTGGCCGATGCAGGGCCCGCAGGCGTTGGCCAGCACCACGGCACCGATGGCCTCGAGGTCCGAGAGCTGGCCGTCGCGCTGGATGGTCTGATGGATCTGCTCCGACCCCGGCGTGCACCAGAGCTTCGTCTGCGCCCGGGCGCCCGCGGCCGTCGCCTGACGTGCCACGTCCGCGGCGCGAGACAGGTCCTCGTACGAGGAGTTGGTGCAGCTTCCGATCAGGCAGGAGGTGAGATTCGCGGGGTAGCCCTGCTCCGAGACGTCCGCGGCCATGCGCGAGACGGGCCGAGCGAGGTCGGGGGTGTGGGGCCCGACGATGTGCGGCTCGAGGGTCGAGAGATCGATCTCGATGATCTCGTCGAAGAAGCGGCCCGGATCCGCGGCCACCTCGGGGTCCGCCTGCAGCAGCGCGGCGTTCTCGTTGGCGAGCGCAGCGAGATCGGAGCGCTCGGTCGACTCGAGGTAGAGCGCCATGCGCTCGTCGTAGGGGAAGATCGAGGTGGTGGCCCCGAGCTCCGCACCCATGTTCGTGATTGTGCCCTTGCCCGTGCAGGAGAGCGAGGCGGTGCCCGGGCCGAAGTACTCGACCACGCGATTGGTGCCGCCCTTCACGGTGAGCAGCTCGCAGACCTTGAGGATCACGTCCTTCGGCGAGGCCCATCCCGAGAGCTCGCCCGTCAGGTGTACGCCCACGAGCTTCGGGTGCAGGACCTCCCACGGGAACGACGCCATCACGTCCACGGCGTCCGCGCCGCCGACGCCGCACGCGAACATGCCGAGCCCCCCTGCGTTGGGCGTGTGGGAGTCGGTGCCGATCATCATGCCGCCCGGGAAGGCGTACTTCTCGAGCACCACCTGATGGATGATGCCCGCTCCCGGGCCCCAGAAGCCGATGCCGTAGCGTGCACACGCCGAGCGCAGGAAGTCGTACACCTCGCGATTGGTGACGCTCGCGGTCTTCATGTCCGCGGCCGCGCCCTCGTAGGCCTGGATCAGGTGATCGCAGTGGACGGTCGTCGGGACGGCGGTCTCCTCGCGTCCCGAGGAGATGAACTGCAGCAAGGCCATCTGCGCGGTGGCGTCCTGCATGGCGACGCGGTCGGGCCGCAGCTCGAGGTAGGCGTCGCCGGGCGCGAGCTCCTGTCCCTTGGGGTCCGCCAGGTGACCCAGCAGGATCTTCTCCGCGTAGGTCAGCGGCCGATCCAGACGCTCGCGGACGATGGCGAGGTTGCGCTCCAGGGTCGCGTAGGTGCTGGCGACCAGATCACGGGTGGTCTCGATGGCAGGCATGCGGGACTCCTGTCTTCGGCGGCTATCGGCAGTCGTTCGACGCGCCTTTGCGGCGGATGGCGGACGGTAGCAGTTCACCTGCGGCTCCCGTGGGGGCCTCGCGCGCTGGCGGGGGACCCCGGGGGCGTTTCGGCAGGGCTCGTGTAGGATGCAGCCGTGTCTCCCGAGTTTCGTCGAGTCCCCGGTGCGGATGGACTCACCTTGAGCGTCCTCGAATGGAGTCAGGAGGGCGTTCCGCTCGTCCTGATCCACGGCTTCGGCAACGACGCGCACATCTGGGACGATTTCGCCCCGACGGTCGCTCCCTACTATCGGACCCTGGCCATCGACCTGCGCGGGCACGGCGACTCGGACCACGACCCCGAGCGGCGCTACGACTACGCCGCCCACGTGGCCGACCTCGAGGCGGTGACCGCGGCACTCGGCATCGAGCGCATGGTCCTGGTGGGCCACTCCCTGGGTGGCCGGGTGTCGACCCTCTTCGCGGCCGCCCACCCCGAGCGACTGGCCGGCCTGGTGATCGTGGACGCGGGCCCCGATCTCGACGTCCGGGGCACCTCCCGGATCGCCACCGATGCCGAGCGCCACGCCTCCTCGACCTTCGCCTCGCCGGCCGAGTACGGGGTGCTGCTGGCGCGCGCCTACCCGGCCTCGGCCCCCGAGGTGATCGACCGCATGGCCCGCCACGGCGTCCGCGAACGCCCGGATGGCCGCTTCGAGCGAAAGACCGATCCGGCCTTCCACGGAGCCCGGGGTGCGCTCTCCGCCGAAGATCGCGAGGCTCTCGAGGCCGAGACGAGCCGGAGCTTGTGGGAGGCCTTGTCCAAGATCGGCTGCCCCACCCTCCTGGTGCGCGGTGCCGCCTCGGACGTGCTCTCCCCCGATACGGCGGATCGCATGGAGGAGGTGCTATCGAACGGCACGCTCACGCTCGTTCCCGCCGCCTCCCACTCCGTCATGACCGACAACCCCGAGGGATTCGCCCAGGCCGTGAATGCCTTCGTTCTGGGTGAAGACTGAACCCCGAGGACCGTCCAACTCCACCATGCGAATCCACTTCCTCGCTGCCCTGATCGGCAGCTTCATGGCCCTGCTGGCGCCGACCCACGCCATCGCCCAGGAGCCGGATGCAGCGCCCCCCGAAGAGACGATCCCGGCCGAGGCCGCCGACGCCGCCCGCACCGCGGTGGACGAGCTCTACCGCGCCCTCTGGAAGTCCGTCGAAGGCGACCCGACGCCCAGCATCGACGAGCGCACCGCGCTGCTCGAGCCGACCGTGGCCGCTTCCTACGACCTCCCCTTCATGGCGGCCAAGGTCCTCGGACGCCACTGGAAGAGCCTGGACGACGAGGCCAAGCGCCGCTGGCTCGACGTGTTCGCGCGGCTCACCGTCCACACCTACGCCGAGCGGTTCGACGAGGACGGCGGCCAGGAGTACGAGGTCGGCGACGTGGTGTCGGGCGGCCGCGACACCCTGCTCGTGTACAGCCGCATCCTGGTGCCCGACGAGGACCCGGTCGAGGTGAACTACCGCCTCCACCAGCGCGCGGATCGCTGGGGAATCGTCGACGTCTACCTGAACGGAACGGTGAGCGAGCTGGCGCTGCGGCGCTCGGAGTACTCGGGCGTGCTGAAGCGCGACGGGTTCGAGGAGCTCGTGGCCCGTCTCGAGGCCAAGATCGCGGGGGCGCCCGCCTCCGCCGAGGACTCGGCCGCGCTCAACTGACCGCCCCGCTAGCGCGGTGAACGGGCGAGCTGCTGGCGGCGCTCCTCGACCATGGCGAGGCGATCCATCAGATAGGCGCCGCGCAGGGCCGAGTAGAAGTCGACTGACGTCTCGCGCAGTGCCGCGAGGCGCTCCTTCTCGACGTCGTAGGTGAACCACACGTCGCCGCCGAAGAGTGCCAGCGCCGGGCCGAGCCCGAGCAGCCACAGGTCGGGACGGAACGCGAAGTCGACCAGGGTGCCCACCGAGTCCCGCGCGGTGGTCGGGCCGAGCAGCGGCAGGACCAGGTAGGGGCCGCTGCTCACGCGGTACACGCCGAGGGTCTGGCCGAAGTCCGACTCGTGGCGCGGAATGCCCAGGCGCTCGGCGGCGTCGAAGAGCCCGAGCATCCCGAAGGTGGTGTTGAAGAGGAAGCGCCCACCCGAGCGCGCGGCGTTGCGCGGCGAGAGCTGGAGCACGTCGTTCACGAAGATGACGGGCTCGGACAGGTTCGAGAAGAAGTTGCCGAAGCTGCGGCGCACCGACCTCGGGAAGATGCCCTCGACGCCGGATCCGATCGGGTCGACGACCCAGTCGTAGAAGCCCTGGTTGAAGCCGTGGATCCCGCGGTTCGTGCCCTCGAAGGGATCGAGCGCCTCGGGATCGATGAGATCGTCCTCGAATCCCTCGTCGAGGCCGGACAGCTCCTCGAGATCCAGGAGGGGATCGACGAGGACCTCGGACGAGGCTTCGCCCGGCCCGAAGGCGACGAGCGCGGCCACGAGCGTGGCGAGGAGGAGCCGCGGCGCGGCTCTTCGATGGCGTCCCCTCATGGATTCCCTTCGTGACGGCCGATCTTAGCCGAAAGCAACGGCCGCCCACGGTCCGCGGAAGTGCTAGCCCCCGAGCCCGTCCTCGCGATGGCGGGCCTTCAGCCGGTGGCGCCCCACGAGATCGTCCACGAACTGCCGCGCGGTGCGCCCCGAGCGGGACGAGCGGTCGAGCGCCCAGCGCAGGGCCTCCTCGCGCAGGAGCTCCTCCGGAACGTCGATGCCCGACTGCGCCACGTAGTGGGAGACGATGGCCAGGTAGGTCTTCTGGTCGAAGCCGTAGAACGCGAGCACCAGCCCGAAGCGCTCGGCCAGGGCGAGCTTCTCCTCGAGGGCCTCGCCCAGGTGCAGGTCGCCGTCGGCGTCCAGATGGACGGCCTGGTTCTCGCTGCGGCGCTGGGGCAGCAGGTGGCGCCGATTGCTGGTCACGATCAGGCAGACGTTCTCGGGCGCCGTGGTCACGCCCCCCTCGAGCACCGCCTTGAGCTCGCGGTAGCCGGCCTCGCCCTCGCCGAAGGAGAGGTCGTCGCAGAAGAGCAGGAAGCGCTGCTTCTGGTCGCGGAGGGCGGGCAGGAGTCGCGGCAGGGCCTCGAGATCGTCTCGACGGATCTCGATGATGCGCAGGCCGCGCTCGGCGTAGCGGGTGAGCAGGCCGCGCACCGCCGAGGACTTGCCGGTCCCCCGCTCCCCGTGGAGCAGCACGTGATTGAAGGGCAGGCCCTCGACGAACTGCTCGGTGTTGCGCAGCAGGCGCGCCACCGAGCGATCCACGCCGATCAGGTCGTCGAGATCGAAGCCCCCGGGCGACTCGACCGGTAGGAGATGACCGCCGTGAGGGCCCGCGAGCCCCGGGTCGAAGCGGAACGCGTGGTACCGGGCCAGCACCTCGGGCTCGAGATCACGAGGTGCGCGTGCGCCGAGCCAGCCCTCGGCCAGGGCGAGGACACGGTCGAGGCGCTCGAGCAGCTGGCGGATGGAGTCCATGGGCGGGAGTGTAGACTCGCCGCGATGGCCGCACGACCGGACGAGGACGCGGAGGCGCTGGCCGAGCGCATCGGGCTCTGCGCCCGATGCGAGCATGCGCAGGTGCAGCGCAGCGCGAAGGGAAGCGAGTTCTGGCGCTGCCGGGAGGCCGACGCCCACCCGGGCATGCTGCGCTACCCGCCCATCCCGGTGCGCGCGTGTCCCGCCTTCACGCCTTCGGGGCTACCATCTCGCACGCAACACGGCCTGGTGGCCGGAGCGGAGGACGAATGAAGCGCTGGTACCTGCTCACCGCCATCGGCCGGGATCGGCCCGGACTGGTCGCCGACCTGGCCAAGCTGGTGCTCGAATGCGACGCCAACCTCGAGGACTCGCGCATGACGATCCTCGGCTCGGACTTCGCCGTGATGCTCCTGTGCTCGAGCGACCAGAGCAGCGTCGGCGATGCGCTGGCCGTGGGAGCCAAGCGCCTCGAGCGCGACCACGGCCTCACCATCCTGCTCCGCCATCTCGAAGAAGGCCCGCGCTCGGCGATCCCCGCTCCGGGCAGCCGCCTGTACCGGGTCGAAGCCGCCGGCGAGGACCGCGCGGGAATCGTGGCCTCGATCTGCGGCGTGCTGGCCGAAGGCGGCGTGAACATCGCCGACCTCTCCACCCGGAGCCGACCGGGCCCCGGCGGATCTCCGCACTACGAGCTGCGCATCACGGCCGAGGTGCCGGACGGCACCAGCCCCCGCGAGCTCCGCGAGGCGCTCGAGCGCGAGGCCGATCGCCTCGTGATCGACGTCTCGTTGATGCCCGCGGACTGAGGAGCGGCTCAGCCCGACTCCGAAGGCCAGCGCGCACGCAGGGGCTGGTCGAGGGTCTCGAGGAAGAGCTCGAGGAAGCGGTAGGTCAGCCCCCACACCACGTGCCGATCGGGCACCCCGACGAGGATGCCGGGATAGCGCTGGTCGGGGACGGCGGGGTGTCGGAAGTCGACGCTGCGCGCCTCGTCGCCGAGCTCGAAGAGCGGCACCCAGTGGGTGGTGGCGACCTCGTGGTTCACCCGCAGCGGGCCCGGCTCCGGGTGGTGGTACACGAACGCCGAGATCACGAGCCCGGCCGGGCGACCGGCGTGACGTCCCTCGAGATCGTCGAGGCGACCGAGCAGGCGCGCGGGGGAGAGGGGCAGGCCGACCTCCTCCAGCGTCTCGCGCTCGGCGGCGGCGCGCAGACTCGCGTCGGTGGCGTCGACGCGACCGCCGGGAAACGCCATGTGGCCCGACCACGGGTCCCCTTCCTTCTGTGCGCGCTCGATGAAGAGCACGTCGGGCCCCGACGCATCGGACGGGGCCCGGTCGCGCAGCACCACCGCCACCGCCGCCCGGTTCACGCCCGACCGCGCGATCTCCTTGGGAGCGCGGTCGGACAGGCGATCCGCGATGGCATCGGCGTCCATCATCGTTCCACGGGTCCCCCTGCGGTCTCGCAGTCGAGCTCGATCCACACGAGCCGCTCGGAGGTCGCGCCCTCGGCGTGGCGCCGCTGGCCGAGCACCAGGGCGTCGCCGGCCGGCGCCAGCGCCACCCCGGTGGGAGCACCCCAGCTGCCCAGCGCGTCGAGCTCGATGCTCTTCGCGTCGCCCTTCGGCCCGACGAACAGACGCGTCTCGCCCGGGCCGGTCACGCCGTCGGGCGTGAGCGCGGGCGCGAGCCGACCGAGCAGGAAGCCGAGCCGCTTCGGAAGCAGGGAGGCGGCACCGCTCGGGCGCGTGGTGACGATCGCCAGGCGCTGCCCGTCCGCCGAGAAGGAGACCGAAGCGCCCGCCGCCACCTCGGCGATCGCGGGCAGCGTCGCGTCGGTGGCGGGGTCGGAGAGCACGAGATCGAGCGGACGGGCGTCGTGCCCGTAGCCCACCGCCAGGGCCCGGGCGTCCGGCGCCCAGGCCAGGGCACCGGGCCACTGCAGGCCGCCCTTGGTGACCAGGGTGGTGCCCGTCAGGATCACGCCGCCGTGGCCGCCTCGAATCGCGCCACGCACCACCGCAAACTCCGGGCCCAACACCCGGGTCCACAGGATGCCGCGACCGCTCGGGTCGTAGAGGGGGTGGTCGTCCGGGCGCAGGTCGCGCGTCAGGCGGATCGCGGCGCGCGGGCGGTCGTCCTCACGGATCTCGAGGGCATACAGCTCGGTGTTCATTGGATGGCGCCAGCTGCGATGGCGGTCGGTGTCGAAGACCACGCCGGTGCCCGCAGGGCTCGGTGCCGGCCTGCGATTGTGGCCGGGCTGGCCGCAGGTGAGGCAGCGCACGCTTCCGTCCTCGCGATCCAGGCGCTGGATCTGGCGCTCGCCCTCGACCTCGGCGTCGAAGAACACGAAGCGGCCCTCGCCCGCCAGGCGCGGATGCGCGCCGCGATCGAGCAACGTGGAGGAGCTCGCCACCGCGGCCCCGCACTCGAGGAGCGGCTCGAGAGCGACCGTGGCATCCACGTCGTAGCTGCCGCTCGCGAAGGCGCCCGGCGGAAGCGCCGGAGTCCCGAGCAGCAGCGGCGAGAGCGCCGCCGCTCCCCCGAGCAGCACGCCGAACCCGGCGAAGCCGAGCGCCACGATGCCGACGTGGCGCAGCAAGGGATCGGCGGGCCCGCGGCGGCGCGCCGCGAGCCATAGGCTCCCGACCAGTGCGGCCAGGGCGAGGACGCCGGCGAGGGCCCGATGCGGCGGGAGGTCCAGCAGCAGGGCCCCGATGGCGGGCCACGCCAGCAGCGCCGAGCTCGCGCCCTGAGCCAGCATCCGGCCGCGCTCGGGCTCCCAGCCTCCGTTCCGCTCGAGGGCGAAGACGCACAGGGTGAGGAGGCCGCCGCCCAGGAGCGCACCGCCGATCAGGATCGGGAGCGGCGCCTCTCGGGAGATGAGCAGGACGAGGAGAGCACCCGGACCGAGCCCGGCCAGCAGGGACCACAACAGATGCACGCTTGCCTCCGGAGCTTGGGAGTCGCGTTTCGGGGAGCCGGCCACCGCGGAGCGGTGATCGGGGATGGCCCTCGACGGTAGCAACGGCGCCGACGAGGCGGCCCCCGGGCGCCGTTTCCGCCTCGCGGGCTGCTACGTTGCCGGCCCTGATGGCCGCCCTGCGCACCCTCCCCAGAAAGGCGCGCGAGATCCTCGAGCTGGCGCGCGACGACCGCTCCGCCGCCCGCCAGGCCCTCGGGCGCCTGTCCCTGGACGCCCAGGTCGCGCTCGTGTGCGAGTCGCCGCTCTCGCGCCGGGCCGAGCTGCTCGACCTCGCGCCCGAGCCGGAGAGCCTGGTGCCCGCCCTGCCCCCGGCCGAGCTTTGCTTCGTCGCCTCTGCCGTCGGGCTCGCCGATGCCGGCTGGCTCCTCGAGCACGCGAGCGACACCCAGCTCACGACCTGCGTCGACCTGGACGCGTGGCAGCCGCTCACTCCCGACCGGGAGCGGCTCGGGCAATGGCTCGAGGCACTCGCCGACGCGGGCGAGCCGACCCTGCTCCGCGCGGCGCACAGCATCGACATGGAGCTGTGGGCGCTGCACCTGCGCGAACGCGTCGCCGTGGAGATGAAGCCCAGCGGTGACGAAGACTGGTCGCCTCCCACGGGCGGGCAGAGCCTGGACGGGCAGCTCTTCTTCGTCGCGCGCGATCCCAAGGACGATCTCAACGATCTGGTGACCCTGCTGCGGACGCTGTTCCAGAACGACTACTGGTTCTACTTCCGACTGCTGCAAGCCGTCGCATGGGAGGCGTCGAGCGAGAACGAGGAGTGGGCGCTGCGCTGGCGCGCCGGACGCCTGCAGGACATGGGCTTCCCTCCCTGGGAGGAGGCCATGGCGATCTACGGCAGCCTGCGCCCCGAGCAGCTGCCGCATCTCGCCGAAGCGGCGCAGCCCATCGCCGTCGGAGAGTGGCCGCTTCCGGTGTGGATGCCGGAGCTGCCGGTCGCCTTCGAGGGCGAGGAGGCCCCGCTCCTGTTCCGCGCCATGGCCGAGCTGCGTGACGAGGAGGAGCGACGGGCTCTCTCCTTCGCGTTCCTGTCGCTGGCGAACCGGGTCGCCGTCGCCGACGGCATGGCGCTAGGCGACGCGGAGAGCCTCCCCGTCGCCATCGACAAGGCGGCCCGCGTCGCCAGCGGTGGCCTCGCCTTCCTGTGCGAGGAGCACGGCATCGCGGCCACCGAGGTGCTGCAGCGCACGAGCCTGGATCGGCTGTTCCGTGTGGGCTTCCACCTCGACGACTCGATCTCGGCACCGGCGACCCGATTCGACGACGACGAAGCCGACGAGGCCGAGGACGGCGAGACCGAGGAGTCCTGAGCGCCGGTGCATCGGTGCATCGGTGCGTCAGGGCGTCAGGGCGTCAGGGCGTCAGGGCAAATGGAAAGGGCCCACGAGCGCAAGCTCGCGGGCCCTCAACCATCGAAGCCTGACGACTTAGAGGTCGACGGCCTTGAGCGTCTTGCGCTTGTTGCCGATCGCGCGGCCCTCGGCGTCCTTGATGGCCTCGCGCACGACCTTGTCGAGCGCCTCGTAGAACTCGCCACCGACGTTGCACTTCTTCACGGCGGCCTTCACGCGGGCCTTGGAGATGATGAGCTCGGCGGGCTTGCGCGCGGCCTTCTTGCGTCGTGCCGTCATTCGATTGGAACCTCAACGAAGAGCCGGATCCACCGCTGCCCCCACAGCAGGAACGAGAGGTCCGCCCGGCATGTCGCCGCGGACACGTCGCGTGTCGCGGATTCGGCCGATACTAGGGGAAGGCCCGTTGGAGTCAAAGCAAAAAAGCCCGTTACAGGCCCTCTGAGTGCTGATTTCGATGGGATCGCCAATGATCCTGCATTGGCCTCGCGATGGGCTCCGACGGCAGCTCGGGGCAGCGGGACTCACTGCGCCGACTGGACGGCACGGGCGAGCGCGGGCAGGAGCGCCTCGAGCGGCTGCTCGAGCTTCCAGTCGCACTCGGAATCGAACGGAGTCTCGGAAGCGGTCAGGATCGCGGTGGCCGCACCACCGCTCCGCGCCAGGGGAAGCATCTGGTTGATCGGCCCGACGACGAGCGAGGTGCCGGCCGCGACGAAGAGGTCGCACGATTCGGCGGCGCGCATCGCGCGCTCGAGGTCGGCGGCGACGAGGCCCTGCCCGAAGGAGATCGTCGCGGGCTTCAATGGGCCCCCGCAGGCACATTCCGGGGTCGCGACGCCGACCTCCCACTCCTGCTGAGCCGCTTCGCGGGGTGATCTCGCACCGCACCCCATGCAGACGACCGCCGCGTCGCTGCCGTGGATCTCGACCAGCCGCTCCGCGGGCTGGCCGGCGCGGGCGTGGAGGCCGTCGACGTTCTGGGTCACGAGCAGCTCGAGGCAGCCGGCGCGGGTCAGCTCCGCCAGGGAGAGGTGACCCGCGTTCGGCTGGGCGGCGGAGATCAGGGCCCAGGTCTCGCCCTTGTAGCGCCAGTACTCCTCCCGCGCGGCGCGCGAGGCCATGAAGTCCTGGATGGGGACGGGCTGGTAGCTCTCCCAACGTCCGCCGGGAGAACGGAAGTCGGGGATCCCGGAGGCGGTCGAGAGGCCCGCCCCCGTGAGGACCACCACCGAGCGCGCCCCGCGCCAGTGACGCGCCAGATCCTCCAGACCTTCCAACCCTTCCAACCCGCTCCCCTCTCTGCTCCCCTCTCCCGCCAGATGCGGCGGGTCCGCGGCGAGGGTACCGCGCTACGTTCCCGAAGATGCTCCGGAAGCTCGACCTGCGCTCCGACACGGTCACGAAGCCCACCGCTGCCATGCGAAAGACCATGGCCGAAGCCCCCGTGGGCGACGACGTGTACGGGGAGGACCCGAGCGTCAACGCGCTCCAGGAGTCGGCCGCGCGGCTCCTGGGCAAGGAGGCGGCACTCTTCTTCCCCACGGGCACCATGGCCAACCAGGCCTGCCTGCGGGCGCTCACCCATCCCGGCGACGTCGTCATCGCATCAGAGGACTGCCACATCCTCAAGTACGAGTCGGGTGCGGCCTCGGCCGTCTCCGGAGTCCAGATCAAGACCGTGGGTCACGCCGGACTCTTCGCGGGCGACGAGGTGCGGTCGGCCCTCCATCCAGACGACGCCCACTTCGCTCCGACCACGCTCCTCGCCGTCGAGAACACCCACAATGCGAGCGGCGGCCGGGTGTTTCCCCAGGAGCTCCTGGGCGAGTCGATCGCCGTGGCGCTCGAGGCCGGGCTGGCCCTGCACCTCGACGGTGCGCGGCTCTGGAACGCCCACGTCGCCTCGGGCACGCCCCTGGTGGAGCTGGCCGAGCCCTTCGACACCGTCTCCGTCTGCCTCTCGAAGGGCCTGGGCGCGCCGGTCGGATCGGTCGTGTGCGCCTCGGGGCAGCTGATCACGCGGCTTCACCGCATCCGAAAGATGCTCGGCGGCGGCATGCGCCAGGCGGGCATGCTGGCCGCAGCCGGTCGCTACGCCATCGAGAACCACCTGGAGCGGCTGGCCGAGGATCACGACAACGCGCGTCAGCTGGCCGAGGGGCTGAAGCGGCTGGGCTTCGGCGTCGAGGAGATGCCGGAGACGAACATCGTGGTGTTCGACGTCCCGGACGGACGCCGCTTCCTCGAGGAGACGCGCAAGCGCTCGCTGTGGATCAACCCGATTTCGACGCAGCGCTTCCGAGCCGTGACGCACCTCGACGTGAGCTCCGCCGACATCCAGGAAGCGCTCGAGCGGATCATCGAGGCCGATCTGGTGGCCTAGCCCTGGTCGTTTTCCCTGACTTCCCGCGTGGTGTCATCCGGGCGCGACACACACGGGCGTGACACCAGACAGTGGCTACGCTCTTCGGTGACGGTGGGCAGCAGCTTCCAAGAAGCGACGTTCCCGTTCGGGGCGAGGCGTTGATCACGCTCGCGATGGGGACCGAGATCCGGGCCACACGCCGGGAAGTCTGGCGTGCGCTCGTGGATCCGTCCCAGGTGCCGCATTGGCGCCCCGGCTTCGCGGCGGGGGTCGAACGCGACGCGAGCTGGCCCGATGCGGGCTCTCACTGGACCTGGCGCTGCGACCTGAAGGGGCTGCCGATCCTCGTGCGCCACCGGCCGCGAAAGCTCGTCCGCGGCGAGCAGCTGCGCGCTCAGCTCGAGGTCGGGCTCTTCCGCGCCGAGGAGGTGCTCGGCGTGCACGCACTCGGGCCGCACTCGACGCGGCTCTCGGTGCGCATCGCCTGCAGGAGCGAGATGGCGCTGCTCGGATCCTGCCTCGATCGCTTCGCGACCCGACGCTTCGCGACCGAGCTCGCCTCGGCGACGGCCCAGGCCGTGCGCGACTGGTGCGAGCGCGGACGCGGCGATGCCGTCGCCGACCCGGGCGTCGCGGGCCCCTCGCCCGAGCAGCTCTCGCTCCAGGGCTTCGCCGCCGGGCGCTAGCCGACCGACGGGCTCGAGGCGACGGTGACGTTGCGGCGCGGATCCCCAGGGAAGCTCTGCGGATGTCGACTACATGCGGCTGCCGGGCTCCGACGGTCCGTGTAGAGAACCCCGTGCAGAGCTTCCCTAGGATCCGCCCATGTCCATGCTTCCCGCTCGGTCCGGCTCGGCCCTCTTCCGGCTTCGCCTCCTCGCCCCGCTCCTCCTCTTCCTGCCCCTGCTGTCGGGCTGTCGTCACGCCCCCGAGCCGGTGGCGCCTCTTCCGCAGCTTCCCGCTGGCATCGAGTCGGAGCGCATCCGCGCGGACGTCGCGTGGCTGGCCGCCGACGAGCAGGGGGGCCGGGGCATCGGAACGCCGGGGCTCGCGCAGGCGGCCGACTGGCTGGCCGCGCGCTTCGCGGAAGCGGGCTTCGAGGGCGGCGCGCCGGAGGGCGGCTTCCTCCAGCGCTTCCAGGTTCCCGTGTCGATCCAGGTGGAGCAGGCCACCCTCGAGATCCCGAACGCGACCTCCGGTACGAGGGCCGGGGAGCGGGGCGTCGACTTCGAGGCCCTGCTCGCGAGCACGAGCGGGACCCTCCCCGAGGAGGTGGTGTTCGCGGGCTTCGGCATCAGCGACGAGGAGACCGGCTGGGACGACTACGCCGGCCTCGACGTGTCGGGGAAGACCGTCCTCGTACTCGACGGTCGCCCGGGCGAGAGCGGCGACGATCCGTTGGGCGGAGGCCGGGGCGCGGCGTTCGCACGTCCGGCGTACAAGCTGCTCAACGCGAGACGCAACGGGGCCGCGGCCCTGCTGATCGCGCCTGCCCTCGCCGACGTGCCGGGCTTTCCGGGAATCGGCGGCCACGGCGGCGCGAACCCGAGCATCCGGGACGCGGGCCTGCTCGCGATCAGCCTGTCGCGCCCTTTCGCGGCGGATCTGCTCGCGGCGGCGGGCGAGGACCTGGGCGCCCTGCAGCGGCGTGCCGACGAGGAGCGGGAGGCCGGCGGCAAGCCCCTCGACGTGCGCCTCGTGGGAGCCGTCGAGATCGAACGACGCGACGGCGAGGTCGCGAACGTGATCGGCATCCTGCGCGGGAGCGATCCGCTGCTCGCCGAGCAGGCCGTCGTGATCGGCGCCCACTACGACCACCTGGGCACGGGAGCCTTCGGCTCGCTCAGTCCGAGCCGCCTCGGCGAGATCCACTCCGGTGCCGACGACAACGCCTCGGGGACCGCCGCCCTGGTCGCCCTCGCCCGCGCCTTCGGGCAGGGCGAGCGGCCGCGCCGAACGCTCATCCTGATCGGCTTCACCGCCGAAGAGGCGGGCCTGCTCGGCTCGGCCCACTACGTGACGACGCCGAGCGTCCCGATCGAGGACACCGTCGCCATGGTCAACCTCGACATGGTGGGCCGCTTGCGAGAGGACCGCCTGGTGGCGTTCGGCAGCGAGAGCGGGAGTGGCCTCCGCGAGTTGGTCGACGCGGCAGCCGAGGGCACGGGCCTGCGGATCGAGCATCAGGTGGGTGCCCAGGGCCCCTCGGACCAGACGTCCTTCGCGAGCCAGCGTGTCCCCGTGCTCTTCTTCTTCACGGGCACCCACCCCCAGTACCACACGCCGGACGACCAGGTGGAGCTGGTCGAGGCCGAGGGCATCGCGCGCGTCGCTTCGCTCACGCTCTCGGTGGCGCGCGGCCTGCTCGAAGACGAGGAGCGTGCGGAGTTCCTGGGCAACGTCGCGGGCCACGGCTCGGGCGCTCTGCCGGCCGGCGGCGGAGGCTACGGCCCGAGCCTCGGCACGATCCCCGCCTTCGGCGGCGAGCCCGTCGAGGGCGTCCGCCTCTCGGGAGTGAGGCCGGGAAGCCCGGCCGAGGCGGCGGGCCTGCAGGGCGGCGACGTGATCGTCCGATTCGCCGGAAGCTCGGTGCGCAACCTCGAGGAGTTCGCCGCGCTGCTCTTCTCCCAGGTGCCCGGCCGGGAGGTCGAGATCGAGGTGCTGCGCGACGGAGAGCGCATCTCGACCCGCGCGACCCTGGGACAACGGCGCTAGGTGCCGACCATCGTCGGCGCCGGCTCGGTCGGCCTCGCGCTCGGAGCCCGGCTCGGAGCGGCGGGCGTGCCGGTGCGCTTCCTTACGCGGCGCCGCGAGGCCGCCGACTCCCTCGCTCGCAACGGCATCCGCGCCGAGGACCCGAAGGAGGGGAGCACGCGGGTCGTTCCCGTGGAGGCCGATTGCCTGCTCCCGACACCCGCGACGGGAAGCGCGAGCGAGCCCCTGCTGCTCTGCGTCCGGCTGCCCGAGCTTCCCGCGCTCGCCGAGACCCTCCGTGCCGAAGCGCCCGGCCACCCGGTGGTGTGCTTCCAGAACGACGTCGAGGCCGAGCCCCTCCTCGCATCCCTGGGCTTTCCCGTGATCGGCGGGGTCTGGCGCCAGACCTGCACGCGGGTCTCGGACCACGCGGTGCGCTTCGTGGGAGCCGGGCGCGTGATCATCGGCGACTTCGCGAACGCGCCCCAGGGCGCCGTCGACCGGGTAACCGGCTGGCTCGAGCTTGCCGGCTACGACGTGGGGCGGTCGAAGGCGATCACCGAAGACAAGTGGCTCAAGCTCTGCATCAACCTGATGAGCGCACCCAACGCCCTCGTTCGCCGCGAGGATCACGGGAGCGAAGCGTTCGTCGAGATCAAGGCACGGCTCCTCGAGGAGGCGCGGGACGTCGTCGCGGCCGCCGGCGTGGTCGCGCGCTCCTGCGACGGACGCGACCGCAGCCTGGACGAGGAGATCGTCTTCCAGCGCGAGAGCCTCGCGCGCGGGACGAGCGCTCGCGCCCTCCCCCTCTACAACCAGGTGTGGACCAGCCTGCGCCAGGGCGCGCCGGGCGAGGCCGTCGCCTATCACCGACGCTTCGTACGCATGGGGCGCGAGCACGGCGTCGCGACGCCGACGAACGAGCGGCTGATCGACGCGCTCGAGTACGCGATCACCCGGGAGGCGGGACCCGAGAGCGTTCTGGCGGCCGAGCTACTCGGGTGAGACCGGCTCGGGGACACCCTCGGGCAGATAGACCTCGGTGTCGGGATGGAACGCCTTCCAGGCCAGCCAGTAGGCCTCCTGCACCTTCACGTCGGAAGGCGCGTGATGGGCGAAGAGCCCCGCCTGCCCGTCGTAGAAGATGCGGATCTCGCGCCCTTCGAAGTCGTCGACGACGCTGCCCCCGGCGATCGTCAGCGCCGAGCCCAGGTAGGCCCGGGACTTCCCGCCCGCCTGGACGCCGACCACCACCTCCTTCAGGTGGTAGGCGCGGTCGACCGCCCGCACCGGGAAGATCGTCTCGTCCCGCACGATGTAGGTGTCGAAGGCGCTGTGGCGGTAGTCGATCTTGTCGGGAGCCGGGCGTGCCAGCACCGCGCTCACGGGATTGACCGCGAGCCAGCTCTCGAGGGTCACCTGATCGATCCGGATCGGCGCGAGCTGCTTTCCGACCAGCTTGCCCGCGACGCACTCGCCGGTGAACTGGGACCACAGGCTCTCGGTCTCGCGGTCGTACATCAGGAAGCCGTGGTTCCAGATGAGCCCGGCCACGCCGAACTCGAGGGTGCGGCCGTCGAGCTCGCGGGAGAAGGCGCGCGGCGCGCCAGCCAACGGGTCGTAGGTGACGGCCACCGGCAGGTCGCCGAAGCGATCGTTCACGATCTGATGCCGCTCCATCAGGTGGAGCGGATACACCCGCGCGACGCCGCCGAGCGCGACGCCGAGCACCGGGTTCTTCTCCATGACCCAGTCGGCGTCGGCGACCGCGACGAACTCGGGGGCGTCCACGCTGCGGATGCCGTCGCGCGGCGGGCCTCCGCCGATCAGGTGCTCCTTCGAGACCGAGAGGCCCTCGAGGGAGAAGCCGTTCCACTCCTCCCGGGCCTCCTCGGCCGATGCGAACGAGGCGGCCGCGAGCAGGAGTGCTCCGGCCAGCGCGAGGCGCAGGGCGTCGGGGATGCGGCTTCGTCGGCTCATGGGTCTCCGTCCTTCGAGGGCCTCGGGTCGCGGCCGGCCCATCCGTTGGACGCCCGAGCCTAGAGCAGCGTTTCGGCTAGAAGCTCGAGCGCCTCGGGCTGGCCGCCTCCGATCAGCATGTCGGTCACCGCCGACTCCTTCCAGGCGGCCAGGCGATCGACGATGCGCTCCTTGGGACCGACCAGCGCGATCTCGTCCACCAGGCTGTCCGGGATCGCCGCGACGGCCTCGTTCTTCTTGCCGTCGAGGTAGAGATCCTGGATCTGGGCGGCGTCGCCCTCGTAGCCGAGCCGGATGGCGTAGTCGTTGTAGAAGTTCTTGCCCTTGGCTCCCATGCCTCCGACGTAGAGCGCGAGCATCATCTTCACCGGCATCCGGCACTGCTCCACGTCGTCGCCGAGCACGCAGGTCACGAAGGGGGCGATGCGGAAGTCGTCCATGCCCTTGCCGCCGCCGGCCTTGGCGAAGCCCTTCTCGAGCGCAGGCTCGAAGATGTCCATGCGCTCGGGGTTCATCCACACGGGGATCAGGCCGTCGGCGACCTCGGCGCTGCACGCCACGCCGTTGGGGCTGATCGAGGCGGTGAAGATCGGGAGATCCGGGTTGCCGTGGAGGATGCTCTTGAGCGGCTTGCCGAGGCCCGTCGTCCCTTCGCCCGAGGCCGGGATGTCGTACATCGAGCCGTGGAACTCGAGCGGCCCTTCGCGCGCCAGGATCTGGCGGATGATCTTCACGTACTCGCGGGTGCGGGTGAGCGGCTTGCCGTAGGGAACGCCGTGCCAGCCCTCGACGACCTGGGGGCCCGACGGCCCGAGGCCCAGCAGGAAGCGGCCGCCCGAGAGGGAGTCCATGCTCATGGCGGTCATCGCCGTCATGGCCGGGGTGCGGCCGGGCATCTGCATGATGGCGGTGCCGAGCTTGATCGTGCTCGTCTGCGCGCCGATCCAGGCCAGCGGGCTGATGGCGTCGGACCCATAGGCCTCGGCCGTCCAGATGGAGTCGAAGCCCAGGTTCTCGGCGTGCTTGACGCGGTCGATGTCGACGGTGAGCTTGGCACCGGAGTAGCCGGTGAGGAGTCCGAGTCGCATGGCGGGGTTCCTTCGATGGGAGTGGCGCGATGGGAGTCGTGCGGTGGGAGTGGCGCGCGGATCGGCAAGGTAGCATGGCGGCATGGCGACCCTGCTGCTGATCCACGGCTCCTGGCACGGCGCCTGGTGCTGGGAGCGCCTGCTGCCCGCGCTCGCCGCCGCGGGCCACGAGGCGCGCGCCATCGACCTTCCGGGCCACGGCGAGGACGAGACCCCGCTTCCCGAGATCGACCTGGCGGCGTACACCCGCTGCATCCAGCAGGCGGCCGAGGCCATGGCACCCGTCGTCGCCGTCGGCCACAGCATGGGCGGCCTCGCGATCACCGCCGCGGCCGCCGAGCGCCCGGAGCTCTTCGCGGCGCTCGTCTACGTGTGCGCGTTCGTGCCCGTGGAAGGCGAGAACCTGACGGTGCTGGCCCAGGCCGCGCCGGACAGCGAGCTCATCGGGGCCGCGGAGATCGGCGCGGAGAGCATCTCGCTCCGACCCGAGCTCACGACGAGCGCATTCTACGGCGAGTGCAGCGAGGCGGACGCCCGGACGGCACGGGACCGGCTCCGAACCGAGCCGCTGATCCCGGCGATCCAGCCCGTCCCGGGCGGCCTGCCCGAAGCCCTGCCGCGAGCCTACGTGGAGTGCCTGCGCGATCGCTCCATCCCCGTCGCCCACCAGCGCTTCATGCGCGACCGCGGCGGTGTCGAGGCGCTCGCGAGCCTCGACACCGATCACTCGCCCTTCCTCTCGATGCCCGGCGACCTCGCCGCGGCCCTCGGCGCCTACGCGCGGCGCTACGACTGAAGCCCGTGGAGACCACCTTCGAGATCCGACACGACGACCTTCGGGGCCACGAGGTCGAGGGCCTGCTGCGCGAGCACCTCGACGACATGCACGAGATCACGCCGCCGGAGAGCGTTCACGCCCTCGATCTCGAGGCGCTGCGCGCGCCCGAGATCACCTTCTGGTCGGTCTGGGAGGGGGACGCCCTGCTCGGCTGCGGCGCGCTCAAGGAGCTCGATGCCAGGCGCGGCGAGATCAAGTCCATGCGCACCGCGAGGCCCCATCGCGGCCGCGGCGTCGCCTCGCGCCTGGTCGAGCACATCCTGGCCGAGGCCGATCGTCGCGGCTACGAGCGGCTTTACCTCGAGACGGGCTCCATGGTCGAGTTCGAGCCGGCGCGCGCGCTGTACCGGCGCCACGGCTTCGAGCCGTGCGGCCCGTTCGAGGGCTACGTCCTCGACCCGAACAGCGTCTTCATGACGCGCAGCCTCGGTTAGCGCGCCTCTTTGCGCGGATCGTCGAAGATCAGCGCGCCGTCCTCGAGAGGCGCCTTGCGGATCATCTTGCGGTCGCGGCGGTAGTCCTGGGTGTTGAGCCAGGGCTCGCGGTCGCCCTGCTTCGGGAAGAGGTGCATC
>JASJCN010000157.1 GCA_030065975.1 Myxococcota bacterium
GCGCTGGCCCTACGCGTTGATCGGCCTCCTCGGAGCCGGCATGCTGGCGGCCTGGACGGCGGTCGCCGTCATGCCCTACGACGACGGCAGCTTCAACTTCTGGTACGCCTTGCTCTGCTGCGGCGGGCTGTACCTGTGGGGCGCGATCGAGTCGTTCACCCTGGCGCAGAAGCTCGACCGTCGCGCCCGACTCGGGATGGCCGAGCCGATGATCGTCAACCGCACGGTCCAGTGGGGGATCGCCGCCGCGATGATCTCGTGCATGATCGGCGTCTCCTTCACGGGCCGCCTCGTCTACGGGCTTCCAGGGCCAGAGTGGCTGCGCACCCTCACTGCGTGCATGGGGGTCCTGGCAGCGGTCGCCATCTATCTCGGCTTCTTCCCGACCCAGGCGCTGCGAGACCGCATCTCGCGCGCGTACGCGAGCTGAGCGTGCCCGCCTCGCCCGTCTTCGACCACACCTGCGACGTGCTCGAGCGAGCCACCTTCATGGACCGGCTCGCTGCCCGCGGGACGGTCCGCATCGCCCTCCGGGAGGCGGGACTGGACGCCGAGAGCGTGAGCGCCGCCCAGATGGCCATCGTGCTGCGTCGGGTCTTGCCTCTCGAGCTCGGCCGACGCGGCATCGAGGAGCCGACGGAAGTGTGCGACGCCATCGCCGCTGCGCTGGCCAGCCGCGAGTTCGAGGCCGTCCCCGATCGCGCCGGCGATGCCGCCGCCACCCTGGATCGCCTGGGCTCGTAGCCGCCCGCCGGACGACAGGCCCCGACCACGCCGGCGCGGATCCGCTTCCCACCCAGCTCTCGAGCAGGAGCGGAACGTGGGTCAGTCCTCGATGCACCAGACGCGTCGGGTGAAAGTGCAGTTCACCCGATCAAAATCCCAGAAGCGCGCCGACGAAGGGGGCAAGCTCGCATTGTTATCGCTCCAGGCGTTCGAGAACCCGGCCACCGTTCCCGACCCGGCGCTCGTGTCGGTGTATCCAAAACAGCTTCCGCCGCCGGCAAAGGACGTCGCCGCCCCAGCTTCCTTGCCGGTCCGGACCCAGCCGAAGGATCCCGACGGGGGGCCGCTCCCGCTGTCCTGCGACGAATGGCCTCGTGTCACGTCGTAGAACAGCGAGCCGACGTCGAGCAGCTCGAACATCGACGCGAAGTGGAAGCCGGGATCGCAGGCGCTGGCCGGCTCGCTGCCGTCCAAGGAGGAGTCGACCGTGAGGTAGTAGCGACGTTCGCCCCGCGGCGCGCAGCCGCCGTCGTCGCAGGTGTTCCCGCCGCTCGCGCTGCCTCCTTCGTAGCTGCGCCCACCCTGGGGCCCGAGGCCGGCGCTCGCCACGGCGTTGGACTCGTAGGCCGTCTTGAGCGACATCCGAATGCCCGCGTCCCCGGTCCGGCTCACGCGATTCGCGCGGACGACGCCGTTCGTGTTGACGGAGATGCCGTCGCCGCCGCAATCCCGGACGTGGAGGTCCTCGACCCGGGCGTCGGAGCCGAGCGCGACACAGGTGTCGGCGAAGCCCCGGACCGTCCCATTCCGGACGGTCGAGGCGTGCCCGAAGGCGACGGAGGGGCCGGGGCGGATGCCTCGTCCGGCGCCTTGGGCGCATGCGCCCGGCGCGCACGTCGCGGGTCCCACGATCGAGAAGCCGTTCAAGTCGATCACGACGTCCGTCGTCGCGATCACGATCCCGTCGACGCCCGCCGGGACGGGGAGCGAGCTCGTGAGCACGTAGTTGCCGGGCGCCGTCAGCGTGAGCGGGAAGCCCCCGTCGGCCTCGACGGAGGCCTGGTTCAGCTCGAGTCGGCCGTCCGCGTAGGCGGGCGTCGAGAGGACGAGGCCGAGGAGTATCGCCGCGAGGAGCGCGCCCCGTCGAAAGGGTCGGCGAGACGCGGCGAACGGTCGAAGGGCGGTCATGGCGGGCACTCCAGCGGCCCATGCTCCCGAGGTAGGGGAAGTCTGTGGGCCGTGGAGTCGACGATACCGCGCGGCCGCCGCCACGCGCTCCTGGAAGCGGGTGCCCTAACGCCACCCGCCG
Source organism: Myxococcota bacterium (assembly GCA_030065975.1). Classification (GTDB taxonomy): domain Bacteria; phylum Myxococcota_A; class UBA9160; order UBA9160; family UBA6930; genus JASJCN01. The sequence goes on from JASJCN010000157.1 coordinate 2,036, forward strand.
AGCCGTGCGATTCCTCCGAGCCCGAAGAGCCAGAGCAGCGCCGCGCCGGGCTCGGGCACGGCCGCGTAGTCGAACCCCTGGTTGTTGAGCGCCTGGAAGCTCGCGACTGCGTTGCCGCTTCCGTCCGTGACGGAGACGATGCCCAGCCAGTCGAGCGAGTTCCCGAAGTCGGCCTCGCCGAAGGCACTCCCGCCGATGACGGAGCCCGCGATGGCGGTCACTTCGGCCTGGAGGCTCAGCGGGATCGAAGCGCCCGCGCTCCACGGGACGACGAGCTCGATGACCCCGTCCAGGCTGGCACTCGGAGGGCCCCCGGCGCTCGGATTGGCGAACAGGCGCCGAGTGCCGGTCGAGGCCGAGCCCACGCTGGCGGTGTAGAACAGGGTGGCGTTCCCGCTTCGCCCGGATTCGGCGCCCGAGGTCGTGAGCTCGGCCTGCACGCCGATCTGCGCCGTGAAGAAGCCGCTGGTCACCGAGTTCCCCGCGGAGTCGATAGCCGAGAGCGTGAACGTGTCCTGCACCCTTCCGTTGGCTCGGCCGCGGGCGTTGGCGCTGCCCGTCGAGCCGAGCGAAATGCCGGCGGTGCCCAGCAGGCGAACGGCGCCGATCCCCGAGTTGACCTGGGCGAACCCCTGCGCCAATCCGGCGTTGCAGGAGATCGCATCGCCTGCCGCGTTCGACTGGCGCTCGTCGTCGACCGGCCCGCCGCAGTTCACCTCGACGAAGGTCGTGAAGAGGGGTGCGGTGCTGGCGGGGCTTCCGATGGCGAGCACCGCCAGGAGTGCGAGGGTGAGCGTGAACGAGCGCAGCATGGTGGGTCCTCTCTGTCGATGCGATCGGGGCGGATCGTGGAGAGAGAGTGCCCATCGAGGCCGCTCTGGAATCAGGGATCTCCCAGGGATCGGTGCGGTGGCGGGAGCTCCTCGATCGCTCTTCGGGTCCGAGCCACCCAGGTGGGCGAGGCCAGGCGCCGGTGGGCCTCGAGGGCGGCGTCTAGCTGCGCCCGGGCTCCGCCCGGGTCGCCAAGGACCGCCAGGAGTCGGCCCCGGTGGTGGCGCGCGGAGCCGAGCACCATGGCGCCGTGGGCGGCGACCACGACCCGGTCGCCCGCCTCGGCGAACGCCTCGCACAGCCGCCGGGCGCCGCGCCGGTCGCGTCTCGCGACGATCGGCTCGGTCAGCACGGCCAGGGCGGGCAGGAAGTTGCGATCCCGAGGCCAGGCGTCCAGCTCGGAGACGAGGCTCGTGAGGATCTCCTCGGCGTCGGGTGATCCCGCCGAATGCGCGGCGGCGGCCGTCGCCGCGCGAAAGCCCGCCGACGCTCCGGGCCTCGCAAGCGCTTCGCGCAGCATCGGGTACAGCTCGCCGGTCCGGCCCTGGGCGTCCCGCACGGCATAGAGCTGGGATGCGAACATGCTCGCGGCGTTGTCCGTCCCGACCCGCCCACCGAGATCCAGCGCTTCGTGGGCCAATCGCTCCGCGTCCTCGAGCTCGCCGGCGAGCAGGGCACGGCAACCGGAGAAGGCTCGGTGCATCCAGCGGAAGAAGGGCAGGGCGAGCTCGTCGACGACGGTCGCATAGCGCCGCAGGGTGGTGTCGAAGCCGTCGCCGTCGGCGAGCTCGAGTGTGTCGAAGAGGCGTTCCTGGAGCGCGATCGCGAGCACGTCGGTCGGGCGGCCCTCTCCCACCAACGCAATGGCGCGATCGGTCAGCCCGAGGCGCTCGCGCGCGTCGGCATCCGGGTGCTGGAGCGCGAAGTGTCGGGCGGTCAGGACGTAGGCGAGCAAGCCCTCGTCGCCGAGCTCTTCGGCTCGAGCGAGCGCGTCTTCGGTCAGCACCTCCGCCTGCTCCGAACGCGAGTCGCCGGCGAGCTCCGTGCCGAGGCGTGCCCTGAGCTCGACCGTGAGGTGTGGCTGGGCTTCCCCGAGCCAGGCGATCGCCTCCTCCAGGGCCGCCACGGCTTCGGGGCTCGGGACGGACGCGGCATCGGTCCGACCCGCGAGGCCGAGCGCCGCGCGAGCGAAGACCTCCGGATCCTCCAGACGCCGCGCTGCGTCGGCGGCCTCCCGAAACAGCGAGCGGGCCTCGGCCGGTGCGCCCATGGCCCAACGCGCCCGCGCCATGGCGACGAGCAAGGCGCTGCGTTCGCGCGACGGGATCGCGGAGCCGCCCCGGCTCTGCTCGAGGTCTTCGAGGGCGCGCAGCGCGCTCTCCAGGCGCCGCGTCGTCTCGCTCCAGGGCTCGTCCACCGAGGTCTTCGCAGCCGGCTCGGACTCGCTCTCCAAGGCTTCGACGTCCGCGCGAAACCGCAGACCGCGCCCGCGGATCGTCTCGACCCAGCGATCCGACGCCCCCGACTCTCCCAGGCAACGTCGCAGGTCGCGGAGCACGCTCTGGAAGGCCGCCTCGCTGACCGTCGTGTCGGGCCACACGACGTCGATGAGCTCGCGCTTCGAGACGATCTGTCCGGCGTGGCGCAGCAGGTGGAGGAGGAGTGCCGCGGGCTTGGCCGAGATGGCGACCGGAACGTCCGCCTCGCGCAGCGCCCCGGCCCCCGGATCGAACTCGAAGCGGCCGAAGCGCCAGCGTCTGTCCCGGCTCATGCTGCGTCCAGCTCCATCGTGACCGTCGTGAGCATTGTGAGCGTGGTGAGTTCCGGCGATCGGCCCGACGGGGAGGATACGCCATCGGAAGGAGCACGGGCCGGAGGCCTCCATCCGTCGCGTGCGGCATGCTCGTCGGCATGAGGAAGCAGGTCTGATCGAGTGGGCGTGCCCTGCCCGAGCTGCGGTCGGAGCTACGACGTCTCGCTCTTCTCGTTCGGTCGCACCATCTGGTGCCGCTGCGGAAGCCGGGTGGGGCTCGAGGCGCGACTGGCGGCTCCCGCTGCCTCGGCGGAGAAGCGCTTCATCGCGGATGCGATGCTCGGGCGACTCGCGCGGTGGCTGCGCTTGCTCGGCTTCGACTGCGCCTACGAGAGCGGGATCCCGGACGAGGAGCTGATCCGGAGGGGAGTCGAGGAGGGGCGCACGATCCTCTCACGGGACCGAAGGCTTCCGGAGGAGTGGCGTGTGGAAGGGATCTACCTGGTCCGGTCCGAAGGCTTCCGAGAGCAGCTGGCCGAGGTGGTCCGGCACTTCGGCCTCTCCCGCGAGCTGCGCATCCTGACTCGCTGCAGCGAGTGCAACCGGCGGCTCGCCGGGGTCTCGGCGGCGCAGGTCGCCTCGCGCGTACCGGCGCGGGTGCTCGAGACGCGGCACGAGTTCCGAGAGTGTCCCCGCTGCCGGAGGGTCTACTGGCAGGGGTCGCACACCGAGCGGATCCGCCGGGTCGTCGAACGGCTCCTTCCCTTCTCAGACCCGGGCAACTAGGCTTGCGCGATGCCTCGCTTGAAGCGTGTGTTGCTGGACGTCCTGGCGCCCCACGATCCCAGCGTGCTCGAGCTCGGGCGCGTTCTGGCCTCTCAGGCCGAGAGCCACGTTCGCCTCTCCGTGGTGGAGATGGACGCCCGCACCCAGACGCTGCGGATCGACATCGCGGGGCCCGAAATCGACTTCGATCGGGTGCAGGCGGCGATCACGGACTGCGGTGCGTCGTTGCACAGCATCGACGAGGTCGAGATCGAAGGGGAGTCCGAGCCCCGCGGTTGAGCGAGAGATCCCGCAGGGAGTCCGCATCGTGAGCTGGTGGAGCATCGGTCGCCGCTACTTCGTGGTCAACGGCTTCGACGGGGCGCTCACCATGCTCGGCCTCACGACCGGCTTCCACCTGGAGGGAGAAGTCGCCCTCGACGTCGCAATCCGCGCCTGCCTGGCGACGGCGGTGGCCCTTGCGGTCAGCGGGGTGACCAGCGCCTACCTCAGTGAGTCCGCCGAGCGGCGTCGCTCGCTCAGCGAGCTCGAGCGGGCGATGCTCACCGATCTGTCCGAGAGCGCCCAGGCCAGCGCGGCGAGACGGGTGCCACTCCTGATTGCCGTGGTGAACGGAGGGGCGCCGCTGCTGCTCTGTCTGGTCGTCATCGCCCCGCTGTGGTTGGCCCACGCGGGCGTCATGCTGCCGCTCGCGCCACTGCCGGCCAGCATGGCGACCGGGTTTCTCTGCATCTTCGGCCTGGGCGTGTTCCTGGGCCGGGTGAGCGGCACCTTCTGGCTGTGGAGCGGCGCGAAGACCCTGCTGATCGCGATCGGCACCGTGCTGCTGATCCGGCTGCTGGGGGTGTGGCTCTGAGCGGCAGCCCGGGGACTGGCGGCGAGAAGAGCGAAGAGGTTCGGTACCTTGCATCCTCCAGCCCGGATCAGGAGAAGTGAGCATGGCAGTGGTCGAGACGCGAAGCGGAAAGGTCGAGGGGATCGAGGAGCACGGCGTGCAGGTCTTCCGGGGGATCCCCTATGCGCGGCCTCCGGTCGGCCCGCTGCGCTTTGCGGCGCCCGAGCGCGAGGAGCCGTGGGCGGGAGTGCGGAAGGCCCACGAGTTCGGCTTCAGCGCACCCCAGAACACGATGGCCCTGCCGCTCCCGGGCATGGACGTGGGGGCCATGGACGAGGACTGCCTCACGCTCAACGTCTATTCGCCCGGGATCGACGAGGCGCGGCGGCCGGTCATGGTGTGGATCCACGGCGGCGGGTTCGTGATCGGGTCTGGATCGCAGCCGATCTACGACGCGGCTCCGCTCAGCCGACGTGGAGACGTGGTGGTCGTCACCATCAACTACCGGCTGGGGCCGCTGGGCTTCCTGTATCTGGGCGACCTCTGCCCGGACCTCGAGGGAGCCGTGGGCAACGCCGGGATCCGCGACCAGGTCGCCGCCCTCGAGTGGGTGCAGGAGAACATCGCGCGCTTCGGCGGCGATCCCGGCTGCGTGACGATCTTCGGCGAGTCGGCCGGGGGCATGAGCGTCGGCACGCTGCTCGGCGCGCCCAGCGCCGCCGGGCTCTTCCAGCGTGCGATCCCCCAGAGCGGTGCGGCCCACAACGTGCACACCCGCGAGACGGCGACCGAGGTGGCGCGGCACTTCCTTTCGGATCTCGGCATCGCGCCCGAGCAGGCGACGGAGGCGATGCGAACGATCCCGCCGGACAAGCTGCTCGACACCCAGCAGCAGACGGTGCTGAAGCTCGGCGCCTCGCTCGGCCTGCTTCCCTTCCAGCCGATGCTGGATGGAGACTTCCTGCCCGATTCGCCGCTCTCGGCGGTCGAGTCGGGCCATGCCCGGGGCATCGACCTCCTGATCGGAACCACGCGCGACGAGTGGAAGCTGTTCGGATTCCTGGATCCGGGCCTCCACACCCTCGACGAGCCGGGCCTGGTCTCGCGCCTCTCGGCGCAGCTTGGCGACGAGGCGTCGGCGCAGCGCATGGTGGAGGTGTACCGCGACGCCCGATCCGGGGGCGCCGCCGCTCCCCGCGACCTCTTCTTCGCGATCGAGAGCGACCGCGTCTTCCGCGTGCCCGCCATCCGTCTCGCCGAGGCCCAGCGACGTCACCACGATGGCATCTACATGTACCTGTTCACCTGGGAGTCACCGATGATGGGTGGGGCGCTCGGCGCCTGTCACGCGATCGAGCTCCCCTTCGTCTTCGGGCACATCGGCCGCGACGGATCGGAGCTCTTCGTGGGATCGGGCCCGGAGGCCGAGCGGCTCTCCGAGCAGCTGATGGACTCGTGGGTGGCCTTCGCGCGTGACGGCGATCCGGGCCATGCAGGGATTCCCGGCGGACGCTGGCCCCGCTATGAGGATGAGCGCCGCGCCACCATGGTCCTGGGACGCGAGACCCTCTGCGAGGACGCGCCCATGGATCGCGAGCGCGAGATCTGGGACGGAGTGCTCTAGGGCCGCGTCAGATGCGGACCCCGGGCTCCTCTTCCGAGGAGAGCCGCACGACCGAGTCGGTCATCCAGCATCCCGTACACGCGCCCTCGTCCTGACGAGACAGGTGGAAGAGGTAGGCGTGGCGGGATCCGTCTCGCGCCTCGACGGCGACGGCCTGGACCGCCGTGCCCCCTTGCACGAAGACGCGACCGTACTCCGCCTCGACGTGGCCCAGGAGCGGACGATAGGCCGGGCTGCGCACGAGGCGCTTGAAACGCGGCAGGGGGCCGGTGGTGCTGCGGTTCGAGGGAGAGGCGAACGCGAAGGTGCGCGCGATGCCGGCGTCCTCGTCCTCGTCGGCGAGTGCCTCCAGCTGGATGCGCACGACGTCGCTCGGGGAGAACCGATCGTCCGGGGCGTGGCCCGTCTGCGCGCAGGCGAGCGCGAGCAGTGCTGCGGCGCAGGCGAGTCCGGTCTGGCTGGCGAGTCGGGCGCGCACGACGCTAGCCCTTCGCCACCCAGGACTTGCACCAGGCCTGGGCCGGCACGCGTCCCTCGCGGAACAGGCCGCACTTGCCGCTTCCCTCGGCGGGGCCCTGATAGAGCACGCAGTTGGCGCAGATCTGCTCGGGGTTGGGCGACTGGTTGACGTACTCGAGCGAGGTGATGATCACGCTGTTGGCCGGGATGTCGGTGACGAGCGGCTCGTCCTCGGCCGATGCGCGGGCGGCGTTCAAGCCGGCTCCGACCGGGGCCAGGCCCGCGATGATGGCGGCCTTGAGGAGAGCTCGTCGCGAGAGATCGTCTGCCATGATGCTCCTCTGAGCGCCCTTTCTGTCTAGCGGCTGATCACCACTCGTCTAATGCACGCCTAGACAGTGACGAGACGAGCGGCCACGGCCGGTTAGTCTCCGCGGGTGAAGCCTGCCTCTCGACTCCGGTTCGTCCTCATCGCCACCCTCGCCACGGTCGGGTGCGCGGGTGCGCCGGGCCCGGCTTCCCTGACCGATGCCGGGACGAAGACGGTCCGGCTCTCCGAGTGGGCAGGGCTCCAGCCGCGGAGCTATCGGCTGCACGTGCCGGCGGGCCTCACGTCGTCTCCCGCCCCCCTGGTCGTCGCGCTCCACGGGGCGTTCAGCAGCGCTCGCATCATGGAAGGGCGCTCCGGGCTCAACGCGGCAGCCGAGCGCCACGGCTTCGTCGTGGCCTACCCCAACGGCGAGGGCCTGCTCGGGCGCATTCGACATTGGAACGCGGGCGAGTGCTGTGGCCCGGCGTCCTTCCGCGGGCGCGACGACGTCGGCTTCGTGGGCCGCGTGATCGACGACGTCGCGCGGCGCCTTCCGATCGATCCCGAGCGGGTGTATCTGACCGGCTTCTCGAACGGCGGAATGCTCGCCTGGCGGTTCGCGTCGGAGCATCCCGAGCGCGTGGCGGCCGTCGCCCCGGTCGCAGCGATGGCCGCCGTGGCGCTGCCGGGAGACGGAGCGGCGGTGCCCCTGATCCTCTTCCATGGGGCGGCGGACCCGGTGATCCCGGCCGACGACGTAGAGGCGTCCCTCGACTCCTGGGCCCGCCGCAACGGCTGCGCGCCCGATCCGTCGGAAGCGCACCTCCGCGAAGGCCTCCTGCGCATGCGCACCTGGCGATCGTGCGCCTCGGGCGGCGCCGTCGAGGCCTGGGAGCTCGCCGGCTGGGGCCACCGCTGGCCGGGCCCGCACTTCAGCGACGCGCGCGTGGACGGACTCCGCGGCTTCGACGGCGCCGAGATCCTCTGGCGCTTCTTCGAGTCGAGCTTCCGCGCCGAGCGCGCGTCCTCGTCGAGGCAGGCTTCGCTCGCGCGCTAGCCCGGGCGCCCGATCTCAGTCGAGCAGCTGGATCCGCGCGCCTTCGAGCTCGCGCAGCAGCGGGTCGAGGAGCTGGAGCCGCCGCGCGGTGCGCCTCCGGAACAGCTGCACCAGCTCGGCATCGCGCTCGGGCCCGGCGCGCTCGACGCACGCTTCGAGCGCGCGGTCGGCGGCCTGCCAGTCGGCGACGGGCTCTCCCAGGGTCTCGGAGACGTCGGCTAGGTCGAGCGCTTCGAGCGGTGCGCCGTGCTTCTCGACCCGGCGCAAGTACTCGGCGAGGCGCAGGGACGTCGCCACCTCGTAGGCGCGGAAGCCGTCGCCCTCGGCCGACTGACGGAGCTGGCGGACGAGGGCGTCGTGCAGCGGGCCGTCGCGCGTCTCCTCGGCGACGAGGGGCGGCACCTCCACATCGGGGAGCCCCATGCCGTGGGCGATCACGTCGAGCGGTGCCTTCGCGTACACGTGGTACCAGCCGAGGTACTGGACGAGGTCGAGCCCCGGCATCGGATGCGCCACGATGGGAGCGACGGCCATCGGCGTGTAGATCGCGAAGCGGACGGTGTGGTGGTCGATCACCCGGCTCGGGATCTCGTCGCCGGTGAGGGCGAAGTAGTGGGCGTAGGCGGGGGCGAGGTCGCCCAGAGGCTCGCTCAGGTCGCGGGTGCGCAGGCCGGCGAGGTCGGCGGCCGGGTCTCCCAGGCAGGCGAGCTCGAGATCGAGGAGCGCCGTCACCCGGCCCTGGTCGAAGAGGAACTGGCCCGAGTCCACGCAGAGGAAGCTCGTGCGCGAGCGGCCTTCGGGGACGTTGCGCCGCAGCCAGCCGAGCACGAACTCGATGAGCGGCTCGGGGCGACTCTTGCGCTTGCGGTAGGTCGCCTCCCACTTGGCGACGTCGCACAGCCCCAGGGCATCGCGGGCCGGGCGCTCGAGTCCGAGCGCCTCGAAGGGCGCGAGGTCGAGGGCGTGCATGCGCGCGAGGATCTCGACGTAGTCGCGCAGCACGGCGCGTCGCTCGGCGAGGTCGAGAGCCGTCGCCAGGTTCGCGCGGCCGGGGCTCCGCTCCATCACGATGCCGCACGGGTCGGGGCAGACGCCGTACACGCGGGGAACGGGAACGCCGCCGCGCTCGAGCTCGCGGAGCACGCCGGCCTCGAAGCGGATGGCGGCCGCACCGTCCTCGACCTCGGTGCGCGCTCCGCGGAAGTAGAGCGGCAGGCGCTCGCCTTCGCGCTCGACCTCGAGAAAGTACGCGGGCCGCCAGCGCTCCTGGCGCTCCCAGGCGACGACGTGCGCATCCAGCTCGGACGCGATCCAATCGACGAGCGGCGCCGGAAGGCTCGCGGTGTCGTCTCCCA
>JASJCN010000158.1 GCA_030065975.1 Myxococcota bacterium
CCGGCGGCGGCTGCTCGGGCGTTGCTGGCTCGATTTCTCGAGAGCTGACGGTCCACGAGGCGCTGCACCCGCGGCGGCTGCCAGGGCGTTGCTGGCTCGATTTCTCGAGGGCTGAGGCGTCCTCGGCGCGCCGCCGCGGTCCCGTGGGCGCGCAAAATCCTGCCTTCGAACCCCGCTCGACCTACATGTTTCGATCCGGCCGTCCGATGAGCCCGAGGGAGGAGCCGCGGCGCCCCGGGCCGGGGCGTTCTGGCGTGCGGAGCACGAGTCGATGGTCCAGATCAACATGTCGTCGAAGGAGATCACGCTGAAGGTCGTGTATTACGGCCCGGCGCTCTCTGGCAAGACGACGAATCTGCAGCAGCTGCACGAGCAGATGTCGCCGTCGGCCCGCACCAAGATGCTGACGCTCGACACGAAGGACGACCGCACCCTCTACTTCGATTTCCTGCCGGTGGAATTCTCCACCTCGGGCGGATTCAGCGTGAAGATGAAGCTCTTCACGGTGCCCGGGCAGGTCATGCACAAGTCGACCCGCAAGGTCGTGCTCGCGGGCGCCGACGCCGTCGTCTTCGTGGCCGACAGCCAGCGCTCCAGCGCGAGCGCCAACGCCTACAGCTGGCGCGACATGGAGGCCAACCTGAAGGCGAACGGGATCGACTTCGAGTCGCTCCCGAAGGTCGTGCAGTTCAACAAGCGCGACTTCCCCGACGTGAAGCCCTTGAAGGAGATCAAGGAGCAGTGGGGCGACATCCCGACGTTCCCGGCGATCGCGACCCGGGGCGAGGGCATCCAGGAGACGTTCCGCGAGCTGATGCGGGCGCTCTACCGGTCGCTCGACGAGAAGCACGACTTCGCGCGCAAGTTCCAGGTGTCCGAGAAGGACTTCCTCGAAGGCATCTTCACGAACTTCAGCCCGGTCTGATCGCGGCCGCGGCCCTCGAGCGGCCGGCCTTTCCACGATTCCCCCACCGATCCCGAGCCCACCCGGTGCGCCCCAAGGGGCGCGGCGAGGCCTTCGGACGCCCCTGAACGACTCCCGGTCGCGTCGCCCCCCGGTCGGCGAAATCGTCGAGAGATCGGGCGGTTCGGGGCCGTGGCGTCAGATTGACACTGCAATCGACCCTTCCTATCGTGCCCGAGCGCCGACAGGCATCGGCGCGACCATCGATCGATCCCGACCCCCGCCCCCTGCTCTCCGCGCAGCCGCGCCGAGCCCGGTGTCGAGGGCCGAGCGACGCTAGCGAGCCACTCGCCCCGGCATCCAAGAGCCGGGCACGGCGAGGGCCGACCGGCTGGAGCGGTCGAAGGTGTTTCGGTCACGCAGCGCGCCCGCCGGAACCGTGCCACGGTCCGTACGGGAGGTCCGACCCCCTCATGTCCGATCGACAATCCGACACGCCCTCTGACGCGAGCTCCGACCTGCGCGGCTCGGCCGGCTCGCCCGGCTCGGCGCTCTCGTCCATCGACGAGGCGATCGCCGACGTGCGCGCGGGCAGGATGGTGATCCTCGTCGACGACGAGGATCGCGAGAACGAGGGCGACCTCTGCATGGCGGCGGAGCTCTGCCGGCCCGAGGACGTGAACTTCATGGCGAAGTTCGGCCGCGGGCTGATCTGCCTGCCCATGACCGAGGCGCAGCTCAGGCAGCTGAACCTCGAGATGATGGTGCCCGACTACGAGAACAACTCGGGGTTCGGCACGGCGTTCACGATCTCGATCGAGGCGCGCGAGGGCGTGACCACCGGCATCTCGGCGGCCGACCGCGCGCACACGATCCAGGTGGCGATCCAGCCCGACGCGAAGCCCACCGACATCGTGCGGCCGGGCCACGTCTTCCCGCTGCGCGCCCGCGAGGGCGGCGTGCTGCGCCGCGTGGGCCAGACCGAGGGCAGCGTCGACCTCGCGCGCCTGGCCGGTCTCGCGCCGGCGGCCGTGATCTGCGAGATCATGAACGACGACGGCACGATGGCGCGGATGCCCGATCTGGTCGAGTTCGCGAAGGAGCACGGTCTCAAGATCGTGACCATCAAGGATCTCATCCAGTACCGGCTGCGCAACGAGCAGCTCGTGCACCGCGCCGCCGAGTCGAAGATGCCGACCCGCGCCGGCGGCGAGTTCCGCTGCATCGTCTACACGAACGACATCGACCACGTCGATCACATGGCGATGGTGAAGGGCGAGATCGACCCCGACGAGCCCGTGCTCGTGCGCGTGCACAGCGAGTGCCTCACGGGCGACGCCTTCGGCTCGATGCGCTGCGACTGCGGCGAGCAGCTCGACGCCGCGATGCGCATGATCGACGAAGAGGGCTCGGGGATCGTGCTGTACATGCGCCAGGAGGGGCGCGGCATCGGCCTCAAGAACAAGATTCGCGCGTACGCGCTGCAGGACGAGGGCCTCGATACCGTCGAGGCGAACGTCAAGCTCGGCTTCGCGCCCGATCAGCGCGACTACGGCGTCGGCAGCCAGATCCTCTCCGATCTCGGCGCGCGCCAGATCCGCCTGATCACGAACAACCCGGTGAAGCGCGCCGGGATCGAGGGCTACGGCATCAAGATCGTCGAGCGGGTGCCGCTCGAGATCCAGCCCAACGAGAACAACATGACCTATCTCCGCACGAAGAAGGAGAAGCTCGGGCACGTGCTGCATCTGATGGGCTGAGGGCTCCGAAGGGGCGAGGTCCGATCAGAGGCAGGCGCGCGGCCGGGTCGGTCGAGCGAGAGAGAGGAAGCGAAGTGTTCGACTCCGTCGATGACGTCATCAAGCAGCTGCGTGACCAGGACTACATCTGCGACAAGCAGATCGCGACCGTGGTGTTCCTGGCCCAGCAGCTCGGCAAGCCGGTGCTGGTCGAGGGCCCGGCCGGTGTGGGCAAGACCGAGCTGGCGAAGGCCGTCTCGAACGCGCTGAGCCGCGAGATGATCCGCCTGCAGTGCTACGAGGGCCTCGACGAGGCCAAGGCGCTCTACGAGTGGGAGTACTCGAAGCAGCTGCTCTACACGCAGATCCTGAAGGAGAAGTTCTCCGAGGCGATGGCCGGCTCGACCACGCTGAAGGAGGCCGCCGAGCGGGTCGGGCGCGAGGACAGCGTCTTCTTCTCCGACCGCTTCATCGTGCCGCGGCCGCTGCTGCGCGCGATCACGGCCGAGGAGCCCACGCTCCTGCTGATCGACGAGGTCGACAAGTCCGACCCCGAGTTCGAGGCGTTCCTCCTCGAGGTGCTCTCGGACTTCCAGGTGACCGTCCCCGAGATCGGGACCCTCGAGGCCAGGCAGAAGCCCATCGTCTTCCTCACCTCGAACGACGCCCGCGAGATGAGCGACGCGCTCAAGCGCCGCTGCCTGCACCTCTTCATCGACTTCCCGGACGAGGACCTCGAGTGCCGCATCCTGGCCGAGCGCGTCCCGGGCGTCGAGCAGCGTCTCGCCGAGGAGCTGGTGGGCGTGATGCAGCGGCTGCGCAAGCTCGACCTCAAGAAGACCCCGTCCATCAGCGAGACCCTCGACTGGGCCCGCGCGCTGCTGGCGCTCAACGCCAACAACCTCGACGAGGACCTCGTGAGCGACACGCTGAACGTGATCCTCAAGTACGAGGGCGACATCAAGAAGGCCCAGAGCGAGCTCGGCCGCCTGATCGTGCGCAAGGCCGAGGAAGAGGGCGAGAAGGCCGAGGAGGCTCCGGCCGAGCCCGCCAAGCCGGCGCCGGCCGCCAAGAAGGGCGTGTTGCACTAGTGCAGCAGAAGATCGTCGAGTTCACGAACCTGCTCCGGAAGAGCGGGCTGCGGGTCTCGGTCGCCGAGTCGATCGACGCCTTCGCCGCGCTCGACGAGCTCTCGATCGACGACCGGGAGATCTTCCAGGACGCGCTCCGCACCACGATGGTGAAGCGCAACGAGGACATCCCGACCTTCGATCAGCTCTTCGAGCTGTACTGGTCCTCGTACTACGACAACCTGAAGAGCTCCTTCGAAGAGGCCGCCCAGGGCGGTGGCCAGGGGGAGATGGATCTCGACCAGCTGATGCAGGCCCTCCAGGAGGGCATGCAGAACATGCAGGGCGAGATGGATCTCTCCGAGCTCGCCAAGGCCCTGCTCACGCAGAACCTCGACCAGCTGGAGCAGCTGATCCGCCAGGCCGCGGAGGCGGCCGGCACCGAGCGCATCGAGAACATGCTGCAGGTGGGCTTCTTCACCCGCCGCACCATGGAGCAGCTCGACTCCGAGGGCGCCGGCAACGAGCTGCGGGATCTGGCGCGCCAGCTGCGCGAGTCGGGCATGCCCGACGCCCAGGTCGACGCGCTGCTCGACATGGTCGACCGCTTCCTGGAGGCCCTGCGGAAGTCCGTCCGCAGCTACACCGAGCGCGAGCTCCAGCAGCAGAACTTCGACTACATGGAGAAGTTCCGCCGCGAGAGCCTGATCGAGAAGAGCTTCTACAACCTCTCCGAGGACGAGGTCGCGCGCATGCGCGAGGTGGTGAACCGCCTGGCCCAGCGCATCAAGAACGTGCTCTCGATCCGCAAGCGGCGCCTGAAGAAGGGCAAGCTCGACCTGCACACCATGCTGCGGCGCAACATGGCCCACGGCGGCGTGCCCTTCGAGCGCATCTTCAAGGAGCGGCGCAAGGATCGTCCCAAGCTCGTGATCCTCTGCGACGTCTCGAGCTCGGTCGCCAACGTCTCCCGCTTCATGCTGCAGTTCTGCTACAGCCTGCAGGAGTGCTTCACCAAGATCCGCGCCTTCGTCTTCGTGTCGGAGCTCGGCGAGGTGACCCAGCTCTTCAAGGACGAAGAGATCAACACGGCCATCGAGAAGGCGCTCGACGGCGGCGACGTGATCAACGTCTACACCCGCTCGAACTTCGGCTACGCGTTCCACCACTTCTGGCGGAACTTCCTCTCCTCGGTGGACAACAAGACCACCGTCCTGATCCTGGGCGACGCGCGCAACAACTACAACGACGCCAAGGCCTGGTGTCTGCGCGACCTCCACAACAAGGCCAAGAACGTGGTGTGGCTCAACCCGGAGTCGCCCTCGGCCTGGGGCTTCGGCGACAGCGTGATGGACAAGTACCTGCCCCACACCGACATCGCCGAGGAGTGCCGCAACCTGCGCCAGCTCTCGAAGGTCGTGGACCGGCTGGTCCTCTAGTCGGAGGAGGGCGACCCGGCCAGCTGCTCGAGCAGCTCGGGGTCGAGCTTCGCCTTCACCGTCCGGCGGTCGAGGCCGAGGCGCCGGGCGGCGCCCTCGTAGCTCCCCGTCCGGGCGTAGATCCAGGTGCAGTAGGCGGAGAGCAGGGCGTCCGCGTCGAGCTCGCCGGCGCGCGCCCGATCGAGCCAGCCGTCGGCGCCCCCGCTCTCGCCGGAGGCGGACCGGGGCCGGTACTCCCGCCGGACGAGGAAGCTCCGCACGCACTGCTCGAGCTCGCGGACGTTGCCCGGCCACGGGTACTCCGAGCCCAGGTTCTCGCGGATCCACGCCGCGGCCTGGTCCGCCACGGCGTCGGCCTCGGCCTCGCCGACGATGCGCCGCGCGGCCATCGCGACCAGCTCCTCGAGGTCGCCGGGCAGGTCGCGCAGCTGCTCCCGCAGGGTGGGGGTGCGGATCTGATCGGCGCAGAGGCGGAAGTAGAGGTCCTCCCGGAAGCGCCCGGCCTGCATCTCCGCCTCGAGATCGCGGTTGGTGGCCGCCACGATCTTGCCGAGGAAGCGACGCTCCTGGGTCTCGCCCAGCCGGTTGTAGCCGCGCGTCTCGAGCACGCGCAGCAGCTTGATCTGGATCTCGGCGGGAAGCTCTCCGATCTCGTCGAGGAAGACGGCGCCGCGTTCGGTGCACGTCTCGAGCCAGCCGGAGCGGTCGGCGAGGGCCCCGGTGAACGCCCCGCGCTTGTGGCCGAAGAGCTCGGACTCGACCAGGGGGGCGGGCAGCGCGGCGATGTTCAGCGGATGGAAGAGCTTCGCGTAGTCCTCGCGGAAGCAGCGCGCCTCGGCGTCGAAGGGGACCCAGCGCGACAGCCCGATGGCGCGGGCGACGAGCTCCTTGCCGGTGCCGGACTCGCCCACGATGAGCGTCGGCAGGTCGTTCATGCGCTCGAAGAGCACCCGGCGGTAGCGCCTCGGGTCGTGGGTGAAGACCGATTGCCACACCGCTGCGCGCAGGCGGGCCGCGGGAAGCGAGCCGCCGTAGATGCGCCGGAAGGTGTGGTAGAAGGCCCGGCGGATCTGGAAGCCCCAGGCGAACAGGTGCTCGGGGTCGGTCGCGACGGGCAGGGCGGGGCCTCCGGCCTCGCTCGGTGCGAAGCCGAGCAGATCGTCCACGTCGTGTGCGAAGCGCGTGTAGGCGGAGACGGCCGTCGTGGTGGATCGGCCGGCCTCGCCACGCTCGATCAGCGCGAACCAGGTGGTCTCGTAGCGCTGGTACAGCAGGTAGCGGACCAGGGCCTCGTACAGCTCGAGCTCGGCCGCGGTGGCCCGTGCGCCGCCGCGCAGCCGGTCGCGCAGCTTCGGGACGAGCTGCTCCACCGCGGCGGTGAGCGCGCGCAGGTTCGGGTTCAGCCCGTCCAGGGTGGCCTCGACCCGCCAGACGTCGCCGGTCCCGACGAAGCGGTCGGTAAGCGCTTCGCGTTCGAGGTCGATCCGCCCCGGCAGGAAGGGGTTGGTGTCGGAGAGCCCGGCGATGGCCGCGGCGACCGAGCGCTCGGAGTCGCTGAGGAAGGTCGGCATGGGATGTACACCCATCGTACACCCGATGGCCGGACCTGAGCCCGAGGCTGCGGCTGCCGACTCGCAGCTCTCGCCGTAAGCCATTGGAATTCAACGATCCGGTGCCGGCGCTCCGGCCCTGGCACGTGTCGTGCTGTTCTCCCCGGCGAGGAGAGAACGATGATCGCAATCCTGGTGACCGGCCTGACGGCCGCCGGAATGATGGGGATCGAGGCGGGGCGACCCGGCCGTCGACTCCCCCGCGTGGCGGGCTTCCACCGCCGGGCCTTCGCCCTGACGGCCATCCAGGCCGGGGTCGTCGCCCTGGCCGGGCTCACCTGGGACGCGTGGATGAAGCAGCACCAGCTCTTCTCCGGCGCGGGCCTGGGCACTCTCGGGGGGGCCGCCGTCGGCTACCTCGCGATCACCTTCGTCTACTACTGGTGGCACCGCGCGCGGCACGAGGTGCCCGTGCTCTGGCGCTGGCTGCATCAGCTGCACCACAGCCCGGGCCGGCTGCAGGTGATGACGAGCTTCTACAAGCATCCCCTCGAGGTGCTGGCCAACGGCGTGCTCTCGAGCGCGATCCTCTACCTGGGCGTCGGGCTCGCGCCCGCGGCCGCCGGCCTGGCGGTGCTGCTGACCGGGCTGGCCGAGCTCTTCTATCACTGGAACGTGCGCACCCCGCGGTGGCTCGGCTTTCTCATCCAACGGCCGGAGAGCCACTGCGTTCACCACCAGCGTGGACGCCACAGCGGCAACTACGCCGATCTCCCGCTCTGGGACTGGCTGTTCGGAACCCTCCACAACCCGCACCACTTCGACGCCGACTGCGGCTTCGACGGCGACCGCGAGCAGCGCCTGGGCGACATGCTGCGAGGCATCGACGTGAACGCGTCGGAAGACCTGGAAGAGGAGGCCCGCTCATGCGCCTGATCCACGACGGCCGGCTGCGTCGCCGGCTCGCTCTCGGCCTGCTGCTGGTGCTCGGCACCGGCAGGATGATCCTCGATCTCGTCGGCGCCAGCGCGCCCGCGGCGCTGCTCGGGGCCACCGGCGCGGCCCCCGCTCCGAAGGTCTTCTCCTCGGTCGACGGCCTCGAGACCTACTCGAGCCGCTTCTTCGTGCAGTGGACCGACGGCGAGGGCCACGTCCACGAGGAGGAGCTCACGCCCGACCGTACGGCGCGACTCGAAGGGCCCTACAACCGCCGCAACGTGTACGGGGCCGCCCTGGCCTATGGCCCGATCCTGCAGAAGGACCCGCGGACGGCACCGCTGCTCGCCGGAGTCTCGAGCCACGCGTTCTGCGGCGAGGCTCCGCTGCTGGCCGAGCTCGGCATCGAGACGCCGGGTCGCGTGGGCCCCGTCCGCATCCGTCTCGCTCCCATCGCGGTTCCCCACGACGCCGAGTGGAGCTCGCTCCTGGAGGTGCACTGCTCATGACCCCGCTCACGACCCTGCCCTTGACCAGCTGGATCCGACGACACTTCGAGAACGGGTGGACCGCGGACGCGTACGCCTGGCTGCGCGGGCTGCTCGGCGCCTATCTCGTCGTGCACTTCGCGGCGCTGATCCCGTGGGCCGGCGAGGTGTTCTCCTCCGCCGGCGTGGTGCCCGACCCGAGCCACAGCCCGCTGATCGATCTGTTCCCCAACGTGCTGGGGGTCCTGGACGGGCCGGTCCAGCTGATGGTCGTGCTCGGGGTCGGCGCGCTCGCAGCCGGTGCGCTCGCCGTGGGCCTCGGCGACAAGCTGGCGGCCCTCGTCTGCTGGTATCTCCTCGCCTGCCTGTTCGGGCGCAACCCGCTGATCGCGAACCCGAGCCTCCCCTACGTCGGCTGGCTCCTCCTCTTCCACGTCTTCTTCGGGCCGCCTCGGCGAGCGGTGAGCGCCGCGGGATGGCGACTCTCTCCCACGCTCTTCGCTCTGATCTGGGCGGTGATGGCGGCGGGCTACACGTACAGCGGCCTCACCAAGCTCTCGAGCCCGTCGTGGCTCGACGGCACCGCCATCGCGCACGTGCTCGCCAACCCGCTGGCGCGCGACACCGCTTTGCGCGTCGCGCTGCTCGAGCTGCCGGCGCCGCTGCTGCACCTGCTCTCCTGGTCGACCCTGATGCTCGAGCTGCTCTTCCTGCCGCTGGCGCTCCTGAAGGGGCTCCGCCCCTGGCTCTGGCTGGCGATGGTGGGCCTGCATCTGGGCCTGGTCGCGACCCTCGACTTCGCCGACCTGACCGTCGGGATGCTGGTGCTCCATGCGTTCGCGTTCGACCCGCGCTGGGGTCGCAACGCGCTCCGTTGGCTCGAGGAAGGGCTGCGCGAGCTCGGGCGGTTTCCGTCCCTGGGCTTTCGACCGCTCGGCTTCTAGCGGCGCTCGTCGAGATAGAAGACGTTGCCGTCGGGGTCCTCGAACATGGCCATTACTGCACCCCAGGGCTGACGGGCGGGCTCCATCGAGAAGTGCACGCCCTTCGCGACCCACGCGCCGTGACACGCGGTGAGATCGTCCACCGCGAAGCCGATCCCGGTCTGGCGACCCACGAGGCCGCGCAGCTTCTCGTCCTGCAGGTCGACCTGGGCCAGGCCCATGCGGATCGGTCCGGCCTCGAGGGACGCATAGCCGTGGCCTCTGTCTTCGTACTGGACGGCGAGACCCAGCGTGTCGCGGAAGAACGCGAGCGAGCGCTCGAGATCGCCCACGTAGAGGTTCACGTAGTCGAGCCGCAGGGGGCCTCCGGGTGCACTCATCGCTGCTTCTTTCTCGTTTGTCGGGCGCGGCCTTTGGCCGCGTCCCTCGGCGTTTGTCGGGCGCGGCCTTTGGCCGCGTCCCTCGGCGTTTGTCGGGCGTGGCCTTTGGCCGCGTCCCTCGGCGTTTGTCGGGCGTGGCCTTTGGCCGCGTCCCTCGGCGTTCGTCGGGCGGCGCCGTCGGGGACGTCTCGCAGGTAGCCGGGTGTGCTGGCGGCGAACTCGACGATCGAGAGCTCGTTGCCGTCGGGGTCGCGCACGTCGAACTCGCGTGCGCCGTAGAAGAGGGTGTCCGGCTCGCCGCAGGCGTAGCCCGCGGAGATCAGCTCGCGCCGGAAGGCGTCGAGCCCCTCGACGTAGAGGTTCAGGCAGACGAGGCCGGGCTCGCGCGGGGCGCGAACCTTCCGTCGCGGATGCCCACGTCGCAGCATGATCCGCGCTCCGCCCGCGGCGAGCGCCACCCAGCCGGGGACCTCTCCGTCGTCGGGCCAGCGCGAGACGATCTCGAAGTCGAGGGCGCCGACGTAGAAGGCGAGGGCGCGCTCCATGTCCCGGGTGTGCACCAGCGGCACCTGCTCGCGGATCCGGCGCGACGCGCGCCGCCGGGTCGCGCGCTCGATGTCCTCGGCGGGGCGCCCCGGGAACGCGCAGAGCTCGGCCCGGCTCGCGACGCCGAGCTTGCGGCGCACGTTCTTCAGGTGGAAGCGCACCGTCTCGACGTGACAGCCGCGCTCGGCGGCGATCTCGCGGTTGCTGCGCCCTTCGCGCACTCCGGCCAGCACCTCCCACTCGGCGGGGGTGAGCACGTCGGGGTGAGGGGGCCGTCCGAGCCGGCTCGATCCGAAGGGGCCGAACGGTGCCTGGGACATGGCGCGACCATACGCCACTCCGGGTAGGACTTACCCCACCCATCCCTACCCACGACGTCTCGGACACGAGATGTCGAGCCCCATGCATGAGATGTACGGCACGATCGCCGTGCGATGGGCAGCTCGGCGCGCAAGCACCTGGAATCACTGGAAGTCGGACCCTGGCACGGGGCGTGCTCTTCCCGGGGTCGTATCCCAGGAGACCCCGATGACCCTTCGATCCCTCACGGAACCCCTCCGCGCCAGCTGGCGGCAGGCGAACGCGCTGGCCCTGGCCACGCCCGAGTCGCGCAACCGCTACGTGGACTTCCTTCGCGCCGTCTCGATCCTCGCGGTGGTCGTGGGCCACTGGCTGATGTCGGCCGCGAGCACGGCGGGGGGCGGGCTCGAGCTCGCCAACCTGCTCGGCGTCGAGCGCTGGACCCACGGCCTGACCCTGGTCTTCCAGGTGATGCCGATCTTCTTCTTCGTGGGCGGCTACGCGAACGGCGTGGCCTGGGAGGCGGCCCAGCGAAAGGGGCTGCCCTACGGCACCTGGCTCGCCGCCCGCCTTCAGCGCCTGCTGTCGCCGGTCCTCCCATTGCTCGCGGCCTGGCTGGTCGTAGGCCTCGCGGCCATCGCCCTGGGCGCCGACCCGGGGCAGGTGGGCGCGGCCTCCCAGGCGGCGCTGGTGCCGACGTGGTTCCTCGCGGTGTACGTGATGGTCGCCGTGGCGGTGCCGCTGAGCTTCGCGGCCTGGAAGCGCCACGGCTGGGCCTCGGTGGCCGCGCTGATCGCCGGAGCC
>JASJCN010000159.1 GCA_030065975.1 Myxococcota bacterium
GGCGACCCGACGATCTCGAGCCGCGCCTCGCGAGGGCGCGCGAGGCCATGGACGTCGCCGCAGCGGCGCGGGAGCCGGAGCTCGCCCTGCGCAACGCGCACTTCGTGATGATCGACCTGCTCGAGAAGGGGGACCTCGAGGCCTTGCACCAGACCGTCGAGCGCGCCCAGCCCTGGCACGACGGTCTCCGCCAGGCGCAGCTGGACTGGGCGCGCAGCCTCTTCCTCGGCGCCCTCGCCCTGCGCGCGGGACGCGTGGACGAGGCGTCGGTGCTGATCGAGCAGGCGCGCGAGGCGGGGATCCAGGTGCAGCCCGCCCCCACCCTCGCGTTCCACCACCTCCAGCGTTTCGCTCTCGCGCGATTCACCGGCGCACCGGTGCCGTCGGTGGCGCCCGAGCTCGGCCAGGCGGGCGCCGAGCAGATCAGCAGCAGCCCCATGCTGCTCCAGCTGAAGCTCTGCGCGGCGCACAGGGCGCAGGAGGCGGGAGACGCGAGCGGGGCACGGAGCCTCGCCGACGAGCAACGCGGGCGGCTCGCCGACCTCCCCAGCGACGTGGCCTGGAAGAGCGTCCTCTTCCTGCTGGCCGAGCTGGCGGCACGGCTGCCCGACCCGGAGCTGGCGGGCGAGATCCAGGCTCTGCTGCGCCCCTTCGAGGGGACTGGCGCCCTGCTCGGCTACTCCGCGGCCTCGCTCGGCCCGGTGGATCTGGCGCTCGGAATCTGCGCCGACACCCTGGGCGACCATGCCGAGGCGGACGCCCGTTTCACGGCCGCGCGACGCTTCGAGGAACGGGGCCTGCACCCCGGCCTCGGCCTCGTGGCCGAGATCGGCGCCACCTGGGCGGAGTGCCTCGAGCGACGGCCCGGAGCCGACGCCCGGAAGCGTGCCTCGAAGCTCGCCGCCGAGACCGCCGAACGCGCCCGCGCTCTCGGCCTGGGCCGCATCGAGGGCCGTGCCCGCGACGTGCTCCACCGCGTGGAAGGCGTCGCGTCCCTCGACTCGGCTCGCCAACGCCGGCGTTCCCAGCTCGGTTCGAGTTAGGCGGGGCCCACAGCTCGCCGGCTCCCCGGGGGCAACACGGGGCGAACGTCGTTCCCCCCGAATGAACGCCCAGCGAGTGGGAAGGGGCCTGCGCCCGCCGTCCTCTGGTCGGTCGGGCAGGAGAAGCCCTTGCTCCCTCTGCGCTCCCTGCTCGCTCCCGTGTCTCCCACCCCCGGGTTTCGCTCCTTCGCCGCGGCCGCCGTGCTGGCGTTGCTGGTGCTGGCCCCTTCCCCTCCCGTCCACGCCGCCCTCGACCAGTCCGCCATCTCGAACGTGAGCGGCTTCATCGGCGCCTACGCCGGCCTGCAGAACGGCAGCAACCCCGATGCCGGCGGCGACCTGGAGACGGCCTACCTCGCCAGCGACTTCCTCTTCGACGAGGTGGTCTTCGCGACCGGCGGCGGGAGCGCCAGCGCGTCACAGAGCTACTCGGGCGCGCTCGGCACGAACAGCGCGAGCGGAATGGCCCAGGCGGGCACCGTGCGCTTCCAGGCGCAGAACGTGGCGTCGAATCAGGGCTTCGCCGGCAGCATGGTGCACGCGGGCTGGAACGACGCGATCACCCTGAGCCATCCGACCCTGAACGGGATCGACGGCGTGTGGCTGTTCGACATCGACGTGAGCGGCTCGTTCGCGGCGACGGGCTTCGCGGGATCCGCGCGCGTGGAGCTGAGCGCGTACAAGGACAACCTGCAGCTGCGCAAGAACCAGGGCCCCTTCGACCCCGGAGCGTCCGACCCGATCTCGACGGATCGCCAGCAGGCCCAGTGGGGCATCTCCTCGGCACCGAACGGCTCGCGCAGCGTCTCGGACACGGTGACCTTCGCCGTCCCCTTCACCTTCGGCGAAGCCTTCACCCTGGGCGTCTACTCCTTCGCGAGCGCCGGAAAGCGCAGCAGCAGCGCCGTGCCGGGCACCTCCACGGCCAACGCCGACTTCCTGAGCACCGTGTCCTGGGGCGGCACGAACGACGTGCTCGTTTCGGGAAGCCCGGTCGGGGGCTTCTCGATCGGCGCGGCCAGCGGCATCGACTGGCTCGCGGCGGTGCCCGAGCCCCACATCCCGTCTGGCCTGCTGCTCCTCGCCCTCGTCGGCGCCTGCGCCCTGCGCCCCCTATCCTCCGCGGCTCCACAACGCTGAGGAGGAAGCACCGTGGCGAACCAGAAGATCGATGAGGTGGAAGGAATCGGCACGGCCTATTCGGAGAAGCTCCGCGCGGCGGGTGTCGCCGACACCGACACGCTGCTCGAGCGGGGCTGCGCCCGGGCCGGGCGCAAGGAGCTGGCCGAGGCCAGCGGACTCTCGGAGAAGCAGATCCTGAAGTGGGTCAACATGGCCGACCTGTTCCGGATCAAGGGCGTCGGCTCGGAGTACGCCGAGCTGCTCGAGTGCGCCGGCGTCGACACCGTGAAGGAGCTGGCGACGCGCAACGCGGCCAACCTCACGGCACGCTGCGCCGAGGTCAACGAAGAGAAGAAGCTCACGCGGCGGGTCCCGAACGAGGCCGCGATCACCGAGTGGATCGAGCAGGCCAAGACCCTGCCGCCCAAGGTGACGCACTAGCTCGCGCGCCCCGGCTCCTTGGGGGCCGGGGCGCCCCCTCCCTCCCGCGCGAGCGCGCCGAAGAGTCCTACGCCCAGTGGCACGATCAAGAGCGCCAGCGGAAGCCCGATCACGATGGACGCGGCCTGGAGCGCCTCGAGCCCACCGAGCCGCAGCAGCGCCACCGTGACGACGGCGAGCGAGAGTCCCCAGAAGACCTTCGCGCCGGGTGCCTCGCGCGCCCCGACCAGGTGACACACGACGAGCGTCGCCGAGTCGAGCGAGGTGATCAGCCAGGTGAAGAGCAGGAACGCGGCGACCACGACCAGGCCACGACCCACCTCGGGCGAAGCCAGGTTCCCGATCACGGCGACGAGCCCCTTGCTGTAGTCCTCGGCCACCGCGGCGCTCACCGAGCCGGGGACGGCCAGCTCCTGGTGCAACGCGGTGCCGCCGAGCATCGTCATCCAGACGAGGGTCACGAGAGTCGGCACGCCCATCACCGCCACCACGAACTCGCGCACCGTTCGGCCCCTCGAGATGCGCGCGATGAAGAGGCTCACGAAGGGCGTCCAGGCCAGCCACCAGGCCCAGTAGAAGACGGTCCAGCTCGCCTGCCACGAGCGGCCCTCGGCGTCGTCGGCGACGTAGAGGCCCGTCGGAACGAAGTGGACGGCGTAGTCGACGAGCGTGCGGCCGAACAGCTCGAGCAGGAAGCCGGTCGGCCCGAGCGCGACGAAGGCCGCGAGCAGTCCCGCACTCACCCAGACGTTGAGCTCGCTCAGCCGACGGATGCCGCGGTCGAGTCCCGAGAGCGCCGAGAGGATCCCGAGGATGCAGACGCCGAACACGATGCCGATCTGCGTCGGGATCGTGACGTCGACTCCGAAGAGCGAGCCGAGCGTGGCATTCATCCCGCCGGCGGAGATGCCGATCGACGTCGACACGCCGCATACCGTTCCGAAGAGGGCGATCAGGTCGACGGCGCGACCCGGCCAGCGATCCACCTGCCGGGCGCCGAGCACCGGCACCAGTGCCGTCCGGAAGCTCAGCCCGTAGCCCTTGCGATGCCCGAAGTAGGCGATGGCGAGCCCGGCCAGCACGTAGAACGCCCAGCCGTGGAAGCCCCAGTGCAGCACCGTGATGCGCAGTGCGGAGCGAACGCCGTCGTCGCCGCTGCCGGTCAGGAACGGATTGTCCTGCTGGTGCAGGATCGGCTCGGCCGCGGCCCAGTAGAGCAGGCCCGAGGCGAGGCCCGCGGAGAAGAGCATCGCGAACCACGAGAGCCGCCCGAACTCGGGCTGGGAATCCTCGGGCCCGAGCCGCACGTTGGCCCGGGGCCAGATCGCGAGCACGCCCACAGCGGCGATCGCCGCCGTCGCCAGGGCGACGAAGAGCCAGTCGAAGTAGCCGACGACCCAGTCCTTGGCGGCGACCAGGGTCTGGTTGGCGGCCGCGATCGAGACCGCCGCCAGGGCGACGAAGGCCCCGATCGAAAGGACGGCGAGCCAGGAGGACCGCGTGGGCAGCCCGATCCGGGCCAGCAGCGGGTCCGGTGTGGCGGGCATCCGGGGTGCGTACTCCCCCCGGCCCGGCTGCGCCACCTGGGGCTCGCTGGAGACATCCTGTCTGCCTCTTGTACTATACCGTCCGGACGGTATAGTCTGGCGCCATGGGTGACGGACGAGAGCGGATCCTGAACGCCACGGAAGAGCGGCTGCTGGCCGGCGGCCCCGGGGCCCTGGTGCTCGACGCAGTGGCTGCCGACGCGGGCATCAGCAAGGGCGGCCTGCTCTACCACTTCGCCTCCAAGGAGGCGCTCGTGGCGGGCCTGTGCGAGCGCATGCTCGAGCGCTTCGACCACACGCTCGAGGCCCTGTGCGTGGGCGAAGGTCCCGGCGCCTTCACCCGGGCCTACCTGGCGTCCACGGTGACCGACGAGGGCAAGGCCGCCGACAACTCGGCGCAGCTGATGGCGGGCATCCTGGCCACCCTCGGCCGGGACTCGGCCCACCTCGAGCAGGTGCGCGCGCACTTCGCGCGCTGGCACGAGCGCCTCGCGGAGGACGGGATCGATCCCACCACCGCCACCATCGTCCGCCTCGCCGCGGACGGCTTGTGGCTGTCGGCGCTGCTCGGCCTCCCGCAGCTCGACGCCGAGTCGGGCCGCGAAACCCTGCGAGCGCTGCGCGAGCTGACCCGCGGCTGAGCGGACCCATGACCGACACCCACCACGACTTCGTGATCGTCGGCGGCGGCTCCGCCGGCTGCGCGCTCGCCAACCGCCTGTCCGCCGATCCCGCGCGGCGCGTGCTCGTACTCGAGGCCGGCCGCTCGGACGCGCGCTGGGACGTGGGCATCCACATGCCCGCCGCTCTCACGATCCCGCCGGGCAATCCCTTCTACGACTGGGGCTACCAGAGCGAGCCCGAGCCGCACATGGGCGGGCGCCGGGTGCACCACGCCCGCGGCAAGCTCCTCGGCGGCTCGAGCAGCATCAACGGCATGATCTTCCAGCGCGGGAACCCGGCCGACTACGACGGCTGGGCCCGCGAGCCCGGCCTCGAGGGCTGGAGCCACGCGCACTGCCTTCCCTACTTCAAGCGCATGGAGACGGCGCGCGACGGCGACGACGCCTGGCGTGGCCGCGAAGGGCCGCTCGAGCTCGAGCGAGGCCCCGCCTGTGGCCCCCTCTTCGACGCCTTCTTCGAGGCGGCCCGTCAGGCGGGATACCCGCGCACCGAGGACGTGAACGGTGGCCGCCAGGAGGGCTTCGGCCGCTTCGATCGCAACGTGAAGCGCGGGCGGCGCTTCAGTGCGGCGCGCGCCTACCTGCATCCCGTGAAGCATCGCGGGAACCTCGCCGTGCGGTGCCGTGCGTTCGCGACACGGATCCTGTTCGAGGGCGACCGGGCCGTCGGCATCGAGTACCTGCGCCGCGGGCGCCTGCACCGCGCATTCGGCGACGAGATCATCCTGGCGGGCGGCGCCATCAACTCGCCCCAGCTGCTGCAGGTCTCGGGCGTCGGCCCGGCGAGCGTGCTCGAGGCCGCGGGCGTGTCGGTGCGGCACGACCTCGCCGGCGTCGGCGCGAACCTCCAGGACCACCTCGAGGTCTACGTCCAGCACGCCTGCACGCAGCCCGTCTCGATGGCGCCTCACGTGCGCTGGTGGCGCAAGCCCTGGGTGGGCCTGCAGTGGCTCGCCGGGCGCGGCCCGGGCATGACCAACCACTTCGAGGCGGGCGGCTTCGTGCGGAGCCACGCGGCCGCGCCCTACCCGAACCTGATGATCCACTTCCTGCCGCTCGCGATCCGCTACGACGGCAGCCGGCCGACGCCGGGGCACGGCTACCAGCTGCACATCGGGCCCATGCTCTCCGACGCCCGGGGCTCCCTGCGCATCCGCTCGTCGGATCCGCGCGTGCCTCCGGCGCTGCGCTTCAACTACCTCTCCACCGAGCAGGACCGGCGCGAGTGGGTCGCCGCCATCGAGTGCGCGCGTCACCTGCTGGGCCAGCCGGCGTTCCGCGACCTCGATCAGGGAGAGCTCTCGCCGGGCCCGGGCGTCGAGAGCGAGAAGGAGATCCTCGACTGGGTCGCCCGCGAGGGGGAGACGGCGCTCCATCCCTCGTGCACCTGCCGCATGGGAACCGGCGCGGACGCCGTGGTCGACCCCGAGCAGCTTCGGGTCCACGGCCTTCGCGGGCTCCGGGTGGTGGACGCCTCGGTCATGCCGAAGATCACCAACGCCAACATCTACGCGCCGGTGATGATGATCGCCGAGAAGGCCGCGGACGCGATCCTCGGCAACGCCCCGCTGACTCCGCTCGTGCCCGCCGCCCCGCGGCGCCGGGCCGCCTAGCAAACCCGGGCTGCGGACCGGCCTACTCGATCTCGAGCCGCTTCATCATCTTCTGGAGCGACTGCCTCGGGATCCCCAGACGTTCGGCGGCGCGCGTCTTGCTGCCCGTCTCCTCGATGGCGCGCAGGATCATCGCGCGCTTCAGGCTGTCGACGGCCTGGTTCATGTCCTCTTCGCGCGGGATCTCGATGCTCGCCGCCATCACCGCGTCGTGGGCGGCGCGCAGGTGCTCCGAGAGCATCTCGACGCCCACCATCTCCGCATCGCCGGCCAGCGCCACCGTGCGCTCGATCTCGTTCTCGAGCTCGCGCACGTTGCCGCTCCAGGGGCACGAGCAGAGCAGGTCCATCGCCGCGTTGGTGAAGCCCTTGAGCTCGCGGTTCATGCGCTCATTGGCGAGATCGAGGAAGTGATGGGCGAGGGCGGGGATGTCCTCGGGCCGCTCGCGCAGCGACGGCAGCGACACCTCGACCACGCGGAGCCGGTAGTAGAGATCCTCGCGGAAGCGCCCCTCGTCGACGGCCTTGCGCAGGTCGCGATTGGTGGCGGCGATCACTCGCACGTCGACCTTGCGCGTCTCCGAGGAGCCGAGCGGCCGGATCTCTCCGTCCTGGAGCACGCGCAGCAGGCGCACCTGCATGCCCGGCTCGGTCTCGCCGATCTCGTCGAGGAAGATCGTGCCGTGGTCCGCGATCTCGAAGAGCCCCTTCTTGTCGGCGTGGGCCCCGGTGAAGGCGCCGCGCTTGTGACCGAAGAGCTCGCTCTCGAGCAGGGTGTCGGGGAGCGCCCCGCAGTTCTGTGCGACGAAGCGGGCCTCCTTGCGCGGGCCGCTGTAGTGGATGGCGCGGGCCACGAGATCCTTGCCCGTCCCCGTCTCACCGCCGATCAGCACGGTGGCGTCGGTCTGCGCGACCTTCTCCATCACGTCGAAGACGCGCTGCATCGCCGGGCTCTCGCCGATGATCTGGTCGAAGGCGTACTGGCGCTCGACCTCGCGACGCAGGTAGAGGTTCTCGTCGCGCAGCTTGTCGTTGGCCGCGGCCAGCGCGTCGGCGAGCTGGGCGTTCTCGGACGAGAGCTCGAACGACTCGAGCGCGCGCTTCACGTCGAGGCGCAGCTCGTCGGGCTCCCAGGGCTTCTGGATGTAGCGGTAGATGCGCCCGTCGTTGATGGCGCGAACGATCGAGGTCACGTCGGCGTAGCCGGTGAGCATCATGCGGATCGTGCGCGGCTTGCGCTCGATCACCTGCTCCAGGAACTCGACGCCGCTCATCTCCGGCATCACCTGGTCGACGATCACCAGGGAGACGTCCTCGCGCTCGAGGATTGCCAGACCGTCCCGCCCGTTGTTGGCGGTGAACACCTCGTAGTCCTCGGCCAGGGTCAGCTCGAGGGATTCGAGGATCGCCTCCTCGTCGTCGACGAGAAGGATGCCGTGGGGCCGCGCGCTGCCCTGGCTGCGCGTGGCTTCGATGGCGTCGGTGGGCTCGCTCAAGGGTGTTCCGGGGCGCCCGCGCTCGGTGGGAGCGGGCAGGCTTCCACAGTACCCGGAGCCCTCCGCCGGGGCAAAGCGGGCCTTGGATCGGGGGAAACCGGGGGGCGGAGGCCCTGGGCCACCGCCCCCCGTTCCTCAGCGTCGCTTAGCGCCGGCTCGAAGCCCGCTTGCGCGTGGTCTTGCGGGTCGTCTTGCGGCCCGCCGCCTTCTTGCGAGCGGTCTTCTTGCGGGCAGGCTTGGCTGCCTTCTTGCGCGTGGTCTTGCGACCCGTGGCCTTCTTGCGGGTGGCCTTCTTCCGAGTCGTCTTCTTGCGAGCGGTCTTCTTGCGCGCGGGCGCCTTGCGGGCGGTCTTGCGCCGGGCCGGAGCCTTGCGCGCCGCCTTCCGCCGGCGGCTGCCGGCCTGGGCCATCTTGGTGCGCGCGACGTCGCCGTCCTTGTCGATGAAGTACAGGAAGCCCTGCTCTCTCTCGACACCGGCCTTCGCCACCATCTGGGGCTTGATGCGTGACGGCTTGCCGCCACCCCGCGCCATCTTGGCGCGGCTCACGTTGCCCTTCTTGTCCAGATAGTAGAGCCAGCCCTTCTCTCGGCGGACTCCGGTCCTCGCAACCTTCGTGGCCATGGGCCACCTCCTTCGTGCCCGACCCCGCCGGTTTCGGTCCCGACGTGTGTGTGGGTCGTTCGGTTGTCACCGCGCTCGCGACGGGGACGCGAGCTTCCGAGGAGGACGAGGTGCTGGGAATCGCGGGGGATTGGGCGATCCCAGGCTCCCACCGAGGAGAATCGGCACACCTTCCGACGGTGTCAACCACTTTTCGGGGGTTTAGAGGCCTGAGCTGCGGGTTTTCGCGAGGGCCTCGGCGGCCTCGATGACGCGCTCCGGGTAGTCCACACCGTCGAGCGCGCTCATCTCCTGGATGCCCGTCGGGCTGGTGACGTTGACCTCGGTGAGCTTGCCCTCGATCACGTCGATGCCGACGAAGAAGAGGCCGTCGCGCTTCAGCCAGGGGCGCAGCCGCTCGACGATGGCCTGGTCGGTGGCGTCGAGGGAGGCCTTGGCCGCGCGGCCGCCCACGTGCAGGTTGGCTCGGACCTCACCCTCGGCGGGGACGCGCAGGACGGCGGCCAGGGGCTCGCCGTCGACGAGGAGGATGCGCTTGTCGCCCTCGCGGACGCCCGGCAGATAGCGCTGGGCCATGGCCCAGCGGGTCCCGAAGCCGGTGGACTGCTCGAGGATGGAGTTGAGATTCCGGTCCTTGCCGTGGACGTGGAAGATCCCCTCGCCGCCCTTCCCGTCGAGGGGCTTCACGATCATCTCGCCCCCGAGCTCGTCCATGAACTCGATCAGGTGGGGGATCTCGCGAGCCACCCGGGTCTCGGGCATGAGATCGCGGAAGTTCAGGGCGTAGAGCTTCTCGTTGGCGGCGAGGATCCCCGAGGGCCGGTTCAGGACCTGCGCCCGGGCGCACAGGCCGAGGATCTGGGTGGCCGTCACGAAGTCGGCGTCCACCGGCGGGTCCTTGCGCTGCCAGATCAGGTCGAACGCCTCGTCGAGGGCCAGACGCACCGGCTCGCCGAGATCCACGTGGTTGCCCTTCTCGCGACGCAGGACGACGGGCGTGGCCCAGGCCAGGGGGCCCTCGCCGCCCACGCCCAGGTCGGCGGGATCCACGCTGAAGATGCGATGGCCTCGCTCCTGGGCCTTCCACATCAGCGCGAAGGTGGTGTCCGCGTCGATGTCGACGGCCGTGATCGGGTCCATCACGAAGGCCATGGAGAGGGAGGCCACGGGATCTCCTGTGTCGGGCGGCAGGCCGGCGAAGTGGCGCCGGGCGGGATCGCCATCGTTAGCGCAGGCCGAGACCCGTCGGCTAGCTTGGCTTCGGGGCGGCCCCCGGGCCGGTGGTGAGCGGTTTCCGGGCGCCTCTCTGATGCTCGTTCGCCCCCTGGAGGTACACGGCGCCCCATGGCCGGCCGGCGCGGAAGCGCATTCAAGATCCTCGCCGGCACCCTCGTCCTGCTGGCCATGGCGGGTGGCGCCGGGGCGGGCTTCCTGTGGTGGACCCTGGTCCGCGACCTGCCCGACTTCGAGGATCTGGCCGACTACCGGCCGCCGCTGACCTCGCAGGTCGTCGACCGGAACGGCATTCCCGTCGCCGAGTTCTTCGAGGAGCGCCGCCTGCTCACACAGCTCTCCGAGGTGCCGAAGGTCCTGATCGACGCCTTCGTGGCCGCCGAGGACGACACCTTCTTCGAGCACGGCGGGGTGGACTACGTCTCCATCGCGCGGGCGGCCTGGGCCAACCTCCGGGCCGGCGGCGAGACCGTCCAAGGCGCCAGCACCATCACCCAGCAGATGGTGAAGCAGCTGCTGCTCTCCCCGGAGCAGACCTACGAGCGCAAGATGCGCGAGCTGATCCTCGCGCGGCGGATCGAGCAGCGCTTCAGCAAGGACGAGATCCTCTTCCTGTACCTGAACCAGATCTACTTCGGGAGCGGGGCCTACGGAGTGGGGGAGGCGGCGCTCACCTACTTCGGGAAGCCCGTCTCCGAGATCACGCCCGGCGAGGCCGCCCTGCTCGCCGGCCTTCCGAAGGCGCCCGGCCGCCACTCGCCCTTCCTCAACCCCGAGCGGGCCGAGGAGCGCAGGCGCTACGTCCTCGACCGCATGCGCGAGGAGGGCTACCTCGACGAGGCGAGCCATCGCATCGCCACCGAGGCGCCGCCCGAGCTGCGCGGCGCCCCCTACCGCGACGAGTTCGATACCGCGGCCTACTTCACCGAGGAGGTGCGCAAGCGCCTGGTGGCCCTGCTCGGGAACGACGCCGTCCTGCGTGGCGGCCTGCGCATCGAGACGACCGTCGACCTCACGCTCCAGCGCCAGGCCAACCTCGCCGCTCGCGGCGGGGTCGAGGCCCACGACCGCCGCCAAGGCTACCGGGGCCCGCTGCGGACGAGCGACCCGAAGGACCTCGACGCGACGCTGCTCGCGCTGGCCGAGGAGAACGGGCTCGCCGAGACCGATGCCGAGACCGGACCCGATGCCGCCGGCAGGGCCGAGGGCAACGACCTCGAGCCGGCGTGGCCCGAATCGGCGACCGACGCGGGGCTGCTCGGCGTCGTCGTCTCCCTCGACGGTGACGA
>JASJCN010000160.1 GCA_030065975.1 Myxococcota bacterium
AAATGAAGATATTTCTGAAATCTACAAATACCATATTGACAAT
The DNA here is from genome assembly GCA_030065975.1 of Myxococcota bacterium. Classification (GTDB taxonomy): domain Bacteria; phylum Myxococcota_A; class UBA9160; order UBA9160; family UBA6930; genus JASJCN01. Next base: position 44 of record JASJCN010000160.1, read on the forward strand.
CCAGAATCATTTACTCCAGATCAAAGATTGGCCATTGAAACAGGGGCAATGTTTGTTTTTGCAAATGCTCCTGACGCCCGGGCCCTACAACGAGACCTACTTCGAGCACGCCTACCTCGCGCGCTACCTGGGGTTCACGCTGGTCGAGGGCGCGGACCTGACGGTGCGGGACGACCGGGTCTACCTGAAGACGCTCTCGGGTCTGCAACAGGTCGACGTGATCCTTCGGCGCCAGGATGCCGACTACTGCGACCCCCTGGAGCTCTGGGGCGAGTCGGCCCTGGGCGTTCCGGGCCTGGTCCAGGCCGTGCGCGCGGGCCAGGTCACGATCGCCAACGCGCTCGGATCGGGGCTCGTCGAGACCGCTGCCACGATGGCGTTCCTGCCCGGGCTCTGTCGCGATCTGCTGGGCGAAGAGCTCCGCATGCCGTCGGTCGCCACGTGGTGGTGCGGACATCGGCCCCAGCTCGAGTACACCCTCGGCAACCTCGAGCGGCTCGTCTTGAAGCCCGCCTTCCCGGGGCCGGCCGGCTCGAGCGACGACGTCGTCTTCGGAGGGGAGCTCACGCTCGACGCCCGGGCGGAGCTCGCCCGGCGAATCCAGGCGCAGCCCCATCGCTGGGTGGCCCAGGAGCGCGTGGCGCTCTCCACGGTGCCGACGGGAGACGGCGAGGGCGCGGGCCTCGAGCCGCGGCACATGGTGCTGCGCGTGTACGCCGTGTGCGACGGAGAGGGCTGGTCGGTCATGCCCGGGGGCCTCACCCGCGTGTCGCGAACCAGCGACAGCCTGGTGGTCTCGAGCCAGCGGGGCGGCGCCAGCAAGGACACCTGGGTGCTCTCGGACGGGCCCCCGGCCCCCTGGGTGAGCCTGCTCCAGCGCGAGCGAAGGCCGAGCGAGGTCTCCCGCTCGAGCTACTCGCTGACGAGCCGGGTGGCGGAGAACCTGCTCTGGCTCGGTCGCGGTGCCGAGCGGGTGGAGGCCAGCGTCCGGCTCTTCCGGGCCGCGCTGCAGGCGCTCTCCGAGGAGCCCTTGCGGGCCGCGAACGCACCGATCCCCGAGGCCGTCGAGCTGGTGGGTCGGATGGGTCGCCTCCCCAAGGAGGAGGAGGGCGAGCCGCAGCGTCTGGAGGATCGCGTGTTCGCCGGGCTCTTCGAACGGGACCACCCGGACTCGGTGGCCGCCTCGGTAGGCCAGCTGCACCACCTCGCGTGGCTGCTTCGCGACCGCATCTCGCCCGATTCCTGGCGCGTTCTCGCCCGTCTCGATCAGGAGTTCACGGCGCCGACCGTTCACCCCGCCCTGCGCATCAACGGGGCACTCGAGCTGCTGGATCGGACGCTGCTACGGATCGCCGCCTTCACCGGGCTCGTGGTGGAGAGCATGACGCGGGGGCTGGGCTGGCAGTTCCTCGAGGTGGGGCGCCGCCTCGAGCGCGGTGTGCAGGTCGTGGAGTGGCTGCAGAACACGCTGGTCGAGGAGCTGCCCGAAGGGTCGCGCCGTCTCGAGACGGTGCTCGCCGTGGCCGACTCCACCATGACCTATCGCTCGCGCTATCAGGCCTCGCTCCAGCTCCCGCTGGTGCTCGACCTCCTGCTCGTCGACGAGACCAATCCGCGCTCGGTGTCCTTCCAGCTCGCCGGTCTGGAGGAGCGGCTGCGCGCCCTGCATCGCGCTCCCCACGAAGAGCTCCGCGCCTTGCTGGCCGGTCTGCGCGAGACGCCCCTGGAGGAGCTGGTGTACCTGCAGGCCTCACCCGACGGGACCTCGCGCCGCTTCGAGCTCGAGCGCGTGCTGCACGACCTGGCCCTCGGGCTCCCGGCGCTCTCGGATTCGCTGAGTCACGCCTACCTGAGCCACTCGGTGCAGCGACGCCAGGGCCCCGGGTTCCGTCGGAGCCGGAGCTGATGCGCTACGACGTCACCCACACGACGACCTACACCTACAGCGACGCCGTCGCCGTTTCGCACAACGTCGGGCACCTGCTGCCGCGACCCGGCGAGCGCCAGGAGCTCCACCGCCTCGAGCTCGAGATCGAGCCGAGCCCGCCGACCGTGCGATGGCACCGCGACTACTTCGGCAACGACGTGGTCTACTTCAGCATCCGCGAGCCCCACGAGAAGCTCGTCGTCACCACGCGCAGCCGGGTCGAGGTGGCGCCTCGGCCGAAGCTCGACATCGAGGGCTCCCCGCCCTTCGAGCGGGTCGCCGATCGGGTCCGGAGCGTGCGAAGTGACGAGGGGCTCGCAGCCTTCGAGATGGTCTGGGCCTCTCCCTTCGTCGCCACGGGCGAAGCGTTCGCCGAGTACGCGAGGCGCTCCTTCACTCCCGGCCGTCGCCTCGCCGAGGCGCTGCTGGAGCTGAACGAGCGCATGCACGCCGAGTTCCGCTACGACCCCGAGGCGACCAGCCTGGCCACGCCGATCGGCGAGGTGCTCGAGGCACGCCACGGCGTCTGCCAGGACTTCGCGCATCTGATGATCGGCTGCCTCCGCTCGCTGGGGCTGCCCGCGCGCTACGTGAGCGGCTACCTGAAGAGCGCAGACGCCGTCGCCGCGCGTTCCGAGGCGGAGGAGTGGGTCGGGGCCGAGGCCTCCCACGCCTGGGTGTCGGCCTGGTGTCCGGTGAACGGCTGGATCGACGTCGATCCGACCAACGACGTGGTGCCCTCGGAGCGCCACGTGACCCTCGGATGGGGACGGGACTACGACGACGTGAGCCCGCTCAAGGGCGTGACCCACGGAGGTGGGGCTCACGACGTCGCGGTCGAGGTGCAGGCGCTGCCCGTCGAGGCCGGCCCCTAGAGGGCACCGTCTGCGCCCGGCTCGTCGCCGGCCGGCAAAGATCCACTAGCCTCTCGCGGATGTCGCGTTTCTGGAGCGATCAGGTGCACCGGCTCTCGCCCTACGTCCCGGGCGAGCAGCCGAAGTCGCCGGACCTGATCAAGCTGAACACGAACGAGAACCCCTACCCGCCGTCCAATCGGGCGCTGGCCGTGCTCGATCGGGCCCTCGGCGAGCGCCTGCGGCTGTACCCCGACCCCGGCTCGGCCGCACTCCGTGAGCTCGCGGCTCGCCGACACGGCCTCGAGCCGGAGCACGCCTTCGCCGGGAATGGCTCGGACGAGGTGCTGGCCCTCGCGTTCGCGGCATTCTTCGGGGCGCGCGAGGGCTTCGAGGGGCCGCTGCTCTTCCCCGACATCTCCTACAGCTTCTACCCGGTGTGGGCCGACTTCTTCGGGATCGAGTGGAAGACGGTGCCGCTCACCGACGACTTCGCCCTCGACCTCGCGCCCTACTGCGCCGACGGGGCCGGCCAGGGCGGCATCGTGTTCCCGAACCCGAACGCGCCGACGGGGATCGCGTTGCCGCGGACCCGGATCGAGGCCCTGCTCGAGGCCGTGCCCGACCGGGTGGTGGTGGTCGACGAGGCCTACGTCGACTTCGGAGCGGAGTCGGCGGCCCCGTTGGTCACCCGGTACGAGAACCTGCTCGTGGCGCAGAGTCTGTCGAAGTCCCACGCGCTGGCCGGACTCCGGGTGGGGCTCGCCTTCGGGTCGCCCGCGCTGATCGCGGGCCTCGACCGGGTGAAGAGCTCCTTCAACTCCTACCCGGTGGACCGCATCGCCGAGCGCATCGCGTGCGAGGCCCTGGATGACGAGGCTTGGCTCGAGACCACGCGCCAGCGGATCACCCAGACGCGCGAGTGGACCACCGGGCGTCTCGTCGAGCTCGGCTTCTCCGTGCTGCCCTCGAGCGCGAACTTCGTGTTCGCCCGCCACCGCGAGAAGCCGGGGCGCGAGCTGATGGACGGGCTGCGCGCGCACGACGTCCTCGTCCGCCACTTCGACAAGCCGCGCATCGCCGATCACCTGCGCATCACCATCGGCACCGACGACGAGATGAAGCGCCTGGTCTCGGTGCTCGAGACGCTGCTCGGCACCTGATCGCGGGGGGAGTTGCGATTGTTCGAATCACTCGAGCCCATGCCGCCGGACGCGATCCTCGGCCTCATGGAGGCCTTCCGGGCGGATCCGCGCGACCACAAGATCGACCTCGGCGTGGGCGTCTACAAGGACGATCGGGGCGAGACGCCGGTGCTGCGTGCCGTGAAGCAGGCCGAGGAGCGGCTGCTCGCCCGGGAGTCGACGAAGAGCTACGTCGGCCCGGCGGGCGCCGAGGGCACCAACGCGCGGCTCCAGTCCCTGCTCTTCGGCGACGCGCTCTCGACGCGCATCGACGAGCGCATGGGCGTGTTCCAGACGCCGGGGGGCTGCGGCGCGCTGCGCGTCGCGGCGGAGTTCGTGTTGCGCTGCAAGCCCGACGCGGTGATCCACGTGCCCGATCCCACCTGGGCGAACCACGTGCCCCTGCTCGGCGATGCCGGGGTGGAGATCCGCGAGTACCCCTACTTCGATCGGGAGACGAGCGGGTTGCGCTTCGACGCGATGGCGGAGCATCTCGGGGGCCTGGGCCCCGGCGATCTCGTCCTGCTCCACGGCTGCTGCCACAACCCCTGTGGCGCCGACCTCGACTCCGGACAGTGGCAGTCCGTCCTCGAGCTCGCCCAGCAGCGGGGCTTCACGCCGTTCGTCGATCTCGCCTACCAGGGCTTCGGCGACGGTCTCGAAGAGGACGCCTTCGGCATCCGGCTGCTCGCTGCAGGGCTGCCGGAACTGATCGTGGCCAGCTCGTGCTCGAAGAACTTCGGCCTGTACCGCGAGCGGACGGGCGCGATCGCGCTCCTCTCGGGCGATGGCCGGACGGCGAGCACCGCACGGAGCCAGCTGTTGAACGTCGTCCGGGGCATCTACTCGATGCCGCCCTCCCACGGAGGCGCCATCGTCGAGGAGATCCTGGGGGACGAGAGCCTGCGCCGCGACTGGAAGCAGGAGCTCGACGCCATGCGCGACCGCATCAACGGCCTGCGCTCGCTGCTCGTCGAGCGCTTCGACGCGCGCGGGGACGGCGGGCGCTTCGGCTTCATCGAGCGCCAGCGCGGGATGTTCTCCTTCCTGGGCATCGACCCCGGACAGGTGAAGGCGCTGCGCGAGGAGCACGCCATCTACATGATCGACTCGAGCCGCATCAACGTGGCGGGGGCGAGCCGCGAGAACGTGGACCGGCTCTGCGACGCCGTCATGTCCGTCCTGTAGGGCCCGCGGACCGCGGACGACGAAACCCCCTACGGACCGAACCAGGAGCCCCCGTGACCGACGCACCCGCCCCATCCTCCACGGATCGAACCTCTCCCCCTACGTCCGCAAGGTCCGTGTGGCCCTCGCGTACAAGGGCATCGAGGTCGAGCGAACCCAGCAGATCCCCTTCGGCGCGCCGCCGGAGTACGTGGCCAAGAGCCCGCTCTCGAAGATCCCGTGCTGGGAGGAGGGCGATCTCGTGCTGCCCGACTCGTCGGTGATCCTGAGCTACCTCGAGCACCGCCATCCGGATCCCCCGCTGCTTCCCGCCGAGCCCGGCCCGCGGGCGCGCGCGCTCTGGTTCGAGGAGTACGCCGATACCAAGGTGGCCGAGACCCTCGCGTTCGTCTTCTTCCAGCGGGTCGTGCGCCCCAGCGTCTTCAAGCAGGAGCCCGACGTCGAGGCGATCGAGCGTGTGCTGCAGAAGTCGCTGCCCGAGGTCCTCGACTACCTGACCGGCCGTCTCGGGAACGACGAGTACATGGTGGGCGGTCGTTTCAGCCTGGCGGACATCGCGCTCACGAGCCCTTTCGTGAACTTCGCGATCGCCGGCGAGAAGGTCGACGCCGGGCGCTGGCCCGAGATCGCCGCCTACGTCGAGCGCATCCACGGGCTGCCCTGCTACGCGCCGATCGTCGCGGGCGACATGCCGCAGCGCTAGGGGGACTGGGCGGCGCTGGCGGGCGGACGAAGACCTCCGTCGACGCGACAAGGATAGCGCAGCCACGGCCTCGATTTCAGTCTTGGCAAGCGGGGTGGCACCGTCCATCCTGCCGCGCTCGGACCGGGTGTGGCGCGCGATTCACCGCGCGCCGATGCGACAGGGTTCGCCCCGGTGCGCGACGGGAGGGTTGCCTTGGCCCGAGCGCGAAGCGTCGTCGTGCGGTCGTCCGGTGAGCGGGATCTGCTCGCGCAGGTACGCTCCCGGTCTCCCGAGGATCGCGAGCGCCTCCTCGCGATGCCCGGGGAGGAGCTCGCCGCCAGCGTATCCGCACTCACGCCACGGGACCGCGCCGAGTTCCTCGAGCTCTGCGAACGGGGGCCCGAGATCGTGCCGCTCCTCGCCGAGGCGGTCTTCACGAGCGCGGTGCTCGCCACCGGCGTCGAGCACGCGGCCTGGCTCGTCGAGCACGCCACCCAGGAGCAGCGGGTCGCGGCGCTCGACCTCGACTGCTGGCAGGATCAGCGTCCGATCCCCGAACGCTTCTTCGAGTGGATCGACGCGATGATCGAGGCCGGGCCCGAGACCCTGGTCCGTGCCTTCGACGAGCTCGACCTCGAGCTCTGGATCCTCTTGCTGCGTCGGATGGCGAGCTTCCGCTTCCTGTCGCCCACGGAGTGGGCGGACGTGGCCACCCTCGACGGACTCGTCGGCATCGATGCGCAGACGAGCGAAGGGGAGGAGCGGGTCCGCCAGATCCTGGGCACGGCCCTCACCGATTCGCCGGAGCACTACTGGCGCTTCGTGGGCGGGGTGATGAACGAGAGTCCGCTGCAGTGTCAGGAGGCGGCGGCGCGGAACCAGCGCGCGCGGCTCGAGGAGCTCGGCTTCCCCGAGCGGGGCCAGGCGATGGGGGTGTACCGGCCCCTGCCCCTGGACGACGTGTCGCTTCCCCCGCCGGCGGCCGCGTCGCCCACGGACGACGCCCTGATGGTGCGCGGCCGGCCTCCGGCCGGGCTCGAGGGAACGGTGCTCGGTGAGGCGCTCGTGGGTCTCGGCCCCGACACGGCGGCCCGGGTGTTCGCCGACGTGCTCGTCGTCGCGAACTCCCTCGCCGTGGCCGACCAGCTGCCGCTCGCCGAGCCCGACTCCGTCACGCGATCGCTCGAGAAGGCGGTGCGGGGCATCGAGCGCGGGCTGGTCGCCCTGGCCGAGGTGCGGGGCCGAAGCCCGTCGAGCCTGCTCGCGGGTCTGTCCCCGACGACGCTGTTCCGCGCGGGCGCGAGCGTCGATCGATCGCTGCGACCCACGAAGAGCAAGGCCGAGCTGCGCCGTGACGAGGAGGCCGACGATTGGAGCGTCGCGACCGAGTCGATCGCCGAGGCCGATCAGACTCTGGCCGACGACGGGGACTCGATCGAGTACGGCGGCTCGACGCTGCCGACGGGTCGGGTCCGCTAGCGCGTCGGGGGAGGTGCCGCGGCCTCCGCGCGACCCTAGGCTCTCGCGGATGCCGCGCACGCTCAGGCGCTCGACGCTCTGGCTGGGAGGGCTGCTCGTCCAGGTGCTCGTGGTCGGGGCAGGGTGCGGGGGCTTCGACGACCCGGCCCTGCGCGAGCGTTTCGATCCCGCGACGGCGGCGCCGCCTCCCGACCGCCCCGCGGTTCCGTTCCGCGCGACCCGCAATCTGCTCTGGGGCGACCTGCACGTCCACACGGCCTACTCCTACGACGCCTTCACCATGGGCGTTCGGGCGCTGCCCGACGACGCCTATCGCTTCATGAAGGGCGGCACGATCGAGCACGCCCTCGGCTACCCGATCCGCGCGCGGCGGCCGCTCGACTTCGGCGCGGTGACCGACCACGCCGAGTACCTGGCCGTGCCGCGCCATCTCGCCGACGACGGCTCGGCCCCGGACGCCGAGCTGATCGGCGCGCTCCGGTCGGGAAGCCGGCTGCGGATGACCATCGTGTTCCTGCGGCGCAGTCTCTTTCGGATGGGGAGCGGCGAGCGCCGCGAGGAGACCTTCGGGGTGCCGGGGCTCGAGCTGGCGTCGCGGGAGGCCTGGCAGGAGATCGTCGCGGCGGCCGAACGACACGACGACCCGGGCCGCTTCACGACCTTCATCGGCTACGAGTGGTCGTCCATGCCCGGCCAGCGCAACCTGCACCGCAACGTCATCTACGCGACGAGCGAGGTGCCCGCGCTTCCCGTCTCCTCCCGGGAGTCCGAGAATCCCGAGGACCTGTGGCGGGCCCTCGACGCCCAGCGGGCGCGCGGGATGCAGGTCCTGGCCATCCCCCACAACGGGAACGTGAGCGACGGCCGCATGTTCGAGCGGCACACCTTCGAAGGCGAACCGTTGACGCGTGGCTACGCCGAGACCCGCAATCGCAACGAGCCCCTGGTGGAGGTGTTCCAGGTGAAGGGCTCCTCGGAGACGCACCCGAGCCTCTCGCCCGATGACGGGTTCGCGGGCTTCGAGATCATGGACGGCGTGATGTCGGCCGCGAGCCCGCCGAGCCGCCCGGCCGGGAGCTACGTGCGGGACGCCCTTCGTACCGGCCTCGAGCTGTCTCGCCGCGAAGGGCTCAACCCCTACCGCTTCGGCGTGATCGCGAGCAGCGACAGCCACAACGCGAGCTCGGCCGTCGAAGAGGACGACTACCACGGGAAGCTCCCGCTGCTCGACGGCACGCCCACCCAACGGCTGGGTCGCGCGACGTGGATTCCGTGGGAGGCGCTTCCCATGGGCGCCTACGGCGCCGCCGGGCTCGCCGCCGTCTGGGCCGAGGAGAACACGCGGGCCTCGCTGTTCGCAGCGATGCAGCGCAAGGAGACCTACGGCACCTCCGGCCCTCGCATGCAGGTGCGCTTCTTCGCGGGCTTCGACTACCCGCCCGACCTCCTCGAGGGGGAGTGGCTCGAGGCGGCCTACGCGGGCGGCGTGCCGATGGGCGGCACGCTCGAGGCCGCGCCGGGAGGCGGAGCCGGCGACGTGGGCTCCCCGGTCTTCGTGGTCTCCGCGCTGAAGGATCCCATTGGCGCGAACCTCGACCGGGTGCAGATCGTGAAGCTCTGGGTGGACGCGAGCGGGGAGAGCCACGAGCGGATCTTCGACGTCGCCGCGTCGGGCGGGCGGCTGCAGCAGGGTGGGGCAGGCCCGATCCCGCCGGTCGGAAGCACCGTCGACGTGGCGAGCGCGACGTACCGCAACTCCATCGGGGCGGCCGAGCTGAGCGCGCTCTGGCGCGACCCGGACTACGACCCCGCGGCGGAGGCCGTCTACTACGCCCGGGTGATCGAGATCCCGACCCCCCGCCACACCACCTACGCGGCGAACGCCGTCGGGGTCGAGGCGCCCGAGCCCACCGCCATCCAGGAGCGGGCGGTCACGTCTGCGATCCGGGTGCCGCCGCGCCGCTGATCCCGACGGGACCCCGGGTCCGAGCGGCCGCTTGACATCTACCTACTGATAGATAGATTAAAGACATGCCGAACCCGGACACCCGAGAGCAGCTCCTCGACGTCGCGCAGGGCCTGGTCCAGGAGCGGGGCTTCAACGCCTTCAGCTTCAAGGATCTCGCCAGGGAGGTCGGCATCCGCACCCCGAGCGTGCACTACCACTTCGAGACGAAGGGCGATCTCGGCGAGGCCCTGATCCGCCGCTACCGGGAGCAGCTTGAGGACGAGCTCCGGGCGCTCGAGGGGCGTCGCACTGCGCGAAGCCGCCTGCGCGCGCTGATCGAGATGTATCGCTCCACCGAGCAGAAGCGGCTCGCGTGCCTCTGCGGCTCGCTTGCGAGCGACATCGACACGCTGCCCGAGGCGCTGCGCCCGCACGTGGGCGGCTACCTCGATCGCACCGAGGAGTGGATCGCCGAGCAGATCCAGGCCGGGACGTCGGCGGGCGAGTTCGAGCCGGCCGCGAGCGCGGCCGACCTGGCGGTGCTGCTGATGAGCGGGCTCCAGGGCGCGCTCTTCCTGGGCCGCGTGCGCGCTCCGAGCCCGGGCCCCTCGATGCTCTCCCGCGTCGAGCGCGCCTTCTGGAAGCTGCTCGAAGGCTGATCGCCCCCTTTTTTGGGGCAGAATCTACCTATCAATAGGTCAACACAACGAGAAGGAGACAACCATGAACCCCCTCAACCCGATCGCCATCGTTCTCGGAGGCTCCACCGGCATGGGCCTCGCCAGCGCACGCAAGCTGGTCGACCGCGGAGTGCCGGTGCATCTGATCGCACGCCCCAGCGAGCGCCTCGAGTCCGCCCGCAAGGAGCTCGAGGCCCGTAGCGGCGTCGTGACGGTCAGCACGGCCGATCTCGCCGATGCGGCCCAGGTGAGCGCCCTCGTCGCCGAGATCGACGGCTGGGAGCGACCCATCGGCCACCTGGTCAACGCGGCCGGGTACTTCAAGCCGACCGCCTTCCTCGACCACGGGCTCGAGGACTACGACCGCTACCACGACCTGAACCGCGCCACCTTCTTCGTCACACAGGCGGTGGCGCGCAACATGGTGCGCAACGGGGGCGGCTCGATCGTGAACATCGGCTCCATGTGGGCGAAGCAGGCGATCAAGGCCACGCCCTCCTCGGCCTACTCGATGGCAAAGGCCGGCCTGCACGCGCTCACCCAGCACCTGGCGATGGAGCTCGCCGAGCACGGCGTCCGCGTCAACGCCGTGTCGCCCGCGGTGGTGGTGACGCCGATCTACGGCGCGTTCATCGAGCCCGAGAAGATCGAGGAGGAGCTCCAGGGCTTCAACGAGTTCCACCCCATCGGCCGCGTCGGCCAGGCCGAGGACGTGGCGGAGGCGATCGACTTCCTCCTCTCGGAGAAGTCGGGCTGGGTCACGGGCACCGTCCTGGACGTGGACGGGGGCGTAATGGCCGGCCGCAACTGAGAGGCCGAGCGGGAACAGCGGCGAGGTCGACCGTCCGGCGCGTGCGAACGCCGGACGGCGACCTCCGCTCTTCAGAAGGTGTGCTCAGTCGTACTGGAGGTCGCACGAGAGCGAGTCGATCGTGACCGTGGTGCCCGTTGTCACGTCCGGAAAGTTGCCGGGGAAGGGGAGGTCGTCGTCGTCATCGTCGTCGTCGTATCCTCCCCCGGTCTCGAACTCCAGCTCACCCTCGAGCTCGTCATCGTCGAGCTCCAGCCTGATCTGTCCGACGAGCACGCCATCCACGACGACGTCGAGCAGGTCTCCGGCGTCGTATCCCTGGCCGCGCGCCACCTCGAACTCCGCCTCGA
>JASJCN010000161.1 GCA_030065975.1 Myxococcota bacterium
CGGGTGATGTCGTCGCCGGACCTGACCCGACTCCGCTGGCGCGGCTTCGGAGCGGCGCCTGTCAGGCCCAGCGGCGGACGGCGTCCACGGAGTCCAGGGGGTTGCGGTTGAAGGCGATCGCGGCGTCGGGGGCCTCGCGATGGATCACGTTCACGAGCTGCTCGAAGAGGAGCAGCTGATCCTCGTCCGCGCGGACGCCGGCACCGATCATCGCGACGTCGGGCGGCTCCGCCCGCAGCGCCGCCTCGAGCTCCGGCGCCGCCGTGTCGTCGGCCTGGACCAGACACCAGGCGGCTTCGAACCCGGCCGACTCCAGGTCCTTCTGGACCTTTCGGAAGGCGTCCTCGAGGATCTCGACGCTCAGCTCCGGCCACTTGTCGAAGTCGACGGCGGAAGAGGCGAGGCCGATCAGGAGCACGCGTTTGCCGGACATGGGATCCTCCTTGGGTTCAGCGCTCTGGTTCAGCGCTCTGGTTCAGCGCTCTGGTTCAGCGCTTTGGTTCAGCGCGCGGCGAGGGGTTGGCGGAAGAGGCCCGCCGGGATCTCTGCGCCCGCCCGCACCAGCGCGAGGTGCCAGGAGGGCGACGAGCCGAGTGCCCAGCGCAGGGCGGGGATGCTCGTCGCCCCGATGCGAGCCTTCGCCGGGGCGACGGCAAGGCCCATCATGTCGAGGAGCGGAGCGGGGATCGTGGTGAGCGCCGCCTCGAAGAGCAGCCGATAGGCCTGGCCCACGCCGAAGGCCACGGGCGGGTTGCGCAGGAAGGTGACGACGTTCGCCTGGGCCTTCGAGGGGCCGCGCTCGGCGTGATCCGCGAGCCAGCGCGCGAGAGCGTCGGCCGACTCGGGGATGGGGTCGGCGCCGAGCAGGGCGCCGATCCTTGCCTGCTCGGCCACGAAGCGATCCGCGTCCGCCGCCGAGAGAGGGGCGCGGCCGAAGTGCCGATAGGCGGAGAGGAAGGAGTCGGTGAGCGCGTTGTGCACCCAGGCCGCCAGCTCCGGCTGGCGCGCGTCGTAGGGGAGGCCGCGCTCGGAGAGCCCGCTCACGCCGCGATGTGCACGGCGCACCATGGTGACCGCCTCCTCCACCTCGGGCGTGGCGCCGTAGGTCGTCTGGGTCACGTAGAACGAGGTGCGCGCCAACCGACCCAGGGGGTCCGAGCGATAGCTCGAGTGCTGCTCGACGCCGGAGACGACCTCGGGATGGGCGGTCTGGATCAGCAGGGCCCGGATGCCGCCGACGAAGGCGGACACGTCGCCGACCACCCGCCAGGAGACGGAGTCCGGGCCGAGCAGGCCGGGATCGCCCCGATGGTCCAGGGTGCGCTGCAGGGGCCGCGGCCCGTGGGAGAAGGCCCCGGAGGTCGCCGCGACGACGCGATCCTTCACGAGGGACAGCATGACCATGGCTAGGAGCCCGTCGCTGCGCCGTCAAGCGCGACGACGGGTCCGGTTCGAGCGAGCGCGACCATGACGATCGCGCTGATCAGCCCGCCCCTCCGCCACTTCTCCCTGCGCCCCCCCTACCTCGCGCGGCGGGCTCGCCGCATCGTGCGTCGCGCGACCCGGCTGCGGATCTCCACCGAGACGGGCGCCGCGTCGGCTCGCTATGCCGACTGGGCGAGGTCGTGGAACAGCCGCTCCTCGAGATCCGCCGCCCGACGGACGTGGTGGCTCGCCTCGTTCCAGGCGCCCACATCGGTGACGTCGTCCGACGCGCGGAAGAGCGCCGTCGCGGCCGCCGTCCAGGCGTCGGCCGCGCTGACGGCGAGCTCGGGGGCCCCTTCGGGCACCCGCGACGGGTCGAGGTCGCGCGCCCAGGCGAGGAAGCCCGCATACAGTCTGCGGAAGTTGCCGCCGCCGTTCCCGAACTTCTCGATGGCGCTGGCGTTGAACTGGGCCAGCCAGCTCGCGTCCTCTCGCGCGGCGAAGCCCGGAAGGTCGTCGGCGAAGATGCGCGCCGCGTTCACGCCCTGGACCGAGCGCAGCTCTCCCTCGGCGGCGAGGCCCGCCCCCGCGCCCACGGCGTCTCCCCCCGCCAGCATGGCGCCCGCACAGGTGGCGATCGCCTTGCGCGTCGCTCCGACCAGGTCGCGCCCCACCTCGACGTCGTGGAAGCGTCCCCAGAGGTTCTTCGTCGAGAGGCCTTCGGGCGGGTTGCGGCTCAGGAAGAGCGCGCGGTAGGAGCACACCTCGGCCTCGGGGCGGATCCGGTCGGCGATCCAGACCTGCTCGGTGTCGTCGTCGAACCCGAGCAGCACGAAGCGGTGCGCAGGGAAGTGCACCTTGAACTCGCGATAGTCGAGGTAGAAGATGTCGCCCGAGAGCATGGTCGGGCGGCCGGCGGCCACCTCGTCACGCACCCGCTGCCAGGCTCGCTCGTCGTCGGGCTCGGGCTGCTCGCGGTAGTCGATCTGCAGGTGGACCGCGACGTCCTGCTCCATCGATCCGGTGCGCCCGAAGAACATCGCCGCCGGATCGAGTCCCGGCCCGCGCAGGTACAGGCTGGTCGCGCCGGCGCCCAGGCCGAACACCACGGGCTCGGGCAGCTCGAGGCCGCAGTAGTGGTGGAGCAGCCCGCGCATGGCGACGCTCCCGCAGTGGTCGCCGGGGAAGCTCTCGTATCCCTCGATCCGAACCCGCATGGGGAGTCGGTTCGGTCAGGCCGAGGCCTGCACCGCCGGTCGCGCGGCCACCCGCGTGTACCAGCCCGGCAGGTTCGCGAGCTTCTCGTCGAGCGGCTGGCCCACGGTGGCGCCGAACTCGAGGAACGAGAAGAGCAGCACGTCGGCCAGCGTGAAGCGGTCACCCACGACGAACTCGTTGCCGCCCATCAGCTCGTCGAGCCAGGCCAGCTTCTCCCGGGCGATCGCCTTCAGGTCGTCGGCCGCCTGGGGAATCACGTGGATGCGGGTCTGGAAGAGGGGCAGGCCCTCGGCGAAGCGGAAGCCGTTGGCCATGGGCTCGACGATGTTGAGGTCGATGCGCCGCGTCCACATGCGCGTGGCCGCCCGCTCCTCGGGCGTCGTGCCGATCAGCGCCGGCGTCGGCTGCTTCTCCTCCAGGTACTCGCAGATCGCCGTGATCTCGGAGAGGAAGGAGCCGTCGTCGAGCTCGAGGCACGGGCTCTGACCCGACGGGTTGCGCGCCACGTGCTCCTCCCGCCGGTTCTCGCCGCCCATCAGGTCGAGCGTCACGGTCTCGACCTCCATGCCCTTCTCGGCCAGGAAGATGCGCACGGCGCGCGGGTTGGGGCCGATGCTGTCGTAGAGCTTCATCGCTTCGCGCTCAGACCAGCTTCTGGACCATGTCGTCGAAGGCGCTCTTGGGCCGCGCGCCCGTGATCTGCTCGACGACCGTGCCGCCCTTGAACGCCAGCACCGTCGGGATGGAGCGGATGCCGTACTTCCCCGGCGTCCCCGGGTTCTCGTCGATGTTCATCTTCACGACCTTGACCTTGCCGTCGTACTCGTCGGCGAGCTCCTTCACGATCGGAGCGATGCGCCGGCAGGGCGCACACCACTCGGCCCAGAAGTCGATGATGGTGGGGATCTCCGACTTCAGGACCTCGGCCTCGAAGTTGGCGTCGGTCACGTCGTTCAGCTCGGCCATCGTTCTCTCTCTCCTTGTGGCGCTTCGTCCAGGACGGCAGGCGCGGCATCCGGCGGGAATCCGCGTCGGAATCAGGGGCTTGGATGCCGCCCCGAGGCGGCGGGTTTCTGCGTGGGCTCGGAGTCGTCGGCGGGTTCGCGCGCGGCCGTTCGGATGCCGGCCAGTGCGATCAGCTCGCTCTTCTCTCCGACCGTGAAGCCTACCCGGGGTGCCCCCGCGCGCGCGAGTCGCGCGGCCAGCTGCAGGCCCTCGTCGCGGTCCTCGGACACGACGATCCACCACTGCTCCGAAGTCTCGATTCCCTCGGGAACCGGCGCGTCGAGCGTCATGCGGCGGGCGCCGTGGATGCCAGGCAGCCGGTCGTCCTGGGCGCGCACCTGAATGATCTCGGCGTTCCCGGCCCGAAGCTCGCGCTCGACTTCGGTCGGGTGGAACTCGCGGATGCGCAGACGATCGGGGGCGAAACCCGTCAGGACGGCATCGCATCCGAGGCTCGCGAGGAGGAGCGGAAGGAGCCAGGAGAGCTTCCGCGGGGCGGGCCGGGGCATCGGCCGAGCATAGCAGCGAGGCCCCGCGGCCCCCTCGGGATCGCGTTGACGCTGCTTCGCCGGCCGGGTACGGTCCTCGCGGATCTCCCTGATTTCACGGCGGTTTCCGCCGTCAGACGCATCCCATGAGCCATCCCCGTCCCGAAGGTCGCCCGGTCGACACCGCGTCCCGCGCCCGGCGCATCCTGGAGGAGAGCGCCCGGGTCAAGCGGCGCGCGGCCGAGGTGCTCGGCCCCGAGATCGCCCAGGCCGCCGAGTGGGTCATCCAGACGTTCGAGTCCGGCGGCAAGGCCCTGCTCTTCGGCAACGGGGGCTCGGCGGGCGACGCCCAGCACATCGCCGCCGAGTGGACCGGGCGGCTCTCCCGCGAGCGCCAGGCCTTCCCCGCCATCGCCTTCACCACCAACGGCTCCGAGCTCACGGCCCTCGGCAACGACTACGGCTTCGATCGCGTGTTCGCGCGCCTGATGGAGGCCCATGGCCGGGCCGGCGACGTGGCCATCGCCATCTCCACATCGGGCAACTCCCCGAACGTCGCCCGGGCGGTCGAGGCGGCGCGGAGCCTGGGCGTCCGGAGCATCGGGCTGCTCGGCAAGGGCGGAGGCGAGCTGCTCGGCAAGGTGGATCTGGCCCTCGTCGTGCCCTGCGACGACACCCAGCGCATCCAGGAGTGTCACATCACCATCGGCCACGCGATCGCCCAGCTCGTGGACGAGAGGTTCCTGGGCGAGGAAGACGCTTGAGCCGGCGGCTCCCGCCGATCGATCGCTCGCGCATCCGCACCGTCCCCGCTCGCCGTCGGCCGAGCAAGGTCAAGCGCAGCGAGGAGGCCGTGCCCCACCAGCCGGGCGCGAGCTTCACCGAGTTCCTGGACGGCCTGCCCGGCATCCTGGGTGCGGCGGACCTGAACCAGGTGATCGCCGCGGCCGCCCGCGCGCACCAGCGCAAGAAGATCCTGCTGTGGGGCTTCGGTGCCCACCTGATCAAGGTGGGGCTGGCGCCGGTCGTGGTCGACTTGATGCAGCGCGGGATGGTCGGCGGGCTCCTGATGAACGGCGCCGGCTGCGTACACGACCTCGAGCTCGCGATGATGGGACGCACCAGCGAGGACGTGGCGCCCGCCCTCGACGACGGCACCTTCGGGATGGCCAAGGAGACGAGCGAGGCCCTGAACCAGGCGATCAACGCCGGGCACGCCGACGGTCTCGGCATGGGGGCCGCCGTCGGCCGCGCCATCGAGACCGGCCGCTTCCCGCACAAGGGCCGCTCGGTGCTCGCCAGCGCCCATCGACTGGGAATCCCCGTCACGGTCCACGCGGCGATCGGAACCGACATCCATCACATGCATCCGAGTGCCGATGGCGCGGCCCTGGGCGCGACCAGCCATCGCGACTTCGAGCTGCTGACGAGCCTGGTCGCCACCCTCGAGGGAGGCGTGCTCTTCAACATCGGGTCGGCCGTGATCCTGCCCGAGGTGTTCCTCAAGGCGCTGGCCCTGGCCCGCAACCTGGGCCACGAGGTCGACAAGTTCACCACCGTGAACCTCGACTTCATCCGCCACTACCGCCCCTCGGTGAACGTGGTGGAGCGGCCCACGCGGCGCGGCGGCAAGGGCTACTCGCTCGTCGGCCATCACGAGATCCTGGTGCCCATGATCGCGGCCGGGCTGATCGAGGCCGAGGCGGCACGGGAGGCGCGGTCCTCGCGCAAGCGCCCGGGGAAGAAGCGATGAGCGGCCGGATCACCCTGCACGAGGGCGACATCACCGAGCACGAGGTGGACGCGATCGTGAACGCCGCGAACAGCGACCTGGTGCTCGGCGCCGGAGTCGCCGGCGCGATCCGCGCCAAGGGCGGCCCCGAGATCCAGGCCGAGTGCGACGCCCACGGACCCATCGCGGTCGGCGAGGCCGCGATCACCGGCGCCGGCGCGCTCCCCGCTCGCTTCGTGATCCACGCGGCGGGCATGCCGCCCGGAGGCCAGGCCAGCGAGGAGAGCGTGCGCGGCGCCATGCGCCACAGCCTGGCGCTGGCGGTCGAGAACGGCTGCCGCAGCGTCGCGGTTCCCGCGATCGGGGCCGGCATCGCCGGCTTTCCGCTGCAGCGCTGCGCCGAGGTGCTGCTGGAGGAGGCGCGAGGGCACCTCGCGGCTTCGGGCGAAGAGGGAGGCCTCGAGGAGATCCGCTTCGTGCTCTTCGGCGAGCCCGCCTTCCGGGTGTTCGAGATGGTGAACGACGCCGCCCGGGTGGCCGAACAGATGGAACGACTGCGCCAGCGGAAGTAGGCGCGAACGGAGGGAGCGCCATGGCGCTCGTCCTGCATCGGAACACGGGGTGCGATCGCGCCCCGGAACCTGGATCCCGGAGGCTGGCGCCATGGCGCTCGTCCTGCATCAGCTGACCACGGCGGCCTACCTGGCCGCCTCGCTGGCCGCCGGCCTGGCGCTCGGGCTGCGCGCCCCGCGCTTCAACCGGATCGCCCTCGGGCTCCTCATCGCGGGCTTCTGTCTCCACACCGGCGCCTTCCTGCAGCTGCACCAGCTCGACCCCACGCCTGCCCTGACCGAGCTCCCCCTGACCCTGTCCCTCGTCGGCTGGATCGGCACCGCCGCCTATCTCGCCGTGCTGCTGCGCGTCCACGGTGCGGCCCTGGTCGTGGCGGTGGCGCCGCTCGCCTTCGGCGGAGCGTTCTTCGCGGCCGTGGCGCTCCCCGGAGCCGAGCCGCCGGACCCGGCGACGAGCCCGCTCTGGTCGCACCTGCACATCGTCCTCGCGAGCGCGGGCCTCTCGCTCCTCGGACTCGCCGGCACCGCAGGCCTGCTCTACGTCATCCACCACCGCTTCCTCAAGTCGAAGAGCCCGAACCAGCTGCGACTGCCGCTGCCCTCCCTCGAGGCACTCGACCGCGTCAACGCCATCGCCCTCGCGATCGGCTTCGTGGTCCTGAGTCTGGGGCTGCTCTCGGGCATTGCCTGGGTGTACGCGGCCGAGGGCCGGCTCTGGCCGGGGACGCCCCACGCCAACGCCACCCTCGCAGCGTGGGTGGTGTACGCCGGGGTCTCCGTGCTGCGCTGGCGCAGCGGATTCGGCTCGCGCCAGTCCGCGCTCTCTTCCGCCGTGGGGTTCGCCGTGCTCCTGGTGGCCGTGGTCGGTGTCGGGGTGCTGGCGTGAACCTGCTCCTGCTCGGCATCTCCCACCACACGGCCGGCCTGGCCCTGCGCGAGAGCCTCGCCGTCGACGAGCTCGACCCCGTGCTCGGAAAGCTCGTGGCCGAGCCCGAGATCGAGGAGGCGGTGGTCGTCTCGACCTGCAACCGGGTGGAGGTGATGGCGCTCACCCGCGAGGCCCCCGCGGCGCGGCTGCGACTGCGGCACTTCTTCGCGAACGAGCTCGCGGGCGGCCGGCCCATCGACGTCTCCGAGCTCGAGGAGGCGCTCTACACCCACGAGGATCGCGCCGCGGTCCGCCACGCCTTCCGGGTGGCGAGCTCGGTGGACTCGCTCGTCGTCGGCGAGCCGCAGATCCTGGGCCAGGTGAAGGACGCCTATCGGGGCGCCGTCGAGTGCGGGGCCTGTGGGCCGGTGCTCGGGCGGCTCTACCAGCGCGCCTTCGCGACCGCCAAGCGGGTTCGCAACGAGACGCGGATCGCCGAGCGGCCCGTCTCGGTGGCCCGGGTCGGCGTCGACCTCGCCACGCAGATCTTCGAGTCGCTCGAGGACAAGTCGGCCCTCCTGATCGGGGCCGGCGACATGACCGAGCTCGCCCTCGAGGCGCTCCACTCCCAGGGGCTGGCGCGGATCCGCGTGGCGAACCGGACGCGGGAGCGCGCCGTCGCCCTGGCCGGGCGCTTCCAGGCCGAGGCCCATGCGCTCGACGCGCTGCCTCGGATCCTGCCGCTGTCGGACGTGGTGCTCACCTCGATCGGCGGCGCCGCCCCGATCCTGACCGAGCCCGTGATGCGCGAGGCGCTGCGCACGCGCCGCGGCCGCCCCATCTTCGTGATCGACCTGGGCGTGCCCCGCAACGTCGACCCCGCCGTGGATCGACTGGATCAGGTGTACCGCTACGACCTCGACGACCTGAGTCAGGTCGCGGCGACCAACGCCGAGGAACGCCGCCGCGAGGTCGAGCTCGCCGAGGCCATCGTGGCCGAGGAGGAGCAGCGCTTCGACGGCTGGCTCGCCGCGCTGTCCGCCGTGCCCACGATCCGCAATCTGCGGGCCCGGGCGGAACGCATCCGCCAGGCCGAGCTCGAGCGGCACCTCACGCGCCTCGACCTCGATGCGGCCCAGGGCGAGCAGGTGGAGGCGCTGACCCGGGCGATCGTGAACAAGCTCCTGCACGCGCCGCTCTCGCGCCTGCGCGCCGAGGTCGAACGCGAGCAGGGTCTGGCGATCCTCGAGGTCGCGCGTTCGCTCTTCGCCCTCGACGATCCCGAGGCTCCCGGCGCGGACGACCAGCCCTCGGACGAGTCCCTGGACGAGCCCCAGGACGAGCTGTGAAGCAGCCGGTTCGCATCGCCACGCGCGGCAGCGAGCTGGCCGTGGCGCAGTCGAGCTTCGTGGCCGAGCGCATCCAGGCGGCGATCGGTGCGCCGACCGAGCTCGTGATCGTGCGCACCGAGGGCGACCGCATCCTGGACCGGCCGCTCGCCGAGATCGGCGGCAAGGGGCTCTTCGTGAAGGAGGTCGAGCAGGCCCTGCTCGACGATCGCGCCGACGTGGCGATCCACAGCGCGAAGGACCTGCCCGCCGACCTCGCGCCGGGCCTCGTGGCTGCGGCGTTTCCCGCGCGGGAGGACTTCCGCGACGCCCTGGTCGGAAGGAGCGCGGACGCCCGCCTCGACGGCCTGCGCCCGAAAGCACGGGTCGGGACCGGAAGCGTGCGCCGCACGAGCCTGCTCAGGAGCCTGCGGCCCGACCTCGAGGTCGTCCCGCTGCGAGGCAACGTCGGTACCCGCCTGCGCAAGCTCGAGGAAGAGGACCTCGACGCCGTGATCCTGGCGACCGCCGGCCTGCTGCGCCTGGGCCTCGCCGATCGCATCCACGAGCGGCTCGATCCCGACGTGTTCCTGCCCGCCGCGACCCAGGGCACGCTCTGCGTCGAGGCCCGTGCCGACGACCCGCTTGCCGACGCGCTCGCGGCGATCGGCGACCCGGCGACGCGGACCCAGGCCCTGGCCGAGCGCGGCTTCCTGGCCCGCCTGGAAGGCGACTGCAAGGCGCCGATCGCAGCACTATGCGAGCCCGCCTCCGGCGGCCGCATCCGCCTGCGCGGCCGACTGCTCTCGGCGGACGGCGCGCGCAGCGTCGCGGCCGAGGCCTTCGCCGCTCCGGAGGAGGCCGAGGCCCTCGGGCGCTCGGTCGCCGAGGACCTCCTGTCGCAGGGCGGCGAGGCGATCCTCGCGGAGCTCGCCGCCTCGTGAGCGCCGGGAAGGTCACGCTGGTCGGGGCCGGGCCCGGCGCCCCGGACCTCCTCACGGTGCGCGGAGAGCGCGCCCTGCGCGATGCCGAGGCGGTGGTGTACGACGCACTGGCCTCGTCGGCGCTGCTCGAGCTGGCGCCCGCCGAGGCCCTGCGCATCGACGTCGGCCGTCGCGGTCACGCGGCCGCCGCCCGGACCCAGGAGGAGATCAACGCGCTCCTGGTACGGCTCGCGAAGGAGGGCCGCCGCGTGGTCCGGCTCAAGGGGGGCGATCCCTTCGTGTTCGGCCGGGGCGGCGAAGAGGTCACCGCCTGTCAGGAGGCCGGCGTGGCGGTCGAGGTGGTGCCGGGCATCAGCTCGGCCCTGGCCGGGCCCGCCTGGGCGGGGATCCCCGTGAGCGATCGTCGCTTCGGCGCGTCCTTCGCCGTGGTGACCGGCCACAAGGATCCCACCCGCGCGACGGCGGCTCTCGACTGGGATGCGCTGGCCCGGGTGGACACCCTGGTCGTGCTGATGGGCATGCGCAACCTCGACGAGATCGTCGAGCAGCTGCTCGACGCAGGGCGCTCGGCGGCGACGCCCGCGGCGGTGGTGATGAACGCCACCCGCGAGGATGCGCGCGCGGTGGTGGCTCCGCTCGCATCGCTCCCCGAGCGCTCTCGCGCGGAGGAGCTCGGCTCGCCGGCCGTGATCGTGGTGGGCGACGTGGTGCGCCTGCACGACCCGGCCGCGTGGCGCGACGCGCTGCCGCTGCTCGGGCTCCGCGTGTTGCTCACCCGCACCGAGGCCCAGGCCGAGCCCTGGGTGCGCGCGCTGCGGCTGGCCGGCGCCGAGCCCACGGTGCGCCCCATGATCCGCATCGAGGAGATCCGGAGCGAAGGCGTCGAGAGGTCGGTGGCAGCGCTGCCCTCCTACGACGGCCTGCTGCTCACCAGCGCCAACGCGGTGCGCGCCCTCGCGGGCCGCGCCGCCGAGGCGGGGCTCGAGCTCTCGGAGTGCGCCCCTCCCACCTGGTGCGTGGGCCCGGCGACGGCGGCGGCTGCGCGGGCCGCCGGGCTTCCCGTGGCGGCCTCGCCCAAGCGCACCGATGCCGAGGGCCTGCTGGCCCTGCTCGATGCCGAGGGTCGGGTCCAGGGGCGCCGCTTCCTGCTCCCGCGGGCCGAGAAGGGGCGCGAGCGGCTGCCGGAAGGCCTGCGCGCCGCCGGCGCCGAGGTCGACGTCGAGGCCTTCTACCGCACGCTCTCCGCCGAGCCCGACGCGGACGAGCTGCGGGGCGCCCTCGGGCGACGCGAGTACGACGCGATCGTGTTTGCCAGCCCCTCGGCCGTGCGGCCCTTCTGCGCGGCCCTGGACGAGGCGTCGCGTGCGGCGCTCGCCGGCGTGCGCATCGTGGCGCTCGGGCAGGTGACGGCCGACGCTCTGCGGGAGCGGGACGTCGATCCCGACGTGGTACCGGCCCGGGCCGAGACCAGCGCGCTCCTGCTCGCCCTGGCGCCCGGCCCTGGCTCCGGGTCCGCGGGCCCCGGAGAAGCGCCGGCTTCGGAGAACGGGTCGGCCGACCGATGAAGGGAGTGGATCCATGAGCTTTCCCGACACCCG
>JASJCN010000162.1 GCA_030065975.1 Myxococcota bacterium
GCCGACGAGGCGGCCGCGCGGGCCGCGCGTTCGGCCGCCTACGAGGAGGCGCGCGAGGCCGCACGCGCTCGCGCCGTGTCCTTCGAGGCCACTGCACCCGACCTCGCCTCCGGTGCCTCCGGCGCGACGGCGGCCCGTGCGGCGGGCGTCGACCCGGTGGCCCTGCCCGCCGGCGCTCCGGCACCGGCTGCGCTCCAGCCCGCCGGTGATGCCCGCGCCGCGGCGCCCGCTGCCGCTCCGCCCGCCGAGTCCGTGCCGCTGCATGTCGAGTGGCTGGTCGCGCGAGGGGGAGGCCGGGCTCGGGTCCGGCTGCACCCGCCCGAGCTCGGGGAGCTGCAACTGACGGTGACGGTGCGCGGCCAGGACGTCGAAGTGGCCATCCGCGCACAGGAGGTGGCCGCGGGCCAGGCCGTGCTGGCGAGCCGCGAGCAGCTGGCCGATGGCCTGGCTTCCCGGGATCTGCGCATGGAGGGCTTCGACGTGCAGTGGGACGAGCAAGAGGGCGTCGAGCGTGAGGAGCGCAACGGACGCCACGACGAGCGTCCCGAGCAGCGCGGACGGGAGCATCCCGGAGACGCGCCGCCCCGACCGACGCCGTCCCGTGACGACGCCCTTCCCGTGCATGCACGGACGAACGCCCCTTCCCCGTCCGATCCCGTGAACGACCGCGCGAACGATCGCGTGGACCTCCACGTCTAGGAGCCGGCCATGATTCCCGAATCGATCCGTGCCAGCAGCATCGTGACCGCCGAGGAGAGCGACGCCCAGTCCGCGGGCGCGCTGGGGCAGGAGGACTTCCTGCGCATGCTGATCACGCAGCTCGAGAACCAGGATCCCCTGAACCCCCAGGACGCCACCGAGTTCACGGCGCAGCTCGCGCAGTTCTCGTCGCTCGAGCAGCTGATCGCCATGCGGGAGGGCATCGAGGCCCTGGCGGAGACGTCCCAGCCGGCCGCGTCCGACGAGCCCGACTCCCGGACCTTCGGGCTCGAGGGCGTGCCCCTGGTCGGCCGGAGCGTGCTGCACGAGAGCAGCAGCTTCCAGGTCGGCGCAGAGGGAGGGCTCCCCGACCTCTTCGTGGAGCTCGTGCAGCCCGGAGCGCTCCAGGGCATCGAGATCCGCGATGCCAACGGAACCCTCGTGCGGCAGCTCGGAGTGACGGGCACGCTACCCGCCGGAGTCACCCGCATCGACCTGGGCGAGATGGATCCGCTCCCGACCGGCGTCTACTCGTTCACCGCCAGCCGGGGAGACCAGAGCCTCGCCAACACCCTGGTGCTCGATCGCGTGACGGGATCGAGCATCGGCGAGTCGGACCCGACGCTCTTCTTCGGCGAGGCCGAGGGCTCGCTCTCCCGGGTCCGGGAGGTTCGCCCGTGAGGTTCCTTCGCTGGCTCTTCGGTCGCTCCGCCCCGCCTGCGCCCGAGAGCTTCCACTCCGTCCTCGAGTCGCTCCTCGCCGAGCCGTCTCGTCAGATGATCTCCGTCGACGCTCTCGAGCGTTCCCTCCAGCAGAACGAAAGTTGAGGTTCCCATGTCCCTGTCCACTGCTCTGTTCGCTTCGGTCTCCGGCCTCGATGCCACCTCCACCGCCATCCAGGTGGTGGGCGACAACATCGCCAACGTCAACACACCCGGCTTCAAGGAGCGACGCGCGGAGTTCACCGACGTGCTCGGCCAGTCGATCTCGACGGCCGGCGGCTTCTCGGAGACGGGCGCCGGTACCCGCGTGATCCGCGTGAGCCAGATCTTCAGCCAGGGCAGCTTCGTGAGCACCGAGCGCGGAACCGACCTGGCGATCGAAGGCCGGGGCTTCTTCGTCGTCAACGACGCCCAGGGCACGTCCTACACCCGCGCCGGCATGTTCGGGTTCGACAACCAGGGCTTCATGGTCAACAACACCGGTGGCCGGGTGCAGGGCTTCAGCGTGGACCCGTTGACGGGCCTCTCCTCGGGAGCGACCGGCGACATCGTCGTCCAGACCACGCTCTCGACGCCGAACCCGACGAGCCAGGCGCAGCTCACCCTGAACCTCGAGCCGAGCCAGGCGACCCTGCCGCTCGTCTTCGACCCCACCAACCCGACGGCGGCCACCTCCTCGGAGTTCGAGTTCCCCTTCACCGTGTTCGACTCCCAGGGCGGGGCCCACGACACGACGGTGTACTTCACGCCCACGGCCGCGAACGCCTGGGAGTGGAACGCCACCCTCCCGGACCCGGCCAACCCGGGCCAGGTGATCGTACAGGGGACCGGCACGCTGACCTTCGACACTCAGGGCGTGATGACGGCGGTCACGGGCAACCTCGTCAACTTCAACTTCCCGGGAGCCGTCGCGCCGAACCAGCCGATCACCATCGACTTCGGAGCGATCGGCGACCCGTCGGCGACGAGCCAGGTGAACTCGCCCTCGGTGCGCACGTCGGTCATCCAGGACGGCTTCGCGCCCGGCACCCTGCAAGGCGTCAACATCGACCAGGAGGGCTTCATCGTGGCGAGCTTCTCCAACGGGGAGACGCTCTCCGTCGGGCGCATCGCGCTGGCCACCTTCCCCAACAACGAGGGGCTGCAAGCCATCGGGAACAACTCCTTCCGCGAGTCGCGCGAGAGCGGCCAGCCCCTGGTCGGGGACCCGGGGACGGGCCAGTTCGGCGCGGTGCGGGCCAACTTCATCGAGAACTCGAACGTGGATCTCGCGGCCCAGTTCGTGCAGCTGATCCTGAACCAGCGCGCGTTCCAGGCCAACACGCGGACCGTCTCGGCGGCCAACGAGCTCCTCGCCAACCTGGTCCAGCTGGGTCAGTAGTCGGCGCGATCGGTACTCGGTGACATGAAGCGTACCTTCCGGCTCGTCGGTCTCGCCGCTCTGGTCTCGAGCGCGAGCGCAGCCATCGGATTCGGGCTCTGGCGCCTGGAGATCGATGAGCTGAGGCAGCGCGTCTCGCAGCTCGAGCGCCGCAATGCGGCCCTCGAGGGCGTGATCGCCACGTGGCCCGAGGAGCTGCGGGGAGTCCGAACGCCGCTTCGGGATCGGATCCGCGAGCTCGAGCAGGAGATCGCGGCACGCGATCTCCGTCGGGAGCCCGCCGACCTCTCGTCGGAGGCGCCCGAGCTCCTCGTGGTCGCGCCGGAGCCCGCCCCCAGTCCGCTGCCTTCGCCCGAGGTCGCGCCGGCGGAGGTGTTGCTGCCGCCCGTCTCGGCCGCGCCCGACGACACGGGCCCGGCCGACTGCAGCATCCTGATCGAGCCCCGCTTCGTGCTCGAGGCCGGCGGATCGGACCTCGCGCGCTTCGGGGGGCGGCTGCGTGCCGGGCTCCTGGCCGAGGCGCACGGCAACAGCCTCCACGTGGCCGGCGACGACCTGTCGCCCTATCGGGTGGACGGACTGCCCCTGCACGTGGCCTGGGAGTGCGACGGCCTCCCCTACGTGATCTCGCTCTGCTTCGGCGACGAGCGCCGGGTCGAGGGGGTCGTGTCCCTGGCGGGCTTCTTCGATGCTCCGTGCGCCGGGGCTGGAGGACTCGAACCGTGAGCGGACAGGTCGACACCCACCAGATCGGCAGCCTGCTCGTCGCCGACGGCCTCATCGACGAGAAGCAGCTTCGCTACGCGATGCGCATCCGCGCACGGCTCACGCCGCCGCGGCCCCTGCTTCAGATCCTCTACGAGCTCGGCTCGGTGGAGGAGGAGGCGGTGCAGCGCTGCCTGCGCAGCCACCGCCACGAGCTCAGGCTCGGGGAGCTCCTGATCGAGCTGGGTGCCCTGACGGCCGAGGACCTCGACCAGGCCCTCGAGATCCAGCGCCAATCCACCGACGAGAAGTCCCGGATCGGCGACGTGCTGCTGGAGCATCATTTCATCGACGAGCGGCGACTCTACGAGGCTCTCTCGGTCCAGCTGGGCTTCCCCTTCGTCGATCTCGAGACCACCTTCGTGGACGCCGATCTCCTGGCCGAGGCTCCTCTCAAGTGGTGCAAGCAGCACGCCTTCCTGCCCTTCCGCCGAAGCGAGGATCGGGTGGTCGTGGTGTTCGGCGACCCGCTGGATCGCGACAGCGTCGCCGCGGCGGCCCAGGTCTACGGCGAGGACGTCGTCGAGCCTGCGGTCGCGGCACCGACGGCGCTGAAGGAGACCTGGGAACGCCTCGATCGTGGCTCGGAGGCACCGAGCGACGAGGATCCGGACGCCATCGTCCGCGAGGTGGATCAGATCATCCACGACGCCATCCAGCAGGGTGCGAGCGACATCCACATCGAGCCCGGAGCGGAGAACCTGCGGGTTCGTTTCCGGCGCGACGGCGTGCTGCTGCTCTATCGCGACTATCCCATCAAGGACGCGGCGCCCATGGCGAGCCGCGTGAAGGTCCTGTGCCAGGCCAACATCGCCGAGCGCCGGCGCCACCAGGGCGGCCGCTTCACCTGGGCGTCCCAGGGACGCGAGCTCGATCTCCGGGTCTCGATCTACGTGACGGTGCACGGCGAGAAGATCGTCATGCGTCTTCTCAACCGCTCGCTCCCGCTCCTCGACATCGGCGATCTCGGCATGCCGAGCCGGATCCTCGAGCGCTTCCGCGAGGACGTCCTCGATCGCCCCTCGGGCGTGATCCTGGTGACGGGGCCCACCGGCTCGGGCAAGACCACGACGCTCTACAGCGCGGTCAACCACATCAAGAACGACGAGACGGCGATCATCACGGCCGAGGATCCGGTCGAGTACGTGATCGACGGCATCTCGCAGTGCTCGCTGAATCCCGAGATCGATCTCAGCTACGAGGAGACCCTGCGGCACATCGTCCGCCAGGATCCCGACGTGATCGTGATCGGCGAGATCCGCGACCAGTGGTCGGCCGAGACGGCGATCCAGGCCGCCCTGACGGGCCACAAGGTGATCAGCACCTTCCACACCGAGGACAGCATCGGGGGCCTGGTACGGCTGCTCAACATGAACATCGAGGCGTTCCTGATCTCCTCGACCGTGGTGAGCATCCTCTCCCAGCGGCTGCTTCGAAAGACCTGTCTGCAATGCGCGGTGCCCTACGAGCCCACCTCCGCGGATCTGCGCCGCCTGGGATACGTGGGTGGCGAGTTCGACGGCGCCGAGATGAGGATCGGTCGGGGCTGCAAGACGTGCCGGCACACGGGCTACGACGGACGCGTCGCGATCCACGAGCTGCTGGTCCTGGAGGAGCCCGTGCGCGAGGCGCTCCTCGAGCACAAGACCTCCCACGAGATCCGACGCATCAGCCGCGAGGCGTCCGGCCTCGTGAGCCTCTTCGAGGACGGCATCGTGAAGGCGGCGGAGGGTCAGACCTCCGTGCGTGAGCTGACGCGCATGCTGCCTCGCCTCGACAAGCCGCGCCCGCTGCACGAGCTGCGACGCCTCGTGGGAAGCTAGGGAAGCTCCGCAGATGTCGACTACACGCGACTGACGGGCCCCGACGGTCCGTGTAGAGAAGCCTGTGCAGAGCTTCCCCAGGAAGCCAGGAGAGACCGACATGACGAGTTCGATCGCAGACGTGGTGCAGAGCCACATCGACAAGGACGAGACCTCGCTTCCCGTGTTCGATGGGACGAGCCAGCGGCTGCAGGAGATGATGGGCTCCGAGGAGTTCGACATGGACGAGGTGGAGCGCCTGATCGGCTCGGATCCGGTCCTGAGCGCGGCGCTGCTGCGGGTCTCCAACTCGACCTTCTACGCGGGGCTCGAGAAGGTGACCACGCCGCGTCAGGCCCTGACGCGCCTCGGGGCCCGCCAGGTCGCGAGCGTCGTGACCCTCGTCAGCCAGAAGAAGACCTATCAGGTGAAGGCGCCGAGCCTCACGCCGCTGGTGGCGCGTCTGTGGCAGCACTCCGTCGCGTGCGCCGTCGGGAGCCAGTGGCTCTGCCAGCGCATCAAGCGTCACGATCTCGCGCCCGAGGCGTTCCAGGCGGCGCTGCTCCACGACATCGGCAAGCTCTTCGTGCTGCGCGTGGTCGACGAGATGATGGAGCGCGACTCGAGCTTCCAGCCCTCCGAGGCGTTGGTGATCGAGCTCCTGGACCAGATGCACTCCGAGCAGGGCAGCAAGCTGCTCGCCCAGTGGAACCTGCCCGAGCAGTACACGGCCCTCGTGCGGGACCACCACGCTCCCGACTTCGAGGACAGTGACGTGCTGCTGATCGTCGTGCGTCTGGTGGACCTGGCCTGCCGGGGCCTCGGCATCGCGCTCACGCAGGACGATTCGGTCCAGATCGCGAGCTCGGCCGAAGCCCAGTCGCTGCGGCTCAGCGACATCGTGGTCGCCGAGCTCGAGATCGCCATCGAAGATGCACTGGAAGTCGCCGCCGAGGCCTAGGAGAAAGCAGTGAAGGAAGAGCGAGACAAGGATCCGCGCGAGAAGGCTCTCGCCGTCAACCTGAACCCGCGCCACTACGGCACCTTCGCCGAGATCGGCGCGGGCCAGGAGGTGGTGCGGTGGTTCTTCCGGGCCGGAGGGGCCGCCGGCACGATCTCGAAGAGCATCTCGGCCTACGACATGAAGGTCAGCGACGCGATCTACGGCGAGGGCGCGCGCTACGTGTGCCGGGAGCGGCTCCAGGCCATGCTGGACCGCGAGCAGCGGCTGAACATCGAGCGGCTGAAGGAGGAGCGGGGCGACCGTACCGCCTTCTTCACCTTCGCCGACACGGTCGCCGCCAAGAGCTACCGGGGGAGCAGCGAGTGCCACGGGTGGATGGGCATCAAGTTCCAGGCCCACCCTCGCGACGAGGACAGCCAGGTGCTGATCCACGTGCGCATGCTGGACCACGAGGCGAACCAGCAGCAGGAGGCGCTCGGCATCGTGGGCGTCAACCTGATCTACGGCGCGCACTTCCTCTCACACGAGCCGGAGCAGCTGCTCGAGTCGCTGCTCGACGGCCTCTCCACGGACCGCATCGAGATCGACATGATCGAGTTCTCGGGGATCCAGTTCCGGCACGTGGACAACCGCGTGATGAGCCTGCGGCTGGTGCAGCTCGGCCTCTCCGGCGCAGCCATGTTCTCGGCTTCGGGCGAGGTGCTGCAGCCGTCCGAGGCGCTGCGCAAGCGGCCGGTGCTGATCCAGCGGGGCAGCTTCCGCCCGGTGACCCACGTCAACATCGACATGGTGGATTCGGCGCTCGAGCATTTCCAGGAGCAGTGCGCGGGCCACGCGGCACCGCTCACGCTGATGGAGATCACCATGCGCAACCTCCTGGCGGAGGGCGAGGTCGACCTGAGCGACTTCCTCGGGCGCGCGGAGGTGCTGGCCGCGACGGGCCACACGGTGCTGATCTCGGACTACTTCCGCTACGACCGCCTGGCCGGCTACCTGCAGCAGTTCACCAGCTGCCCGCTCGGGCTGGTCATGGGCAGTCGCAGCCTGATCGAGCTCTTCGACGAGCAGTACTACGAGCAGGTCGACGGCGGCATCCTGGAGGCCTTCGGTCGGCTCTTCAAGCAGGACATGCGGATCTACGTCTACCCGCACCAGAAGCCCGACACCAGCGAGCTGATGACCCTCTCGAGCCTCGAGATGGAGCCGAAGATGCGCTCGCTCTTCGACTGGCTCGCGAGCCGCGGCTACCTGGAGGACGTCGAGGGCTTCCGCGAGGAGGTCCTGCCGATCTACTCCCGGGACGTCCTGCGCAAGATCCGCGACGGCGACTCCTCCTGGACCGGCATGGTGCCCGAGGCCGTCGCCGCCGTGATCAAGGAGCGGGGCTTCTTCGGCTATCGCAAGGGACGTCAGGCCGGGCGGTAGCCGAGCTCCTCGTCGTCGGCGGGCCGGCGCCAGGTGGCGGAGCGCACGCGCAGAAGGCGCGCGACGACCACCGCGAGCGGCGCGACGGCGGCGGAGAGCAGGGCACCCATCTTGGCCGCGCCCTGGAGCGTCGGGTCCGTGAATGCCACGCCGGACACGAAGAGCGCCACGGTCAGGCCGATGCCCGACACGAGACCGATCACGGCGAGGGACCGCAGGGACACGCCGGTCGGGAGGGGGAAGCCCAGCAGGACACCGAGGCCGCCCATCGCGAAGACGCCGATCGTCTTGCCGGCGACCAGGCCGAGCAGTACGGCGGTGGTGGCGGGGCCCACGCTCGAGAACACGACGCCGGCGTTCGCAAGGGCGAAGAAGAACAGGCACAGGTCGACGGGCAGCTTGAAGAAGTGCTCGAAGCGGTTGAGCGTGTCGTCATGCGGCTGGCCGTCGCTCTCCTCGGCGAAGAGGCCGACGTCCATCTGGGCCGAAGGCATGAAGGGCACGACGGCGACGAGGGCGAGCGCGGGATGCAGGTGGGCGGAGTGGAGCCCGACCCAGGAGATCCCGCCGCATACGACCACGTAGGGCCAGAAGCTCTGCACGTTCGCGCGCCGCAGCCCCCAGGCGCTGGCCGCCGCCACGGCGACGAGCCCGAGCCAGGCGGGTGCCACGGGATGCGCCGGATCCGGGTAGAAGATCGCGATGATGCCGAGGCCGATGCCGTCGTCGACGATCGCCAGGAGCAGCAGGAAGCTCACCGCGGGATGGCCGGCGCCGAAGATCAGTCGGGCGACCAGCCAGGCCAGGGCGATGTCGGTGGCCGTGGGAATGCCCCATCCCCGGGCGATCGAGGTCTCGCCGGTGAAGGCCACGTAGCCGAAGTACACGGCGATCGGGCCGAACACGCCGCCCAGGGTGGCCAGGATCGGATTGATCGCCTTGCGCGGCGGGTTCAACGCACCGCCGGGCAGGACGCTCTCGACGATCTCCTTCGTCGCCAGGCCGAAGAAGAGCACCATCAGCACGTCGTTGACCAGGAAGTGCAGGTTCAGGTGGCTTCCGGCCCCGAAGGGCGAGCCGTGGATCAGGGTCTCGTAGGTGTGCGGCGCCCAGTTCGCGAGGATCAGGGCGACGGGAACCCCCGCAAGCAGCGGGATCGAGAACTCCTGGAGGATGTGCAGCGTGGAGCGTCGGGGGGTGTGGGACATGCCCACCGGTTTCGGAAGGCCACCGGGGTCGGGTGAGGAAGATCGGGACTCATCCCGTGAAGCAGCCCGCCCGGGGACGTAGAAACCACCAATGAGGGGCTGGGGTTCGCGACGCGTCCGAGGAGGGGGTCAGACCCCGGAGAGCTCCGCGGCCATCTCGTGCACCCACTCGTAGGCCCGCGTCTCCTCCTCCAGGAGGATCTCGGTGGTCAGCCCCAGATGGGCGAGCTGCTCCTCGATGTCGTCGACCCGAGGGCCGTCGCCGATTCCAGTCAGGGACCCGGTCAGCAAGAGCAGCTCGCCGATGATGCCCGTCCCCTGCAGCAGGCCCTCGCAGATGACCTCGTCGAGGTCGAGGCCGCTGATCAGCTCCTCCATGTCCGTGTCTCCCGCGTCTGCGAGCGAGCGGAGGATGCCCGAGAGGAAGGCGCTGCCCGCCTCGCAACCGGCCCGTGTGCGCTCCGACAACAGCTCGAGCAGGCGGGCGCCGCGCAGGGCGTTCTGGAAGCGCGGGCCGGCGGGATCGCCGACCGCATCCGCGAGCAGGAGGATCGAGACCCAGCGTCGCAACGAGGAGCGCCCCAGTCTCACGATCACGGCACGAAGGCTCGCGATGGGCTCGACGCCGCCGGACTCGGCGGAGTTCGCGATGCGCAGCAACCGCAGGGAGAGCTCGGGCTGGGCTTCGACGGCCTCCGCCAGTCGCTCGGTGTCGGCCCGCTCGGTCATCGAGAGGATCTGGACGAGTCCGTTGCGGTCCTCGCCGCCGTCCCTCGCGCTCAGGGTCGACGGCCGAGCGAAGAAGTAGCCCTGGAAGAAGGTGCAGCCGACCTTGCGGCAGGTCTCGAACTGCTCGGCGGTCTCGACCTTCTCGGCCAGCACGATCTTGCCGGCGCGAACGAGGCTCCGCGCCAACGGCCGGAGCTCGCCCTTGTCGATGGCGGGAAGGTCGAGCTTGACCAGCTTCACGAGGTCGAGGTAGGGCTCGCGCGGGTCGTCCACGACGTAGTCGTCGAGCGCGAGCCGATAGCCGCGCTCTTCGAGGTCCTTGCAACGTCGCACCAACGCCTCGTCGAACTCGGCGTTCTCGAGGATCTCGAAGATCACGCGCTCCTTGGGCAGCGCGTTCACGCAATCCGAGAGCAGCATGTCCCGGGTCACGTTGATCAGCCCGAGGTGCGGCCCGAGCACGCCCTTGAGTCCGAACCTTGCAAAGGCGTTGGCGATGACCTTGATCGACGCCGAGTCGTAGTCTTCGCCGAAGTCGGCGTGCTGGGCGTCGGCCCCTCCCCGGTACAACAGCTCGTAGCCGACGACGTGCCGCTTGGCGTCGACGATGGGCTGCCGGCCGAGGAAATAGCCTCCCTGCATGGCAGGCTTATCGGCCTTCTGCACGTTCGCTGTAGGAGAATTGCGTACCCGCGGGAACCCCTACAGTCGGAGTGGAAACCACCCGTTCGGGTGCTGCGCGCGCCGGCGCCTCACTCGCGCAGGTATCGGGACGCGACCCAGCCGCCCACGGGCTCGGCGATCCGCGTCCATCCGTCCCGCTGCCGGCTCGCCGCGCGCACGGTCGCTCCCTGCGCGAGTCGTGCAATCTCGGCGTAGGTGGTGCCGGGCCCCGCCCGCACGATGAGCACGTCGGCCACCACCTCGGAGTGGCGCTGATGGGGCCGCGGCCGCGCCGCGACCCTGGCGGGCTCGCGTCGCTCGGCGGGCGCCGCCGCGACGGGCGCCGCTGCGACGGGCGCAGCAGGCGGCGCGGGCGGTCCGGGCGGTCCGGGTGGCTCGGCGGTCGCTGCCGATCCGCCTTGCCCGTCCGCCCGAAGCTCGAGCGCTTCGAGGCGGGAGATGGCGGCCGCGAGGTCGGCCTGGAGACTCACCGTGCCCGTGTCGAGGCGCGGCGGCTCCGCGGCCTCGGTCTCGCAGCGAAGCGGAGGGGGGCTCGCCACGGGAGGCAGCGCCGCGCGTTCCGGCAGGACGGGCTCCACCGGCGGCAGCGCCACGGCGTAGCCCAGCAGGAAGGCGCTCGATGCGAAGGCGGCCCCGGACACGGCCCAGGGCCAGATCGCGCGGACGATCGACCCGACGCGACTCGTCACGTCGCGCAGAGAACCCAGGAGGGAGCTCGCCGCCGACGCCAGACGGCCCGTGGTCTGCTCTCGCGCGGTCTCCAGGGCTTCGTGAATCTGGTTGCCGCCCCGGCGAACGCGGGCACGGGTCGCGTCGGCTGCGCGCCGCCGCGAACGATCGAGCGCCAGGGCCGCCGAGCCCACGTCCTTCGACACTCCGCGGCCGGCTCGGGATAGCTGGCCCCGGAGCTTGCGGACGAGCCCGGCGAGGGACGGCGAGCGATCCCGAGGCCGCCACAGCGGGCGTCTCGGCGGTGGCG
>JASJCN010000163.1 GCA_030065975.1 Myxococcota bacterium
CCGTGCGACATCGAGGCCGTCCGGGAAGAACGAAGCAAGAGCCGTGCCGGCCTCGGCCGACAGCCGCGGCATCCAGCCGCGGCCAGAAGGCTAGACGACGCCCCGCTCGGCGAGCCGCGCCAGCTCTCCCGCGTCGACGCCGATCTCGCCGAACACCTCGGCGTTGTGCTCGCCCAGCGCCGGCGCGTGCACGCGCTCCCGCGGCTCCGCGTCCGCATAACGAAGCGGGTTGCCGTGGAAGACGATCTCCCCGAGCTCCGGGTGGGGATGGCGCTCGACCATGCCGCGCGCGACGAGCTGCGGATCGTCGACCAGCTCCTCCGGCGATGCGACCCGGCCGCAGGGAACGTCCGCGCCCTCGGGACCGAGCACGGCCAGCGCCTCGTCGCAGGTGCGCTCGCGCATCCACTCGGCCAGGAAGCCGTTGGTCTCCTCGCGCCGCGCCGCACGCCCCCGGTGGCTGCGGAAGTCGGGGTGCTCCGCCAGCTCGGGCCGCCCGATGGCCGCGCACATCGCGCGGAAGAGCTTGTTGCTGGCCGTGCCGACGACGATCCAGCCGTCCTTCGCCTCGTAGCAGCCATAGGGAGAGGTGAAGGGATGCAGATTCCCGACCCGCTCCATGCGCGCGCCGATCCCCTCGTGGATGGTCGCCGCCGAGTCCGTGACGGCGAAGATCGCGTCCTGGTTCGAGAGGTCGAGCACCCGCGCGCGGCCGGTGCGCTCACGCTCGAGCAGCGCCGCCGCGATCCCGAAGGCGAGGTAGAGCCCGCCCACGAAGTCGCCGAGCGCGCCGCCGCCGCGGGTGGGCGGCCCGTCCGGCGCGCCGGTGATCGCCATCAGGCCCCCCGTCGCCTGGGCCACGATGTCGTAGGAGCCTCGCCCCGCCCAGGGGCCGGTGTGGCCGAAGCCCGAGAGCGACGCGACCACGCAGCGCGGGTTGCGCGCCTGGATCACCTCGCTCGCCAGTCCGATGCGCGCGAGGTAGCCCGAGCGGAAGTTCTCCACCACCACGTCCGCGCGCTCGACCAGCTGGAGGAAGAGCTCGCGCCCCTCGTCGCTGCGCAGGTCGAGGGTGATGGAGCGCTTGCCGCGGTTGGTGTTCTGGAAGGAGAGCGAGGTCTGCCCCTTCGGCGAGGGGCCGTAGCGGTAGTCGTCGCCCGTGCCCGGACGCTCGACCTTGATCACGTCCGCGCCGAGGTCGGCGAAGGCCGCAGTCGCGAAGGGACCGGCCACCACGCGGGTGAGGTCCAGGATGCGGACACCGTCGAGCACGCGACCAGCCATGGGGCCGGCAACGTAGCACCGCGCGGGGCCGTGCCTTCGGCTAGAGGCGGACCACCGCCAGGATCGACAGCACCGTTCCCACCGTCGCGATCAGGTAGAGGATGGGTGCAATCACGGCGTCGCGGTCGCCGCCGCCCGCGTCGATGAAGACGTGGCGCATGTGGTGCGCGCCCTTCCAGATCGGTAGCGCGCAGAGCGCGGCGAGCACGAGCTTCCCGATCAGCGTCGAGGCCAGACCGTGCGCGCGCTCGTACTCCAGCCCCGCGTCGGAGACGACGCCGAGCGGCACGCCCAGGTTCACGACCAGCAGCCAGCCGGTGAGCAGGATCGTCCCG
Organism: Myxococcota bacterium; assembly: GCA_030065975.1. Lineage (GTDB taxonomy): Bacteria > Myxococcota_A > UBA9160 > UBA9160 > UBA6930 > JASJCN01. The sequence goes on from JASJCN010000163.1 coordinate 1,620, forward strand.
AGCAGGATGCCCTGGCCGAACATGAGCCAGATGAAGGGCTCGAGCTTGAGCAGCAGATGCTTCATCAGAAGATCCCCCCCGCGAGGATCGCGCCGAAGAGCACGGTGGCGCCGATCCAGACCGTATAGAGCATGCCGAGGATCACCGGCGCCGGCGGCGGCTTGGCCGGACCGATGCGCGGCGGCTGGGCCTTCGGGAAGAGCCGGAAGAAGCGCACGCCGACGAAGACCACGCTGATGAAGGACAGGATGTGGAAGGCGATGTAGGCCGGGTGCGAGAAGCTGGCGATCTGGGCATCCCAGGCGGCCTGGCCGTCGCCCAGGGTCCAGATCGTCTTCAGCACCAGGAAGCCCAGCAGCAGGTAGATCAGCCCGGTCCAGTCGAAGAGGGTGTACGCGAGGTAGCGGCCCCCCGTCGGGAACTTCGGCGGGCGCTGGGGCGGTGCGGTCCGCGTCTTGCCCGGCTTGGCGGGCGCCATGGCGTGGGGATGCGCGTTGGCCATGCCTTACTCCTTGCCGCCGCGCGGCAGCACCAGGCCCGTCGCCCAGTCGATCACGGCGTTGAACTTGGCCTGGTTGACCGCGGCAGCCGGGTCGACGTTCTTCGGACAGACCTCGCTGCACTCGTTGGCGTAGGAGCAGGAGAAGACCGTGCCCTCGCCGCGGAAGATCTCGTTGCGCTCGGCCGCACCCTCGTCGCGCGAGTCGATGCTGTAGCGATGCCCGAGCGCGATGGCGGCCGGACCGATGAACTCGGGCTCGTTGGCCACCACCGGGCAGGCCGCGTAACACAGCATGCAGTTGATGCACATGCTGAACTGCTTGAACTCCTCGAGCTCCTCGGGGCTCTGCCGCGTCGGCCCCTCCTCCACCGCCTTCTCCTTGGCGCGGATGATCCAGGGCTTCACGCTCTTGAGCTTGTCCATGAAGCCCTCGAGCTCGACCACCAGATCGCGCACCACCGGGAAGTTCGAGAGCGGCGTGACCTCGATCGTGTCGGGCAGGTCGCGCACCGCCTTCTTGCAGGTGAGCGTCGGCTCGCCGTTCACGTTCATGCCGCAGCTGCCGCACACGGCCATGCGGCACGACCAGCGGTGGGCCAGCGTCGGATCGATCTCGTCCTTGATGTGGTTGAGACCGTCGAGGACCTTCCAGTCCGGATGGCAGGGGACCTCGTAGGTCTCCGTGCGCGGCACGTCGTCCTGGTCCGGGTCGAACCGGGTGACGACGAACTTCTTGATCAGCATCTCGGCCATCAGTACTTGCGCTCCTCAGGCTCCCAGCGCCCGAGCGTCACGTCCTTCTTGTCGAGACGCGGACCGGCGGGGTCGTAGTAGCAGAGTGTGTGGTGGAGCCAGTTGACGTCGTCGCGCGCCGTGGCGTCCTTGCGGGTGTGCGCACCCCGCGACTCGTTGCGCGACGCGGCGGAGCTCGACACCGACTCGGCCACGTCGAGCATGTTCTCCAGCTCGAGGTAGGCGATGATCTCGGTGTTGAACACCTTGCTCTTGTCCTCGAGCGTGACGCCCTCGAAGCGCTGCTTGAGGGCCGCGATGTCGCGCACCGTCTGCTGCATCGACGCCTCCTCGCGGTAGACGCCGCAGCCGGACTCCATGGCGCTCTGCATGTCGGTGCGGATCGCGGCGATCTTCTCGCCGCCGCCCTGCTTGCCGCGCAGCGCGTCGATGCGCGCCTGCTCCTCCTCGCCCATGCGCGCGAGCGCGGCGTCGTCGCCGTCGCTCGTGCCCTTGGCGTACTCGACCGCCTTCACGCCCGAGCGCGCGCCGAAGACCAGGCACTCGGTCAGCGAGTTCGAGCCCAGGCGGTTGGCGCCGTTCAGCGAGACGCAGGCCACCTCGCCGGCCGCGAGCAGACCGTCCACGCCGTCGGCGAAGCCGTCGATGTCCACGTCGACGCCGCCCATCATGTAGTGCACCACGGGGCGGATCGGGATCGGCTCGTACACCGGATCGACGCCGGCGTAGATCTTGGAGAGCTCCCGCACCATCGGCAGGCGCTTCATGATCTTCTCCTCGCCCAGGTGGGTGAGGTCGAGATGCACGTGCTGGCCGTACTGGCTGTCGATGCCGCGGCCCGCCTCGATCTCCTGCACCTCGGCGCGGGAGATCATGTCGCGGGGGCCGAGCTCGGCCTTGGTGCCGACGCCGTAGTCCCGCGTGATCAGGAAGCGCTCGCCCTCGGAGTTGATCAGGTGGCCGCCCTCGCCGCGGGTGGCCTCGGTGATCAGGATGCCCGTGCCGGGCAGGCCCGTCGGGTGGTACTGGACGAACTCCATGTCCTTCATGGGAACGCCCTCGCGATACGCGAGAGCCATGCCGTCGCCCGTCTTGATGTTGCCGTTCGTGGTGAAGGGCCAGACCTTGCCCGCTCCGCCCGTCGCGAGGATCACGGCGCGTCCGAGGACGCCCATCATCTCGCCGGTGCGCACGTCGAGCCCGGCGACGCCGCGGCACTCGTTGCCGTCCATCAGGAGCTTGGAGACGAAGACCTCGTCGTAGCGGACGATGTCGCCGTACTGCATCGAGGTCTGGAAGAGGGTGTGCAGCAGGTGGAACCCGACCTTGTCGGCCGCGTACCAGGTGCGCTTGGTGGTCATGCCGCCGAAGGCGCGGGTGGCCACCGTGCCGTCCTCGTTGCGGCTCCAGGGGCAGCCCCAGTGCTCGAGCTGGGTCAGCTCGCGAGGGGCTTCCTCGACGAAGGCCTGGATCACGTCCTGGTCGCCCAGGAAGTCCGAGCCCTTCACGGTGTCGTACCCGTGCATCTCGAGGTTGTCGTCGGCGCGCGCGACGGCTGCGGCCCCACCCTCGGCGGAGACCGTGTGGCTCCGCATGGGATAGACCTTGGAGACGAGCGCGACGCTGGAACCGGGCCGGGCCTTGACGGCCGCGATGGCGGCGCGCAGGCCGGCCGCACCGCCGCCCACGATCACGATGTCATGGCGATGGAGTTCGGCCAAGGGAGGACCTCCGTTGGGGGAACGGGCACCTCCCGAAGCTCCACGGGATCCACTGGGACCCTGGGAGCGACCCTCTCGGGCCGGACTCGGGAGAGACGTGCCGGAAATCGCACGCCCCGAAGGGTGCGCACCCCGTTTTTAGCCGAATCCGGCGGGGGCGGGAACCCGGACGGGCCCGAACCGACTGGAGAAAACCGTTCCGGGGTCGAGCGCCCGTCTAGACCCGGAAGCGGCCCACGGCCCGGGTGAGGACGCGAGCGCGCTCCTCCATGGCCTCGACGATGCTGCCGAGGCTCTCGGCCCGGCGCGCGTTCTCCTCGGCGATCTCCTGGAAGACGACCCGGTCGGCCTCCATGCTCTCGCTGGCCTTCTGCTGCTCGCGGGTGGCGACGCGGATCTGCTCGAGGCCGGCCGCGAGCTGCTCGATGGCGGTGGTGACCTCGCGGCTGTCCTGGCGCTGCTCGGAGGTGACGGCGCGGACCCGCTGGTCGAGCTCGCGCACGCGAGCCACGGTGCCGCGGATCTCGCCGCTCGCGCGCTTCTGGTCCTCGAGGGTCACGTGGGTCTGCTCGACCAGGGTGCGCACCTCGCCGACCGCGCTCTCCACCTGGTGGAGATCCCGGCTCTGGCTCTCGGTCGCGTCCACGATCTGCTCGACCTGCTCCCGAGACGAGTTCGCCGCCTCGATGATCGCGCGCAGGCGATCGCCGGCCTCGCGGGAGCGGGCGACGCCCTCCTCGACGCGGGTCTTGCCTTCGGAGACCGCGCCGACGGCCTGCGCCGTCTCGGACTGGACGTGGCTGATCAGCTGGGCGATCTCGCGCGTCGAGTTGCCCGTTCGACCTGCGAGCTCCTTCACCTGATTCGCGACCACGGCGAAGGCCTGACCCCTCTCGCCCGCCTGTGCGGCGATGATCGCCGCGTTGAGGGAGAGGAGCTGGGTCTCGCCGGCGACGTCTTCGATCACCGAGAGGATCTTGCCGATGGAGTCCGAGCGCTCGACCAGCGCATCGACCACCTCGGCCACCTTGCGGAAGCTGCGCTCGATCTCCTGGATCGCCTGGATGGTGTCCTGCACGGAGCTCATGCCGCGCTCGGCCTCCTCGGCGTTCTGCCGCGAGAGGTCGAGGCTCGACTGCGCTCCGTCGCGAACCAGACGGATCGCCTGGGCCTGCTGCATCACCGACGCCTGGGAGGTGCTCGCGCACGAGTCCAGATGGCTCATGCCCTCGGCGACCTGCGCCGCGCGCTCGTCGAGCTCGCCGACGCCCTCGGCGATCGACTGCATGGCCGTCGAGAGCTCGTCCGCGCAGGACGCCACCAGCTCGATCGAGCGATCCATCTGCTCCATGGAGCCCGAGGTTCCCTTCGCCTGGCTCGCGAGCACGCCGACGCTGCTCGCCACCTGCTGGACCGAGGCCGACACGTTGCGGATCGAGTCGCCGGTGGCCGAGACCGTCTGCAGCTGGCGCCGGCTCTCCTCCACCACGCCCTGGCTGGTGGCTCCGAGCTCGACGGCCGCCTCGCTCACGCCGTTCCCGCTCTCGTGGATCTCCGAGACCAGCACCCGCAGGCTCGCTCCCATCGCGGCGAACGCGCGCGCGAGCTGTCCGATCTCGTCCTCCCGGTGCAGCCCCACCTCGGCGGTGAGGTCGCCTTCGGTCAGGCGGTGGGAGTGGCCGACGAGCATCTCGACCGGCTGGGAGATGCTGCGCTGGAGGTTCCGCGCGAGGAAGCCCGCGACGGCCAGCGCCACGAGGGCCACCGCGGCGGCGACGCCCACGTTGCGCATGGCCTGGGAGAAGAGCGGCAGGGTGTCGACGCGCACGAACACGCGGCCCATCGCCTCGCCCCCGTCCTCGATGGGCTGCGCCACCTCGAGGATGCCCGGGCGGAAGTGCGTGCCCGCTTCGGGGCTCTCCGGAAGCTCGGGCTCGCCGTCGCGGCCGAAGCTCGCGAAGAGGGAGCCATCCTCCAGGTAGATCGCGGCGGCCAGCACCAGGGGCTCGGCCCGCAGCGCCGAGAGCGTCTCCTCGGCGGCGTGGCCGTCCTGGAAGAGCAGCGCGGCCTGGGAGTGGAGTCCGACGAATGCCGCGAGGGTCTCGGTCTTGTCGACGAGGCTCTCGGTCGCCCGCATCGACTGGAGCACCACGAGCGTCACGGTGACCACGAGCAGGGCCGCGGCGGTGGTGCCGACGATCGCGAAGAGCAGCTTGTGCCGCAGGGAGGCGTTGCCGAGCCAGCGCATCTAGTCGACCACCGTGGCGAGCTTGAGGAGATGGGAGCTGATCTCGAGGCCGGCCCCTTCGGCCTCGCGACGATTGACCTCGAAGCGGAGCTTGGTGCCGTCGGGGACGAAGTTGATCATGCCGCCCTTCTCGGCGAAGCCCGGGGTCTCGCCGACCAGGAGCACGGGGCCGCCGGCCACGGCCTCCTGGACCGAGGAGAGCCGCACGGAGTCCTCGCCGCCGAGGAAGATCATCTCGCAGCTCCGCGCCGACTCGAGGTCGAGGCGGGTCACGACGAGGGGCAGCCCCTTCGCCTTCTTGCCGTCCAGGCTGGCCAGCAGCCGGTCTCGAACCCCGTTCGAGGCGGCCACGCACACGTCGATCGAGTCGCGTGCGCCCTTCGGCCAGCTCACGAACTTGGCGAAGTTGAAGAGGAAGGCCCCCTTCAGCTGGTACTCGTCCACCTGGGCACGGGCCGTCACCGCCACCAGCACTCCGAGGAGTGCGGCGACGGCCAGGGCTTCGGGCTTTCGGTGACGAGGGGAAGTCCGGGTCAGAAGGCCCATTCCACCTTTCCGTAGACGCTGCGGTTGACCAGGCTGCGCGGGCCGAACAGGGCATCCTCGAACTCGGCGTGGCTCGAGTCGAAGAGGTTCTGCCCGACGACGCTCAGCCGGATGCCCTCACGCGGCTGCCAGCCGACGCGCAGGTCGACCCGCACGTTCGTGGGGATGCTCCCGTTGATGATGCTCTCGGTGTAGTAGAGCGCCGTGTCGAGCTCGAACCCCATCGGGAGGTCCATGTTCGAGCGCAGGTGGAGCTGATGAGTGGGCGTCTGGCTCTCGAGGCCCGCGACGGTCGTGGTGTCGGCGCTGCCCGAGTCGACCTTGGCGTCGAGCTCGAAGAACGAGTAGCTGATCCGCATGTCCCACCACTCGGTCACGGCCAGCTGCCCGGCGACCTCGACGCCGTAGCTGGTGGCCTCGCCGCGGTTTCCGAAGAGCACCGCGGTGGTCGCTCCGGGCTGGGTGAGGCGCGGGATCCGGCTGTTCGTGAGCGTGGCCGCGATCACCCCGGGGATGAAGGCCTCCAGGGTCGAGCTGTCCGGCGGACCCGGCTCGAGCGTGCGCAGATCGTCGTACTGGTTGTAGAAGGCGGCGATGTCGAGCGAGAACTTCGGGCTCGGCGTGAAGCGGTAGCCGAGCTCGTACGCCAGGAGCTTCTCGGAGTCGAAGCCTCCCGTCCCCGTGATCGAGGGCACGATCGTGAAGGGAACCGAGAAGGACACCGGCACGTTCGCGGTCGGCGGGAAGGGGAAGGGCAGACCGGTCGGCACCGTCACGATCTGGGTGCCCGACTGCACGCTCTCCTCGACCATGAAGGGCGAGAGCAGATCGTCCTCGACCCGCGAGGGGGTCCGCACGGCCCGGGAGATCGCGCCCCAGAAGGCGTGGTCCTCGTTCGGGCGGTAGAGGATCCGGCCGCTCGGCTGGTACTCGAACCCGGTGTAGTCGTTGTGCTCGAACTTGGAGCCGAAGGTCAGGATCAGCTTGTTCTCGATCACCTGGATCTGGTCCTGGACGAAGCCCGAGAACAGGTTGTCCACGCGGCTGCCCGGGTCCACCGAGACGGTGAGCGAGCCGTCGATCTCGTCGCGCGTGTTGCGGTAGCCGAGGCCCCACACCACGTCGTGATTGGCGAAGGGCTGGAAGCGATGCTGCAGGTCGAAGTCGAAGGTGTCCCGCGTCTCGTCCACGAAGTCGAGCGGACGCTCGGTGTGGTCCCAGTAGGTCTGGAAGGACAGGTCCGAGGTCTCGGAGAAGGTATGGGTCCAGCGAGCGAGCCCGTTCCAGCCCTTGAGCGCGACGCCCTGCTTCACGAGGGGCCGGCGCAGGGGAGCGAGGTCCTCGAACTCGTTGTAGCGCCAGTCGACGTTGCCGTCGTAGTAGTCGCCCTGGAAGGTGATCGTGTCGTCGTTGCCCGGCGACCAGTCGGCGCGGAAGCCGCCGCGGTAGACGTTCCAGGCGTCGCCGCCGTTTCGCGCCACCTCGGAGTCGTGGTCGTCGCGATCGAAGTACTTGGCATACACGCGGTAGTGGAAGTCGTCACCGACCGAGCCGCCGTAGCGAAGGCCCGAGAAGAAGCGCTCCTGGTTGCCCCAGCCGGTCACGCCGAACGCGCCCTGGGTGTCACGGGCCTTCTTGGTGATGATGTTGATCACGCCGTTCACCGCGTTGGCGCCCCAGACCGTCGCGCCGGGGCCCCGGATCACCTCGATGCGGTCGATGTCCTCGAGCAGGGTGTCCTGCGCGTCCCAGTAGACGCCCGAGAAGAGCGGGGTGTAGACGCTGCGGCCGTCGATCAGCACGAGGAGCTTGTTGTTGAACTCCTCGCTGAAGCCGCGGGACGCCACCACCCAGCGGTTGCCGGTGAGCTGGGCCACGTGGAGGCCGGGGACCATGCGCAGCGCCTCGGGAATCGAGGTGGCGCCCGAGCGGCGGAGGTCCTCCTGGCTGATCACGTAGACCGCCGCGGCGCTGTCGGCGAGGCGTTCGGCCTTGCGCGAGACCGAGGTGATCTCCACCTCGAGCAGCGCCGAGAGGTCGAGGTCGGCGAGCGAGTCGTCGTCGATCGCCGCGGGGGTGGAGTCGGCGTCGGCCGCGTCCGCGGAAGCGTCCGCATCGGAGTCGGCGCCCGCCCCGGCCTCGGGAGTCCCGCCCGTCGCGACGGCGGCCCATCCGATGATGAGAACCCAGAGCAGACCCGTGAGCGCGAAGCGCTCCATCTTCGTCCGGCCCATGGCTGTATCCCTCCTGCGAGTGGACGAGCCCGCTCCCGGCCAAACCACGACCGGAGTCCGGACCAACCACCCCACTCCTGAATCGGTGTTTGCCGCCGCGGCTGAAGGCAGGTTTTTTGCCCGTGGGGAACGCCCCGCGGCCAGGGAGAACGAGGGGTGCCGGGCCGGCGCGCCCGATGAAAAAGCTGGGCGCAGCCTGGAATCCAGGTGGCTTAGGCCGGCTCTTGCTGGCTCAGGCAGTGGACCGCGCCGAGCCCGACGACGAGGTCCGCCGCCGGGATGCCGACCACGGGACGCTCGGGAAAGAGCTCGCCCAGGATGGCCAGGGCCCGCGCGTCGCTCGCCGCACCGAAGACGGGAACGAGCACCCCGGCGTTCGCGACCAGGAAGTTCGCGTAGCTCGCCGGGCAACGTTGGCCGTCGACGATCAGAGGCGGCGGACTCGGGAGCGTCGCCACCGAGAGGCGCGCGCCCGAGGCGTCGGTGGCTCGCGCGAGGCGTCGCAGGTTCTCCGCGTGGACGGGCGCGTCGTCTCCCGCTCCCTCGGCGCCGACGCACACGACGGTGCCCGGTGCGACGAAGCGCGCGAGGTCGTCCACGTGCCCGTCGGTGTCGTCGCCGGCGATGCCTTCGCCGAGCCACACGACCCGGCGCGCTCCCAGCCAGTCGGCGAGCCGCCGCTCCATCTGCTCGCGGGTGCGCCCGGACTCGCCCTCCGGTTCGCCGCCCCCCGGCTCTCGATTGGGGTTCAGCAGGCACGACTCGGTGGTGAGGATGGTTCCGGCGCCGTCGCCGTCGATGGATCCGCCCTCGAGCACGAAGTCCGCGCGATGGCAGGGGACACGGCGAAGCGCCGCCACCGCCGATCCGACGGCGGCATCCCGCTCCCAGGGCGGATACTTGCCGCCCCACGCGTCGAACCCGAAGTGGAGGGCGCGGCTCCCGCCCGCCGGATCCTTCACGAAGACGGGGCCGTGGTCGCGGATCCAGGCGTCGTCGGTCGGCACCACGTGGAGCTCGATGGCGGGGCCGAGGCCGTCGAGCTCGCGCGCCAGCCGCTCGGCGATGGCGGCGTCGGGGACCAGGATCGAGACGGTCTCGCCGGCAGCCAGGACGCGAACCATCTCGCGGTACGCGGCCTCGACGGCGGGGAGCCGGCCGGGCCAGGTCTCCTCGTTGTGGGGCCACGCGAGCCAGGTGGCGCGGTGGGGCTCCCACTCGGCGGGCCAGCGCACGCCCTCGGGCGGCGGCCCGGCGACCGCCCCGGCCTCCGCCACTCAGTCGCGCAGCCGGCGCTGCAGCTCGGCGTAGGCGTCGATGCGTCGGTCGCGGAGGAAGGGCCACTCGCGCCGGCGCCGCTCGACCTCCGTGAGGTCGCAGGCGACGACCAGGATCTCCTCGTCCTCGCTCCCGGCGCGCGCCAGGACCCGGCCGAAGGGATCCGCCACGAAGGACTGGCCGAAGAAGCGCACCTCGCCCTCCACGCCCACGCGGTTCACGGCCGCGACGAACACGCCGTTCGCGATGGCGTGCGCGCGCTGGGCCGTCTCCCAGGCATCGTGCTGGGCGGCGTCTTCTGCCTCGCCCTCGTCGAACTGCCAGCCGATGGCCGTCGGGTAGAAGAGCACCTCGGCCCCGGCCAGCGCCGTCAGACGCGCCGCCTCGGGGTACCACTGGTCCCAGCAGATGAGGGTGCCGATCCGCCCGCGGGAGGTATCGGCCGCGAGGAAGCCGAGATCGCCCGGCGTGAAGTAGAACTTCTCGTAGTAGAGCGGGTCGTCGGGGA
>JASJCN010000164.1 GCA_030065975.1 Myxococcota bacterium
CCCAAGCGCCTGGGCGTCAGCGAGATCCTTCGGGATCGCTGCTTCCCGTGGCGGCAGGAGCTCGGCGGATGGGTTGCGCGCTGCTATGCGGCGCGGATCCCGACGCGGCGGTTGGCTCGATGCCGGGCGCACACGCTCCGGTATGCGTTCTGACGGAGGTTCTGGTTCGGAGCCGAAGGGTTGGCACCGCATAGACCCATTCTTCCGTCCACAACTCAGCCGACGAGCCAGTAGACGAGCCCGAGAAGGCCCGCCGCCAGCGCGAGCAGCACGACGTTGCCGACGAGCCCGATGACCCGCAGCCGGCGCTGGAACTCGGCGCGGTCGTTCACGCGGGGGAAGGGCTCGTTCGGGACGGGCACGCCCAGGAACTCGCACAGCGGCTCCCAGCCCTGGTCGACGGAGTAGACGAGCAGCCGCTCGGCAGGCACGGCTTCGGCCACGTCGCGCGAGTGACGCTCGTAGCGCTCGATCATGGCGGCCCGGTCGTCCATCTTCCCTTCGTAGAAGCGCCCCCAGATCAGCCGACTCGCCATCCGGGACATCTGGCGCATGGTGGGGACGATGCGGCGCACGAGCACCAGGTCCGTGCGCTTGTCGGTGGAGTAGATGGTCTCGACGGTGCTCTGGTACCAGGCCTCCGCCCCTCCCGGGTGGTGGGTCAGGAGCACCTTCGCCTGGGGGTAGGCCAGAACCAGCTCGCGCCACACGCACGCCGCCGGGTTGTCCACGACGGCGCGGTAGTCGGCGAAGACCTCCTGCCAGTCGAAAGGCGTCCCCGGCGGCGCGTCGGCCACCCGGTTCCAGAACGCGAGGTGGCTCTTCTGGTTGCGCGGCCGCATCACCTCGTGCATGTGGTAGCAGGGGAAGCCCAGGCGATTGAGCGCGACTCGCAGCGAATCCGTCCCCGTGCGTCCGAAGCCGACGCCGATCACCTGGAGCTCCATGCGACCTCCTCGGGCTGCTCGGGCTGCTCGACCTGCCCGACTGTCTCGTCGGGATCCTACAGCCCCGGCACCGGGAAGCCCTCACAGAAGCTTCGCACCTCGCGGGCGATCTCCTCGATGGCCGCTTCGCTCTCCCGCTCCCGCAGGGTGCGATCGATCCAGCCCGCAAGACGGGCCATGTCGTCCTCGCCCATGCCGCGGGTCGTCGCCGCCGGCGTGCCGATGCGGATGCCGCTCGGGCGCAGCGGCGGGTTGGGGTCGTCCGGCGTGATCTGCTTGTTCGTCGTGATGCCGACGCGGTCGAGGGTCTCCTCGGCGAGCTTGCCGTCGATGCCGTAGGTCTCGACGGTGTCGAGCACGAGCATGTGGTTGTCGGTGCCGCCCGTCACGAGCACGCCGCCGCGCTCGAGGAGCCCCTCGGCCAGGACTTTCGCGTTCCGGAGGATCGCGCGTCCGTAGTCCTTCCACTCGGGCTGCAGCGCCTTGCCGAGGGTCACGGCCACGCCGGCCACCTGGTTCATGTGCGGCCCGCCCTGGAGGCCGGGGAAGACCGAGGCATCGATCTCCTTCCGGAAGGGCTTGCGACACAGCACCATGCCGCCGCGCGGCCCGCGAAGACTCTTGTGGGTGGTCGTGGTCACGAGGTCGAAGCCGGCGTCGAAGGGATTGCGCAGCACGTCGGCGGCCACCAGGCCCCCGATGTGGGAGATGTCGGCCATGGTGAGCGCCCCCACCTCGTCGGCGACCTCCTTGAAGGCGGCGTAGTCGAGGTCGCGCGGATACGAGGTGTAGCCGCAGAGCACGATCTTGGGCCGCGTCTCCTTCGCGATCTTCATGACCTCGTCCATGTCGATCCGCCCCTGCTGGTCGGGGTGCGTCTTGTAGCGGACGAAGTCGAAGATCTTTCCCATGTGTGAAACGGGCGCACCGTGGGTGAGATGGCCGCCGTGGGAGAGATCCATCCCGAGGATCGTGTCGCCGGGCTTCATGTAGGCCAGGTACACGGCCTGGTTCATGGGCGAGCCCGAGAGCGGCTGCACGTTGGCGTGCTCGCAGCGGAAGAGCTCCTTGGCGCGCTTCCGGGCCAGGCGCTCGATCTGGTCGGTGTACTCGTTGCCGCCGTAGTAGCGCCGGCCCGGATAGCCCTCGGCGTACTTGTTGGTGAACACCGACCCGTTGGTCGCGAGCACCTCGGGCCAGGTGTAGTTCTCCGACGGGATCAGCTCGATCCCGATCCGCTGTCGGTCTTCCTCGCCGACCATCGCCGCGTACACGTCGGGGTCGGACTGGGAGAGGAGCTGCCGGTTGCGGGCCTCGGCACTGCCGTTCGTTTCCATGGGGCTCTCCTCGGGGGAGCGCGTACACATCCCCCGGTTCAGGTGGGGGGGACGACCCAGGCGAGCGGCACGTGCCCTGGAAACTCGAACGCTCGGCTTGCGCTTCCCCGTGGTGTGCTCCACGTACGCCAGTCGCGCCTGCCGATTGAGCTAGGGTCGCTCAGGGAGGGAGATTGGCAAGCATGACCGAGCCCGAAACCGAGCCCAGAGCCGACCCGGGAGCCGAGCGGTGGGACAACTGGGCGGGCAACCTGGGCTGCGACGCGGCGCGGATCGAGCGGCCGGCCAGCGAGCCCGAGGTCCAGGAGGCCGTGAGGAGCGCCGCCCGCGGGGGCCTGCCGGTCCGCGTCGCGGGCTCCGGCCACTCGTTCCAGCCCCTGGTCGCCACCGAGGGCATGCTCCTCTCCCTCGACGGCCTCTCCGGAGTCCTCTCGGCCGACCCGGACAGCGGGCTCGCCCGGGTCGCCGCGGGAACCAAGCTCCACGCCATCGGCGAGCCCCTGCACGAGGCCGGGCTCGCGATGCAGAACCTGGGCGACGTGGACGTCCAGGCCCTGGCCGGTGCGCTCTCCACGGGGACCCACGGCACCGGCCGCACGCTCCGCAACCTGCCGAGCCAGATCGAGGCCCTGCGCATCGTCGGGGCGGACGGCGAGGTCCGCGTCTTCGACGCGAGCGACCCCGACGCGCTGGACGCCGCCCGCATCTCCCTCGGCGCCTTCGGCGTGATCACCGAGGTCACCCTGCGCTGCGTGCCGTCCTACCGGCTCCATGAGACCACCCGCCGCCTCTCTCCCGACGAGGCCATGGCCGAGGCCGACGCCGTCTCCCGCGCGAACCGCCACTGGGAGTTCTGGTGGTACCCGGGCCGCGACTTCTGCGAGGTGAAGACGCTGGCGCTCACCGACGCCGAGCCCGAGTCGGTGGCGGAGGAGCGCTGGCAACGCATCGACTGGAGCCACCGCATCCTGCCGAGCGTGCGCGAGCTTCGCTTCGTCGAGATGGAGTACTCGGTGCCGGCCGAGGCGGGCCCCGACTGCTTCGTCGCCGTACGCAGCCGGATGCAGGAGCGGCATCCCGAGGTGCAGTGGCCGGTGGAGTACCGGATGCTGGCCGCGGATTCGGCCTGGCTCTCCACCGCCCACGAACGAGACACGGTCACCATCTCGCTGCATCAGGACGTGTTGCTGCCCTACCAGGAGTTCTTCGCCGACGTCGAGCCGATCCTGCTCGAGGCCGGGGGGCGTCCCCACTGGGGCAAGCTCCACAACCTCGACGCGAACGCGCTGCGCGCGCGGCACCCGCGCTTCGACGATTTCGTGGCGCTGCGCGAGCGTCTCGATCCCGAGCGTCGCTTCGGCAACGCCCACCTCGAGAAGATCCTGGGCTAGCAGGATGCTGAAGAAGTCTCCCGTCCGACGTTCTTCAGCACCCTGCTAGGGACTGGTTTGCGACCCCTGGAGCTTCACGGCTTCGACGACGCGCGGCACCTGGGGCCGGCCCTCGGCCAGGCTCTCGGGGTGCTCCCTCGTCCGATCGAGGTGCACGTGTTTCCCGACCGCGAGTCGCGGGTCCGCGTCCAGAGCGACGGCGCCGAGCGGGCGGTGCTCTTGCGCTCGCTCGACGACCCGAACCGGAAGCTCGTCGAGCTGCTCTTCGCGGCGGATGCACTGCGCAGCCGAGGCGTCGAGAAGCTCGTGCTGGTCGCCCCCTACCTCGGCTACATGCGCCAGGACACGGCCTTTCGCGAGGGCGAGGCGGTCTCCCAGCGGGTCGTCGGGCGCCTGCTCGGCGACGCCTTCGACGCGGTCCTGACCGTCGAGGCCCACCTGCACCGGACCCGAAGGCTCGCCGACGTCGTCGCCTGCGACGCGCGCTCCTTGTCCGCGGCTGCGGAGATCGGCAGCTGGTGTCGCTTGGCGTCCCGTTTCGACTGCCTGGTCGGGCCCGACGAGGAGTCCGAGCCCTGGGTTCGCGCGGCGGCCGCGGCGGCGGACCTTCCCTTCCTGGTCTGCCGCAAGTGGCGTCGCGGCGATCGCGAGGTGGTGGTGGAGGTCCCGCCGGCCCGGGCGGGGGCCCGCCGGGCGCTGCTGGTCGACGACATCGCGAGCTCGGGAGCGACGCTTCGGGCCGCCGCCCAGGGCCTGCGAGAACGAGGCTTCGATTCGGTCGAGGCCGTCGTGACCCACGCGCTCTTCGATGCCGGCACCGAACGGCGCTTGCGCGAGTCCGGGATCGACGCGCTGCTCTCGACCGACACGTTGCCGCATGCGACCAACGCGATCTCGACGGCTCCGCTGCTGGCGGCGGCCGTGACCGAGGTTCTCGATCACCCCCTCGACCACGGGAAGGAGGGGCGATGTTCAAGCTGAGGCAGATGGGGATCGACACCCAGAGCGAGCACGTCGTCTTCATCAACGAGCGCTCCGTGCGCGACGGGTCTCTCGGCTTCAAGCCGCTCGACCGCGTGCGGGTCTTCGAGGCGGGGGGAGCGGACCCGTCCCCGCGGAAGGTCACCGGCGTGCTGAACTTCTGCCACGACGGCCTGCTGGCGATGGACGAGATCGGCCTGTCGGAATCGGCCTTCGCGGACCTGGAGCTGCCGGCGGGCACGGCCGTCGAGGCCACGCTCGCGCGCTCTCCGGAGAGCGTCCATCGCGTGAGGGAGAAGCTGCGCGGGCGGCGCCTCAGCGCCGGCGACTTCGACGCGATCCTCGAGGACGTCGTGGCGCGGCGCTACTCGAAGCCCGAGCTCGCGATGTTCGTCCTCGCCTGCGCGCTGCAGAACCTGGATCTCGACGAGCTGGTCGATCTCACGCGGGCCATGGTCGGAAGCGGGTCGACTCTGCACTTCGACATGCCGGTCGTGGCGGACAAGCACTGCATCGGCGGCATCCCCGGGAACCGGACCACGCTCATCGTGGTCCCGATCCTCGCCTCGATGGGGGTGACCATTCCGAAGACCTCGTCGCGAGCGATCACCAGCCCGTCGGGCACCGCCGACACGATGGCGGTGCTCGCGGACGTGGAGCTCCGGGCGCCGGAGATCTACCGCGTGGTGGAGCGGGTCGGCGGCTGCATCACCTGGGGCGGTGCGCTGGACCTCGCGCCGGCCGACGACGTGCTGATCACCGTCGAGCGCCCGATGCAGATCGACACCGAGGCCCAGATGGTGGCATCCATTCTCGCCAAGAAGAAGACCGCGGGGGCCACCCACGCACTGATCGACGTCCCGGTGGGCGCCAGCGCCAAGGTCCGCACGCATCACGAGGCCGAGGAGCTCGGCCGGCTGTTCCGCCACGTCGCCACCGCCCTCGATCTCGACGTCGAGGTCGTGACGACCGACGCCCGGGGACCCATCGGGCGCGGCGTCGGCCCCCGCCTCGAGGCCCTGGACGTCCTTTCGGTCCTGCGCCTCGAGCCGGAGGCGCCGGCCGACCTGCGCGAGAAGGCGCTCTTCCTGGCCGCGCGCCTGCTCGAGCGCACGGGCACGGTCGGCGACGCGGGGGGATATCGGGCGGCCCAGGAGGCGCTCGACTCGGGCCGGGCCTCGGCGTGCTTCGAGGCGATCGTCGATGCCCAGGGCCGCCGCGAGCTCCCGCCGCCCGCCCGCTTCCGGCACCGGGTCGAAGCCGGACGCGACGGACGGATCCGGGAGTTCGACTGCCTCGGGATCAACCGGATCGCCAAGCTCGCAGGCTCGCCGGCCAACGAGTCGGCCGGAGTCCGGATGTTGCGCGACGTCGGTGACGTCGTGTCCCGGGGCGAGCCGATGCTCGAGATCCACGCCCAGAGCGCCACCCAGCTCGAGTTCGCGAGGGAGTACGTCGAGCAGGACGAGGCCTGGGTCCGCTATGGATACTGATGGCGCGGCCCCGGCAGCCGTCGGCTGACGAGTCGGCATCGGAGGGCAGGGGGGACCCGTTGAAGATCCACTTCCTCGGTGCAGCCGGCACGGTGACGGGCTCCCGCTACCTGATCGAGAGCGATCGTTCGCGAGTGCTCGTCGACTGCGGCCTCTACCAGGGCGTGAAGCAGCTGCGGCTCCGCAACTGGAAGCAGCCGCCCCTGGATCCCGGATCCCTCGATGCCGTGGTGCTGTCCCACGCCCACATCGATCACAGCGGCTACCTGCCGGCCCTCGTGCGCGACGGCTATCGGGGCCGGATCCATGCGACCCCCCCGACGAACGCCCTCTGCCGCATCCTGCTTCCGGACTCGGGTCGCATCCACGAAGAAGACGCCGCCTACGCCAATCGCAAGGGCTTCTCCAAGCACAGGCCGGCCCTTCCGCTCTACACCGAAGAGGACGCACTGGGCGCCCTCGAGCACTTCTCGTCCCTCGAGTTCGAGGACCGGCTCGAGGTCGGCGACCTGTCGATCTCGATCCAGCCCGCCGGGCACATCCTCGGGGCCGGGAGCGTCGAGATCCGCGGACCGGCAGGAACCCTGCTCCTGTCCGGCGACCTCGGCCGGGACGACGACCTCGTGATGCAGCCCCCGCAGCACCCGCGCTCGCCGAACTGGATCGTGGTCGAGTCCACCTACGGCGATCGCGTCCACGCCGAGATGGACCCGATCGAGGCCATCGGCTCGGTCCTGGCGCGAACGCTCGAGCGGGAGGGCACCCTGCTGATCCCCTCCTTCGCCGTGGCGCGCGCACAGACCCTGCTGCTGTGCCTGGACGAGATCTTCCGGCGAGGCCTGGCTCCGGAGGTGCCGGTCTACGTGAACAGCCCCATGTCGACGAGCGTGACCGGCCTCTACCACCGCTATCACGACTACCACCGCCTGTCGGACGAGCGCTGCGCGGAGATCTTCGAGCGCCCCCACTACGTCCGCACGATCCAGGAGTCGCGGGACTTGAGCAGCCGCGGCCGCTTCCCCGCCGTGATCCTGTCGGCAAGCGGGATGGCGACCGCCGGCCGGGTGCTGCACCACCTGAGGCAGCTCGCGCCCGACGATCGCAACACGATCCTGCTGCCCGGCTTCCAGGCACCCGGAACGCGCGGCGCCGCGATCGCGGGCGGAGCCCAGGCCGTCAAGATCCACGGCAGCTACGTGCCGATCGCGGCCGAGGTGGTCCAGTTCGATGCCTTGTCGGCCCACGCCGATCAGCGGGGATTGCTGGAGTGGGTCGGAGCCTGCCAGCCGCCCCCGCGCCGCGTGTTCGTGACGCACGGCGAGGCCGTCGCCTCGGACGTGCTCCGCCACGAGATCGAGGAGCGGCTCGAGGTCCGGGCCAGCGTTCCGGACCATCTCGACGAAGTGATGCTCTCGTGAGGGAGACGAGCCGGGGATCATGAACGCGCTGCCGTCGGAGGCGAACCTCAACGCGCGGCTCGCGCAGCAGCTTCGCGAGATCGCGGCGCGGCTCGAGCTCGACGAGGTTCCCCACCGGCCCCGGGCCTATCGTCGCGCCGCGGACGCCATCCAGCAGCAGGTGCGCCCGGTCTCGGAGCGCCTCGAGTCCTCGGGCGCAGAAGGCCTGGAGGAGATTCGCGGGGTCGGGCCCCACATTGCGCGGCTCGTGGCCGAGCTGATCGAGACCGGCGGAGCCCGAGAGCTACAGCGCCTTCGCCGCAAGGCACCGCTCGACGTGATGGAGCTGCTGGCCGTGGACGGGATCGGACCGCGGACCCTGAAGCAGCTGTGGAAGCGCCTCGGGATCCACGACCTCGCCGAGCTCGAAGCGGCGCTCGCCGAAGGTCGCGTCCGGCAGCTGCCCGGCTTCGGCGTGCGGCGCGAGGAGCGGCTGCGCCAGGCGGTCCGCATCCGGCGCGCGGGCCGGGATCGGGTCCCCCGCAAGAAGGCTCTCCCGATCGCCAGGCGGCTGCGCGATCGGCTGCGGAAGGACCCGGGCGTCGCGCGCTGCGAGATCGCGGGCTCGCTCCGTCGCGGCTCGCCGACCGTGGGCGACATCGACCTGGTCGCCGAGGCGGACGACCCGCAGACCGCAGCCGCCTTGCTGCTGGCGGACCCGGCGGTCGCCTTCGTCTACAGCCGCGGCCCCAAGCGCGTGAGCGTCAGGCTGCGCTCCGGGATCGACGTCGACCTGCGGACCGTTCCGACCGAGAGCTTCGGAAGTGCGTGGCTCTACTTCACCGGCAGCCGGGCCCATACGGTGGCCCTGCGGCGCCTCGCCCTGGCCCAGGGGCTCCGCCTCAACGAGTACGGGCTCTTCCGGGGCGACGAGCGGGTGGGCGGGCGGAGCGAGGAGGAGATCTACCGGGCCTTGTCCCTGCCCTACCTGCCGCCGGAGAGCCGACGGGGAGAGTCCGAGGTGCGAGATGCGCTTCGCCGGCGCGCCCCGCGCCCTCGCTGACTTCGCTCCGCGGGGCACGGGGAGTTCGGTAGATTCCCCGGCCATGCTCTCGCGCGCCCTCCACCGGATGCGGCGGTGGCTCGCCCGGACGCTGCGCGAGAGCGGCGACCGTCGGCGAGACCTGCCCGACCTCGAGGGCGCGCTACTCCGCTACCGCCTGGCGCTGCTGGCCGCAGAGCCCAGGGGCGGGACGCTCCGCCGCTGTGCGAGTGCTGCGACCCTGTGCGGACGCGAGAGGCTCGCGGAGCGCTGCTGGGAGGAGGCGTCGAGACGGGTACCCGACGATCCAGAAGCCTGGGCACGGCGGGCCCGCATCGCGGCCCGGGCGGGAAGACTCGAGGAAGCCCGCGACCACGCGCGGCGCTACCTCGAGCTCGACACCGTGCGGGGCAGCCGCTTCACCCGGGGGTCGAGCGTGGCGAGTCTCCTCGCCCACCTCGAGCGCGGACCGGCGACCGAGCCGAAGGCACGGCACATAGCCCTCTGTGGCGTGTCCTATTGTGGCTCGACGCTGGTCTCCTACTTCCTGGGGTCGCTTCCCGGCGTGGCGAACGTGGGCGAGTCGCACTGGCTGGTGCACCGGGCCGACCGCAGCGGCCCCGGCTTCGGCCCGGCGCCGCTCGAGTTCCGGTCCGGCGCACCGAGCGGCATGCCGCTCTGCGGTCACTGCCGGCGACCCGGCTGCCCGGTGCTCGGGATCGAGCTGCGCAGCGGCCTGGCTCGAGATCCCGTGGACTGGTTCGATCGCATCGCCGCGGCCCAGGGTGAGCCCGTGCTGATCTCGTCCGACAAGAACCACGTAGCCCTCCAGGCGCTCGATCCCTGGCTTCGCTTCGATGCGGTGGTGCTCTTTCGCAGCCCGCTGCATGCCTGGTCCTCCACACGGACCAAGCGCACCAACAAGGACGGCCTGGCCGACTACCTGCGCGCCTGGGACCGCGAGTACCGCTCGCTCCTGTACGACTTTCCCAACCGGGGCCGCCGCCTCTTCGTCGACTTCGAGTCCCTGCGACGCGACCTCCCGCGGCATCTCGCGGTCCTGTGCTCTGCGCTCGACCTGCCCTTCGACGTCCGCTTCGTGACCGACGTCGAACGTCGCCAGCATGCGATCGGAGGCAACACCCGGGTGCATCGGGCACTCCAGGAGGAGCGGCCGTTCGAAGTGGTCGCCAGAGACCCGGTCGAGCTCCCGGCCGAGGAGCGCGTGATCGTCGCGCGCTTCGAGGCCAAGAGCCCGGTCCTTGCCGCCCTGCGAGCCGGACACGCCCGAGTGTTCGGCGGCGGCTAGCTCTTCGCTGCGAGCGCGCAGCGCTCGAGGTCCTTCGGGCCTCCGGCTAGCGGATCAGCTCGAACTCCACGCGCCGGTTCGCCGCACGTGCCTCGCTCGAGACGTCGGCCTCGAGGGGCTTCTCCTCGCCGTAGGCCTCGACCCGAAGGCGCTCGGACGGGATCTCGTAGCGCGACTCGAGGTAGCCGCGAACGGCCTCGGCACGGCGCCGGGAGAGCTCGCGGTTGTACTCGGCCTCGCCCACGTCGTCGGTGTGTCCGCCGATCACGAAGGTCTCGTCGAGCTCCTGCAGCGCCATGCCCATCTGGTCGAGCTGGTCGCGCGCGGCCTGGTCGAGCACGTGGGAGCCGGAGTCGAAGTGGACCTGGAGGTCGATCTTGGGTCGCCGCAGGGCCCGGGTCTGGACCGTGAAGTAGGCGAGGATGTCCTCCTTGGTCATGTCGAGATCGCCGCGGCCGACGACGCGCAGGGGGACGTGGGCCGCAGCCACGTTCGCGCCCGTCGCTCCGGACCGGGCGGACAGGACCTCCGCCACGCGAGCGGCGAAGGCCGGGGCGTCCGCCACGTCGACGACCGCGAGAGGCGTCGCATCCGAGAGCCCGAGGTCGGCCAGGGTGACGGCCTCGCGGGTGGCGTAGACGAACACGTCCTCGCGGCCCATCGGCGGGCTCACCTCGAGGGCGAGGTCGCTGCCGGCGGGAATCGAGTTGGGGAGACCGGCCGCGATCCGGTTGCCGGGGTACGCGGCGCTCGGATACAGCACCGAGATCACGCCGTGACTGTCGACGTGCAGCACGGTCAGGTGCGCGTCGGCCTTCGCCCCGAACACGTAGCGGACCTCGTCGCCGACCCGGACGACCTGGCTGCCGCCGTCGTTCACCCGCGCTTCGAGGCCGAGATCGGACCAGCCCGGCGAGACCTTGCCGAGGGTCTCGAGCACCTGGTCGCGAGGAGCGGCGTTCGCCGCCCCCGTGATGACGGCGGAGAGGACCAGCAGAAAGGCGGCGAGCAGGCCGATCTCTCGGCGCGCCGCTTGGCTTCGACTCATCGTGGGTTCCTTCATGGCCTTGATTTCAGCGGATTCCCCGGGGGCGACGAGTGAGGATCCGCATGCCCGGACTCTCACGCATCCCGTGCGCAGCGGAAGCCGTCGTCCACGTGGGGGGCTCCCGGATCCTCCCGCCGGCGGGCGGCGCCCCGGAAGCTCGCGGGGTTCTCTTCGGCGAACGAGCCGCCCTTCAGCACCCCCTCGTCCTCGATGTTCGTGGAGGTCCACTCCCAGACGCCTCCGGCCAGGCCCTGGATGCCCTCGGGTGTGGCGCCGGCGGCCGCCAGGCGGGGGCTCGCGCCATTGGCCGCGGAAGGCCCGAGGCCGAGCCGGCTCGGGTCCCACTCGTCGCCCCACGGAAAGACCCGGCGCGCGGCGCCGCGGGCGGCGTACTCCCATTCCTCGGCCGTGGGCAGACGCTTGCCGGCCCAGCGGCAGTAGGCCACGGCGTCGTCCCGGCTCATGGAGCGCACCGGCGCCCGCTCGCCGCCCGCGCTTCGCCAGGTCTCGCCGGACTGCTTGCGCCACTGGCTCCGCTCGG
>JASJCN010000165.1 GCA_030065975.1 Myxococcota bacterium
GACGACAAGGTGGACATCTTCCTCTACAGCCAGGCGGGCACCGACGCGAGAGCCGATGGGCTCGGCTCGCTTCTGATCCAGACGCGGGGCGCTGCGATCCCCCTGGCCTCGGTGGCCCGCGTGGTCGAGACGGTGGACACCGCCACCGTGCGCCGGGTGAACGGGGGCCGCACCGTCACCCTCAGCGTGGTGCCACCCGAGGCCAGGGGGATCGCAGCGCCCCGCGTCTGGATCAGAAGCGAGCCGAGCCCATCGGCTCTCGCGTCGGTGCCCGCCTGGCTGTAGAGGAAGATGTCCACCTTGTCGTCGGCGAAGAAGAACTCGTCCACGAAGGCGCCGTCGGTGAGCGCCGCCACCGTGAGCCCGAGCTCTTCGGCGCTCAGGCCGAGCTCGGCGGCCCGATCCCAGTCGGGCCGCACCTCGATCAGCGGCTGGGCGAGCGAGAGCGTGGGCGGGCGGGTCTGGATCCGTGGGTTCCCGAAGACTTCCTGCGAACGCGCGTAGATCGCGCGCGCCACTTCGTAGACCGCCTCGAGCCGCGGCCCCGAGATGTCGAGGTCGATGCTCCGGGTACCCGCGTCGTTGCTCGTGATGATGGAGCCGCGGGAGACGAAGGGGCGCATGCCCGCGTACTCGCCGTACTTCGCCTCGATGGCATCCATCACGTCGCGGATGTGCACGGGGTCCACGGGCTCGCTCACGATGCGGAGCTGCTGGGCGTTCACGCGCAGGTTCACGTATCGAAGGGCGGGCACCGGCGCCTCGCCCCGCTCGTAGGCTTCCGGGTCGGCGCCCACGAAGGGGAGCAGGTAGGCCTCCACTTCGTCGGCCACGGCGGACATCGCGGCCAGGTTGTAGCCCGGAGGCGCGCTCAGTGTGGCGAAGGTCTTGGGCTCCTCGCCCTCGGGCAGGTACTCCGCCGCGGGCGTCAGCAGCCAGAACACCGCGCCGCTCGCCGCCACCGTGCCGAAGATGGCCGCGGCGCGGCGAGCCGGGGTCTCGAGCGGCCAGGCGATGGCCGCGAGGATGCTCTGCCGCAGCCGCGAATCACCGCTCCGCGAGCTGCTCTCGCCCGCACCCCCGAACGCCAGCCGCGCGCTGGCAGTCGGTATCACCGTGATGGCAACCGCCATCGAGGCCAGGATCGAGGCCGACACGGCGATGGCGATGTCGGAGTAGAGCTGGCCGGCCTCTTCCTGGATGAAGACGATGGGGACGAAGACGAGCACGGTGGTGAGCGTCGAGGCCAGCACCGCCGGCCACACCTCCTTCACGCCACGCACGGCCGCACGGAAGCGATCCAACCCGCGCCGACGCTCGAGCTCGATGCTCTCGAGCACGACGATGCTGTTGTCGAGGGTCATCCCGATGGCGAAGGCGACTCCCGCCAGCGAGATCACGTTCACGGTGCGCCCGGCCAGGAGGAGCCCCAGGAAGGCGGCGATGGTGCAGATCGGGATGCCCACCACCCCGATGGCCGTGGCCCGGACGGAACGCAGGAAGAGGAACATCACGCCCGTGGCCAGGGCAGCGCCGATGGCGAGGTTGGTCCACACGTTGGCGATCGAGGAGCGGACGTAGCGGACGTCATCGGCCGTGAGGGAGAGGGCCATGCCCGCGGGTCCCAGGACCTCGCGATTGATGGCGTCCATCTCCGCCATCATCGCGTCCTTGATGTCGATCACGTTGGAGCCGAGCTCGCGCCGGACCGCCAGGCCGAGACCCGGCGCGCCGTTCACGGTGGTGCGGTCGCGGAGCTCGAAGTGGTCGAGCTCGACCTCCGCCACCTGACCCAGCCGCACCACGGCATCGCCGCTGCGTGCCAGCACCAGGCGCTCGAGGTCCTCCACTCGCTCGAAGCGTCCCACGGTCCGCAGCAGGAAGCGGCGCTTGCCGCTCTCCACCTCGCCGCCGGAGACGTCCCGATTGCGGCTCCGGAGCGCTGCCCGCACGTCCGCGACTCCGAGCCCGCGTTCCGCCAGTCGCGCCGGGTCGAG
Organism: Myxococcota bacterium; assembly: GCA_030065975.1. GTDB lineage: Bacteria > Myxococcota_A > UBA9160 > UBA9160 > UBA6930 > JASJCN01. The sequence goes on from JASJCN010000165.1 coordinate 1,998, forward strand.
CAGCACGCGGACCTGTCGCTCGGCGCCGCCCCAGACCAGCACCTGGGAGACTCCGGGGACGGTCTCCATGCGGACCCGCACGTGGTCGTCGACGAAGTCGCGCATCATGTCCATGTCGAGGCCCCGAGGGTTGCCGGCGAGTGGCTCCACGCGGAAGAACATGAACGCGTTGCTCGAGAAGGACGAGGCGAAGATCCTCGGCTGGTCCACGTTCTCGGGATAGGAGGCCACCTGGCTCAGGGCGTTGTTCACCCGGATCAGCGCCTCGGTGACGTCGGTCCCGAACGGGAACTCGAGCTCGATCTCCGCACGCCCGCTGGTGGCGGTGGACTCGATGCGTTGCAGGCTGGGGAGATTGCGAAGGTACTCCTCCTGCTCGATCAGGATCTCCCGCTCCACGTCCTGGGGCGTCGCGCCGGGCCAGATCGTGCGCACGCTGACGGTGCGCACGTCCAGGTCGGGAATCATCTGGACCGGGATGCGCAGTGCCGAGACCAGCCCGAGGACCGAGAGGATCAGGACGGCGACCGCCACCAGGGTGCCGCGGCGGACGAGGCTCTCGAAGCCCATCCCCAGGCCCTAGAGCGTCGCCGGTGCGGTCTGCAGGCGAACGCGCTGGCCCTCGGCCAGCCCCTCGTTGCCGAGCAGCACCACCGGGCTCCCCGCCTCGAGCCCATCCACGATCTGTACCCGCCCGTCGAAGGCGCTCCCCGGCACCACCCGACGCTCGCGGACCCGGGCGCTGCCGTTCTCCCCCGCTCCACCCTCGGCGTCGAGGACCCAGACCGTGACGCGCCCGTCGGGGTGCCGCAGCAGGGCGTCCCGGGGCACCACCACGCCGGTCCCGCCGCCGCCGAGGCGGAGCCGGGCGCGTGCCGACATGCCGGGGATCATCGCGACCTCCGCGTCGTTCAGGCGCACGAGCATCAGGAACGTGCGCGCGCCGGGCTCGCTCTGGGGCACGGTCGCGTCCACCTTGCCGGCCAGCGTCCGCTCGGGCACGGCGTCGAGCGCCACCTCGACCGCATCGCCACCGGACACGCGCGGGAAGTACTCCTGGGGCACCTGGAAGTCGATGCGCAGGTCTCCGGTGGAGACCAGCTCCACCAGCGGCGTGCCCGGCTCGATCCACTCTCCGGTGTAGGCGAGCTTGCGGCTCACGGCCCCGGCGAACGGCGCGTCCACGTGATGGCGCTCGAGCAACGCCTCCTGCCGCGCCGCCTCGGCTCGTACCCGGGCGACGATGGCGTCGTCCATCTCCACCTCGGCCTGGAGCGTGCGCAGCGCGGTCTTCGCGATGGCTCTCTCGACGGCGAGGCTCTCCGCATCAGCCAGGCGCCGACGCGCGTCGGAGAGGGCCGCTTCGGCCTCCCGGGTGGCGGCACGCAGGCGCCGCAGCTCGATCCGCGCCAGCTCGTCGTCCAGCGTGGCGAGGCGTGCGCCGGGCTCCACGCGATCGCCCACCTCCACGTCCATGGCCGCGACCCGGCCGCCCACCTCGGCCGAGATGCGCGAGACGCGCGGGGAAGTGACCGTGCCCGTGACCGTGACCTCGTGCAGCAACGGGGCCAGCTCGGCCCGCCCGACGGTCACCAGGGGAAGGCGTTCCTGGGCGAGGGCCTCGGAGGCCAGCAGGAACGAGAGGGAGAACACGGAGAACAGGGAGAGCAGGCCGCCCGGCCCATGGAGCCGCTTGCGCGCGAGAAACCCTTGCACGCGAGGAGGATAGCGAGGGTGCCCCGGCTGCCTGGCCGGCGGGTGCGGCTGACCCGGGTTCGGTCGTCGCAACATCATCTGCGGTTCAGGAACGGGGCGCCGCAGCGCGGAGGGTCGGTAGGAGGAGCACTAAGGCGGGACCAGTCCCTGGGGGATCACAGCCTCGGGCGACCGGCCTCGGGGCGTCGCAGCGAACGTCCGCCCGCGGATGACCCTGGGGCACGTCCCCCCGCCAAGGGACATCACCGGGGCGGGGACGTCCCCGCAGCATTGCGTCGCATTGCGGAGCCGGACGACCCGGAATCAGCGGATTCGGAGGACGCCGAGCATCCAATGCGCGTTGTCCGCGTAGGGCTCCCAGTAGGGTGTCGATCCGAAGGTCCGGTCGCGTTCGAAGACCTTGAAGCCGTCTTTCGTCTTCCAGAGACCGAGAAGTCCGATGCTCGTGTTCTGCACGCTGTGGAGCTGCCCGATCGCCGAGAGCGATTCGGGTCCGGCGGCGGCCATCGCACCGACCATCCCGCTGACGAGCGGCGCCAGGTTCTCGCGCTCCTTGGGGCTTCGCAGAAGGAACTCCGACCACTGCACGGACGAGCCAGCGCGGAGCTCGAGGGGAGCCGATCCGAAGGCGCGGTGGAGCTCGAAGACTCGCCGCCAGTAGACCTGGGCGGAGGGGACGTACGGCACGCTGTACGTCTCTGCCAGATCCAGGGAAGGCCAGGCCGTGATCTCGACGAAAGTCTGCCCGTCTTCCGAGCGGAGCAGGGCTTGCGCGCTCGACTCAGCGGGGCGCCCTGCGGTCATCAGGGCCTGTTCGACCTCGTTCGCCGCCTCTCCCATGGCGATCCACACGCCCACGGAGTAGGCCCCTCCCGCCGGGCTTCCGACCGTGAAGGAGTCCGTGGCAGAGGCGACGCCCGGAACGAGGATGGCCAGCAGAGCCAGCCAGGGCGCTGTTCGTCGTGCGTTCGTTCGGTCGCCGCTCATGCCAGAACCTAACCGTCGGCAGGTCTCCGCCAAGGCGGACGCTCGCGCTGATCGGGGCCCGAGAGGCCGTTGGCAGGCTCTGGAGATGGCGTTCGGAGTCGGGAGGAGGCGGAGTCGGGTACCGCGGCGCGCGCGGTCCCGTCTCGTCAGAAGCGGTCGAGGTTCATCACCTTGGTCCAGGCGGCGACGAAGTCGCCCACGAACTCGGTCTCGTCGGAGGCATAGACCTCGGCCACCGCGCGCAGCTCCGAGTTGGAGCCGTAGACGAGGTCGACCGTCGTCGCGGTCCACCTCGGCTCACCGCTCTCCCGGTCGATGCCCTGATAGAGCCCGTCGGCATCGGCCTTCTTCCATTCGGTCGACATGTCGAGCAGGTTGACGAAGAAGGCGTTGCTCAGCCGTCCAGGCTCGTCGACCAGGAGGCCGTGCTCGGATCCTCCAGCGTTCGCCCCCAAGGCCCGCAGGCCCCCCACGAGAGCCGTCATCTCGGGCACCGTGAGCCCGAGCAGGTCTGCCTTCTCCACCATCATCTCGGCCGGCGGGAGATAGGCCTCCTCCGTGTAGTAGTTCCGGAACGCATCGGCCGTCGGCTCGAGAACCGCAAACGACGCAGCGTCGGTCATCTCCGGACTGGCGTCTCCGCGACCCGACTCGAAGGGCACGTCGACTTCGTGCCCGGCGTCCTTGGCGGCCTGCTCGATCCCGGCCGCACCGGCGAGGACGATCAGGTCGGCCATGGAGACGTCGCTCCCGGCATCCTTCCTGATCGACTCCAGCTTGCCGAGTACCTTCGCGACTTCCTCGGGATCGTTGACTGCCCAATCCTTCTGCGGGGCGAGCCGAATCCGCGCACCGTTGGCGCCGCCGCGCATGTCCGACGTGCGGAACGTCGAAGCCGACGCCCAGGCGGTCCGGACCAGCTCTCCGACGTCGAGGCCGGAGTCGAGGATCTTCGCCTTCAGCGCCTTCGCCTCACGGCTGCTGATCTTCTCGCCGGCCGGCACCGGATCCTGCCAGACGAAGTCTTCCTCCGGAACCTCGGAGCCGACGTAGCGGGCCTTCGGACCGAGGTCGCGATGGGTCAGCTTGAACCAGGCGCGTGCGAAGGCCTCGTCGAACTCTCTGGGGTTCGCGAGGAAGCGCTCGGCGATCTTCCGGTACTCGGGATCTTCCTTGAGGGTCAGATCGGTGGTCAGCATGATCGGCGGGTTGCGCTTGCCCTCGACGTGCGCGTCCGGCACGGACTGGTGCAGGCGTTCGTCGGTCGGCACCCACACCGTGCCGCCGCCCGGCGACTCCTGCTTCTTCCAGTCGAGCGTGAGGAGGTTCTGGAGGTACAGGATCGACCATGTGGTCGGCGTCTGGGTCCAGGCGCCTTCGAAGCCCGAGGTGTTGGTGTGCTCCGCGTTGCCGTTGCCGCACTCGTTCGTCCAGCCGAGACCCTGCTCCTCGGTCGGTGCGGCGGCCGGCTCCGGCCCGACGCACTCGGCCTTCGAGCCGCCATGTACCTTGCCCAGCGTGTGTCCACCCGCGATCAGGGCGACGGTCTCCTCGTCGTTCATCGCCATGCGCCCGAACGATTCGCGGATGTCCACCGCAGCGCCCCGGGGGTCCATGTCGCCATTGCGCCCTGCCGGGTTCACGTAGATGAGGCCCATGTGGACGGCGCCGAGGGGCTTCTCGAGCTCGCCTTCCTCGTCGTAGCGCTCGTCGTTGCCGAGCATCTCGGTCTCCGGGCCCCAGTACACGAGCTCGGGCTCCCAATCGTCGACGCGGCCCCCGGCGAAACCGAGGGTCTGGAAGCCCATGGACTCCAGAGCCACGTTGCCCGCGAGGATCATGAGGTCGCCCCACGAGACGCTGCGGCCGTACTTCTGCTTGACCGGCCACAGGAGCCGCCGCGCCTTGTCGAGGTTCGCGTTGTCCGGCCAGCTGTTCAGGGGGTCGAAGCGCATCTGGCCGCCATCGCTGCCGCCGCGGCCGTCGTGGATCCTGTAGGTGCCCGCGCTGTGCCACGCCATGCGAATCATCAGGCCGCCGTAGTGGCCCCAGTCCGCGGGCCACCAGTCCTGGGAGGTCTTGAGGGTCTTCTCGATGTCGGCCTTGAGGGCTTCGAGATCGACTTCGGCGAAGGCTTCCGCGTAGTCGAACTCGTCTCCGTAGGGATTGGAACGTGGATCGTTCGAGCGGAGCTTCGTAAGGTCGAGCTGATCCGGCCACCAGAAGCTGTTGGGCTTGGGCTGCGCGCCGAACGTGGATTCGGCGACCGCGACCGATGCCCATGCGAGGCTGCAAGCAACCGCGATCGCGGCAACGATCGAATTCCTGTGGTTGGCCATGTCGTGTCCTCCTCTTGACCTTGACGTGCAGCCCCGTGACGAGCAGCGCTCTTGGGCGCGCTCCGACTCACAACAGGTTCAACCCTGATCGATGATCTGCAAAATGAATTTAAATTATGTCGGGCATTGCCAGAAGCTATCGATGAGAGCTCCAACCACGACATGACCCGGGATGAGCAGGGGCCGCCGCTTCGCAGCGGCAGGAGGGCCGGACGTGCCTTGGCCGCTTCAGCGGCAGATCGAGAAGCTCCGCACCGATCGGGTGCCGCTGCAGGCCAGGCCGGCGGCACCGGCGGCCCGAGGGGCTTGGGGGGGCGGCCGCAGCGGATCGGGACGAGGTGGGAATCGGGTCCGATTCCCGCCGCCTCCACGACCCACCCCCGGGCTCTCGGCGGCTACGGCTGGACGGTGAGCCCGAACGTCTTGCGGTCGGTGTCTCCGTCCGCGTCCCGGACTTCGAACGTCACGCTGAAGCTTCCGGCGCTCTCGGGGCGGCCCACGAGCATGTGCGCGTCGCCATCCAGCGTGAGGCCCTCCGGCAGGGAGCCACCCACCAGCGACCACGTGCGCAGGCCATTGCCGCTCGAGACCCAGAGCCGCTGCTCGTACCACTTCCCCACGGCGCCATTCGGCAGCCCGCGTTGGGTGATGGTGGGCGCGGCGCCGGCCGGTGCGGCCACGTCGAAGACCTTGACCCGGGCCTTCCTCTCGCCGCCCTGGCGGTAGCCGTCGTAGCTGTACACGTACATGCGTCCCCCCACGACGGTGGGGGTGGTCTGGTGGTTCGCGTCGTTGTCGAACACGTCCACCAGATCCAGGCCGTCGATCGAGGGGCGCGCGAGCGTGGACTGCAGGCAGCCAGTGCCGTAGAGCTTGCCGTCGGCTACGAGCAGGTCGTTGTAGCCCTTCACGCAGGATCGGATTCCAGCCGGGTCTCTGGTGAAGTAGCGGGGCAAGCCGGCCCGGACGTCCATGGACTGGGCGTAGGTGGAGTGACGGCTGGTGTATCCCCAGAAGGCGTGGCCTTGATGGATCACCGGAGATCCCTTCACGATCTCCTCGCCCCCCGACCAGATGATCTCGGGTGCGCGCTCGGGATCGTCGGGGAACACCTCGTAGATTACCTGGTGCTGGGCGGATCCCAGATCGCGGCTCGTGAGCACGAGGCGATCCTGGTGGATCAGCGGCGACGTGTTGGGTGCACCGTCTCCACCGCCGCCCGGAGGATCGAGGGTCCAGACCTGCCCTCCGGTGAGGGGGTCGACCAGCATCAGGCAGTTGTTCTCGTCGAACTGCAACAGCGCGTAGCTCTTGCCAGGCGTCCTCCACACCATGACCGAGCCGACGGCGTTGCTGATCTCGCCCGGGCACGAGGGGATGCGCCACGCGGTGCCTCCGGTCTGGGAGTCCTTGCCCACGAAGCCGCTATTGCCGTCCATGACGTACACGCCGTCGATCACGATCGGGCTCGACTTGTGGTCGCCCGCGCGTGCGGTCTTCCAGAGTTCGGCTCCGGTCAGGGCGTCGAAGCAGTAGTCGAACTCGTCGTCGTGGATGTAGACGCGCCCGTCTTCCACCCAGGCCGAGGGATTGGCGGAGTGGGTGCCGCCATAGTCCTTCCGCAGGGGCTGGCGCCACATCTCGCGACCGGCCTCGTCGAAGGCGAAGACCGTTCGCTTCCCGCCGAAGTACGTGACCGCGAACGCCTTGCCTTCCCACACGGAGACCTGACCGTTCGTGTGGTCGATGCCGATGACCCCGAGGTCTCCGGTCTGCCAGAGCAGCTTCGGCTCGCCGCCGGGCAGCTTCGACCAATCGTCCGCGAGCCCCACGTCGGCACGGGTGACCCCGTTTCGATCGGGGCCCCGATAGCCGTTGAAGTCCGCCGGCCCTCCGACCGGAAGGTCGTCGGGCTCGTCGTCCGGCTCTTCGTCCACCGGTACGGAAGAGCCCAGCGCGGGTCGGAAGGTGAAGAAGTCCGAGGCCCCGACCACGCCGTCCCCGTCCAGGTCCGCCTCCGCGCACTCGGGCCGGGTGGTGACCTCGGCGCCCATGCAAGGACGCAACAGCGCGAAGAAGTCGGACGGCCCCACGATCCCGTCGCCGTCCACGTCCATGCCGCTCGCGTTGCCGATCGACGCGGCCAACAGCAGGCCGCAGGCCAGGGCGCATGCTCCGCCCCGCATCGATGACTGTTGCGCCGCCGCGAGCACACCCCACGCGCGCGAGACCGCTCTGCGGTCGAGTTCTCTCACCGCCGTTCCCCCCCAAAATTTCGACCCGATGAGACACTCGATCCGCCGATTCGGTTCTCTGCCCGAATCGGGTCGAAGCCCGCCCAGGGGCGGGGTCTCCTCTCGCGGCGGAGCGGGTCCTTCTAGCCGATTCTCATCCGTTTGGCGCCTTCTCGGCCGCGGGAACCGAGCCTCGGCGCCCGGCGGCGCACCTGTGGGCCCCTCGCCACGGCCACGGTTCACGCCTACGCGATGTTCCAGGCCCAGGACGACGTCACGAAGGAACGGCTCGGGTGGGCTGGATGCTCACCGTCACCGCGGCCGCCTACGAGCGGGTCCGGATGCGGAACCTCGTGGCATGCGGATGAGGCGTGGCGCTCCCATCGAGAAGCACTGGTTCCCGATGGGTCGGTTTCGCGGGGCAGAGGGGGCAGTGCCGGGTCGAGCAGGGCGACTCGGGCGGCAGGCCTCTCCGGCCGCGGCGTCAGCGTGGATCGAGCCGGTAGATGAAGCGTTCGGGATCGAAGTCGGGCAGCTCGCCCGGCTCGCCTACGAGCACGGCCGTGGCGCGATAGATCTCGTCGCCGAAGCGGACGCGCACGCGAGGGTCTTCACGAATGTGGTCGAGCCACCGCTTGCCCTCGGACGGGTCGATGTAGAGCTTGCCGTCGCGCAGGATGTAGTTGAGCTCGACGGAATACGGGTCGCTTGGTCGAGTCTCGAGATCGACGAAGCGGGCGTCGACGAAGGACCAGTCGGTGACGGGCTCCGCCACCTCGGTCCCGGCAAGGGCGCCGCCCGGGAAGACGAGCGTGGGGCCGCCTCCGCACCCGAAGAGGAGCGCGGCGATGATCCCCAGCGCCGCCGGCGCAAAGGCGTGCCGCCGGGGCGGGAGGGGTTCATTGGTGCTTCGGTTCGATCCGGGCTGATCCATGCGCGGTACCTCCAGGTCGGACGCCTGACCTGCGCCCCGGACCCAGGGGTACCATGTTTCAGACGAACGCGACGACCCGGGCGGGCGATGCGCTGCAGCCCGCGAGGAGCAGGGGGAAGAACCCGACCTTGAAGCCCGAGGAGGGCAGAGAAGCCAGGTTCGTCAGCTGTTGCACGATGAAGACCTCGCGGTCGCGCCCGGCGAAGTGACCGTCCCAGATCTCGCCGGCGTCCCCCGATTCCTGGAAGGCGCGGCGCATCTCCAGGAAGGGGCGATCCCAGCCCACCGCGTCCGTGCCGAGGACCTTGGCTCCGAGCTCCGCCAGGAAGAGCGTGCCCTCGCGGGTCATCCCCGGGTACCAGTAGAACTCGAGGTCCGCGAGGCCGTAGCGCTCCTGGCCTGTGCGCAGGAGCAGTGCCGTGCGCGGTCCGATCTCGGCGCCAGTCGACGCAACGGCCCGCTCCAGGGCCTCGACCGGGATGCCCTGGCCGGATGTCGCGTCGTCGCGGACGTCGAGCACGACGCCATCGCAGTACAGCTCGTCGAGTGCGATGTCGGAGATGGTCCGGGCGGGGGCCCCCTCGCAGGTCGAGCCGTAGTGAAGCGGCGCGTCGACGTGGGTGCCGAGATGACTCGAGATCCTGAGCTGCTCTTCGCCCCAGCCCTCGCCATCGGGCAGGTCGTCTCGGGTGCAACCGAACAGGCCGCACATGATGTCCGCACCTCTGCCCGCGGGCTCGACGTGCTCGATCTCGGGAACGAGAACCGAGGAAGCGAGGCGTGCGGCCTCGGGCAGGCGTTCGAGGTCGGCTGGGTCGAGTCGACGGGTCAGATCGATGAGCTTCATGGCGTCTTCCTCCGTGCCATGGGCCTCCGCGAGCCGCATGGACGGCGAAGCTACGCGTCCGTCGCCGAACACACCAACCCGGAGGGCCACGACCGAGGACGGGCCAGGCCCGTCGAAGTCGACTCTACCAGCCCCGCCGCAACAGCAGGCCGCTTCCCAGCAGCATGACGAACCCCCGGAGCGCGGCGGCAGGCTCGGCTACGGAGCTCGCGGCGAGGCCTCCGATGCCGAACCCCGTGCCGATGTTCAACTGGGTGAACGCCGAGCTCGAGATCGTGGCGTCGAGCAGGTCCTGGCGCGTAGCGTAGCTCGCGAGGAAGACCTCGCTGCCGGCCTGCCTGTCGTCGTCGGACTCGACGAGCAGGTGGAAGGCGTCGCCGTCATGGGCGAGGCCTCCGATGC